>NZ_JBSGAI010000044.1:20014-95296 GCF_053600695.1 Amycolatopsis sp. NPDC005003 | reverse complement strand
GATCTGTTTTCGGATGCGGCGAAGGCGTTGCGGAAGATCAAGCCGGGTAAGACCGCGCCGCCGCCGAAGCACGCGGACATCAAGAGCGGCCCGAAGGACATCGGCGGCCCCAACGGCAAGGGCGGCCCGGACGCACCGCCGCCGAAGGGCGACGGCACCACGCCTTCGGGCGCGAAAGGCGACGGCACCAGCACTTCCGGCGCCAAGGGCGACCCGCCGCCGAAGACCGACCCGCCCCCGGCTTCCAAAGGCCCCGACGACACCCCGAAGAGCCCGGACCCTTCCCCCGGCGGGGGCTCGACCACGCCCTCGGGTGCGGGCAAGGGCGGCGGCAAGGGCCCCGACAGCACGAGCCCGTCGTCGAACAAGCCGGACACCCCGCGCGACCGCGGGGTCGGCGCCGACGACCGGGTCTGCAAGTCCGACCCGATCGACGTCGCGACCGGCGAGATGGTGCTGGCCCAGGCCGACGTCGACTTCCCGGGGCCGCTGGCGCTCGTGCTGGAGCGCACCCACGTGTCCTCCTACCGCGCGGGCCGGCTGTTCGGTGCCTCCTGGGCGTCCACAGTGGACCAGCGGCTGGAGCTGGACGACGAGCACGCCTGCTACTTCTCCCCGGACGGGATGATCCTGGTCTACCCGCTGCCGGTGCGCGGGGGCGATCCGGTGTTCCCGCTGGAGGGGCCGCGCTGGACACTGGCGATCGACGAGGAGACCGGCGCCTGGCTGCTGGACGACCCCGCGCAGCGGCGGACCCTGACCTTCGCCGCGCCGTCCGGGCCCGCCCCGGCGCGGGGCGTGCGCGTCCTGCCGCTGACCGGGATCGAAGGCGGCGACGGGCGCACGATCGCCGTCACCCACGACGAGGACGGCCGGCCGGTTTCCTGGCGCCATTCCGACGGGTACCGCGTCGACCTGCGCATCCAAGGCGGCCGCCTGCGCGAGCTGACCGTCGTCGACGCCGCCGGGACGTTGACCGTGCCGGTCACCTCGTTCGGCTACGACGACCGCGGACGGCTCGACGCCGTCGTGAACTCCTCGGGCCGCCCGATGCGGTTCGACTACGACACCGACGGCCGGATCACCGGCTGGCAGGACCGCACCGGCGCCTGGTACCGCTACGTCTACGACCAGGCGGGCCGCTGCGTCCGCACCGTCGGCGACCAGGGCTACCTGGACGGGAGCTTCGCGTACGAGCCCGGCGTCACCCGGCACACCGACTCCCTCGGCCACACCTGGACGTTCGAGCTGAACGAGCTGAACCAGGTGGTGCGCGAGACCGACCCGCTGGGCGCGGTGACCGAATACGTCCACGACCGGTTCGACAGGCTGCTTTCGCGCACCGACCCGCTGGGCCGCACGACGACCTACACCTACGACGCCTTCGGCAGGCCCACCTCGGTCACCCGGCCCGACGGGTCCACTGTGGACCTCAACGTGGACCCCGCCCAGCCGCTGTTCGCCAGCTTCACCGACGGCGAGCGGACGTGGCGCCGGGAGTACGCGGGCGAACTCGGCGAGGGCGTGCCCGACCTGGCCACCGAGCAGATCGGGGTTTCGGGCGAGTTCGACTACGAGCGCCTGCTCGAGCGGCCGGAAGACGGCGGCGAGGACTACCGCGACCTGTTCGGCAGGCCGCGGGTGCGCACCGACGTCTTCGGCGGCCAGGTGCGCTTCGACTGGACGGTGGAAGGCCTGCGCGCCGCGCGCACCGGCCGGACCGGCGAACGCGAGCAGTGGCGCTACGACGCCGAAGGCAACGAGATCGAGCACGTCGACCCGGTGGGGGCGGTCGAGCGCGCCGAATACGGCCCGTTCGGGCTGCGGACCGCGAGCGTCGACGCCACCGGCGCCCGCACGGTGTACGGCTACGACACCGAGCTGCGCCTGACGTCGGTCACCAACCCCCTCGGCCTGACCTGGCACTACCGGTACGACGCGGTGGGCAGGCTGGTCGAGGAACGCGACTTCGACGGCCGGGTGCTGCGGTTCGCCTACGACGCGGCCGGGCAGCTGGTGCGGTCGGTCAACGGGCTCGGCGAAGCGGTCGACTACACCCATGACGCGCTCGGCAACGTCGTCCGGCGGCAGACGCCGACCGGGATCACCACGTACGCCTACGACCCCATGGGCCGGCTGGTGCGGGCGACCGGCGACGACGTCGTGCTCGAGTTCGAGCGGGATCCCGACGGCCGGGTGCTGCGGGAGACCGTCGACGGACGCAGCGTCCTGTTCTCCTACGCCGACGACGGGACCGTGCTCGCGCGGCGCACACCGTCCGGGGCGGACAGCCACTGGACGCAGGACGCGGCGGGGCACCCGGCGGCGCTCGCCTTCGCCGGGCACGACGTCCGGTTCCAGCACGACGCGGCCGGCCGGGAGCTGCGCCGCTCGGTGGACGGCGCGCTGGAGCTGGTCCAGTCGTTCGACGCGGGCGACCGGCTGACCGGCCAGGTCGTCTCCACCCCCGCCGCCGGGACCGTGCAGCAGCGGCGCTACGACTACCGCGCGGACGGCTCGCTCGCCGCGGTCACGGACGCGCTGACCGGCGTCACGCAGTACCGCTACGACGCGGCCGGGCGGGTCGTCGAGGTCGCGGCCGCCGACCACCGCGAGAACTTCCGCTACGACGCGGCGGGGAACCTCACCGAGACCGCGGTGGACGGCACCTGGCCGGTCGACGCGGAGGTGGGCTCCCGCCGCTACGCCGCCAACACCCTGACCGGCGCGGGCGCGGTGGCGTACGCCCACGACGCGCAGGGCCGGCTGGTCGCCCGGCACGTGCAGATCCCCGGCGGCGTCCTGACCTGGACGTTCACCTGGGACGCGGTGGACCGGCTGATCGGCGTGCGCACCCCGGACGGCACCCAGTGGCGCTACCGCTACGACCCGCTCGGCCGCCGGATCGCGAAGCTGCGGCTGACCGCCGACGGCCGCGTCGCCGAGCGCGTCGACTTCGTGTGGGCCGACACGCAGCTCGTCGAGCAGGTGCACACCGATGCCGAGGGCCGGCGGCGGAGCATGACCTGGGAGCGGCACCCCGGCGACGACCGGCCGCTCGTCCAGGCCGAGCTCGTGGACGGGACCTGGCGGCTGCAGGCCGTGGTCACCGACCAGATCGGCGCGCCCGCGGAGCTGGTGGCGCCCGGCGGCACGCTGACCTGGCGGGCGCGGTCGGGCCTGTGGGGCAAGGTCGTCACGGCCGGGGGCACGCCGCTGCGGTTCCCCGGGCAGTACGCCGACCCCGAGACCGGCCTGCACTACAACGTCTTCCGCTACTACGACCCGGTGACCGGACGGTACCTCAGCCAGGACCCGCTGGGCCTCGGCCCGGCGCCGAACCCGGCGGGCTACGTGCCGAACCCGCTGGCCGCCGTCGACCCGCTGGGCCTGATGCTGACGGCGCCGTGCGGCAAGCCGCTCAGCGGCGGCGCCGGCGGCTCGCGGCCGCCGAAGCGGCCGGGCGGCGGGCACGGCCCGGGCCAGCTCGGCCAGCCGCCGGCGAAGAAGCCCATGACCTCCAAGCCGGGGCCGGGCCGCAGCACCAAGCAGGGCGGCGGCACCCAGGGCGGCCGCTGGGACGGCGATCGCCCGTATGGCAAGGGCGACTCCAACAACGCCGCGAACCCGCCGCAGAAGGGGCACCTCACCGACGTCGAGGACCTCAACACGGCGGCCAAGAACCAGCAGCTCAGTCCCGAACTGCAGAAGCACCTGGCCGACAACGGGATCAACCCGAAGGCGAAGTGGGTCAAGGGACATCTCGAGAACGACAACATCGGCGGCCCGGGCACGTCGAGCAACATGACGCCGCTGAGCACCAAGGCCAACAGCGCGCACAAGAACGGCATCGAAAACAGCGTCAAGGAACTGATCGGCCGGGCGAACAGCGAAGCCTGGCGGAAAGAGGGGCTCGACGGGATCGGCATCAAGTACCACGTTCAGGTGAGCAACGAGTTCAAGTTCCCGAACTCGTCGAACCCGTTCGAGCAGTCGATCCGCGACCACCTGGTGATCAAGGCCGAGTACACCGGCGTCGACCAGGCCGCGCTGGACAAGATGGCCAAGAACGGCATGGCGAAGCTGCCGGAGCTGCCGCCGGTCGGCACGAAGATGGACACCGTCACCGGGGTGTTCACCACCCCGAGCGGCGAGATCTGGAAGAAGGGCACGAAGGGGCACGACTTCAGCGGGCTGGGACTGACCGGGAACGGGCACTGAAGTCCGGCTCGACAGGCGGCTTCCGGGGGTCGACACTGGGCTGATGACCGGCCTGATCACCGGAAGCCGTGTCCGGCTGCGGCCAGCTGCCGCCCCGGACGCCGCCCGGTTCGAGGAGATCCTGTCGCACCCCGAAGTCGCCCGCTGGTGGGCCGACGCCGAGGAGCCGGTGGCCGCCCAGGTGTCCTACCTGCTGGACCCCGACGAAGGCACCACGACCTACGCCATCGAATACGACGACACCGTTATCGGCATCGAACTGGCCTTCGAGGAGGCCGACCCGCAGTACCGCCACGCCGGCATCGACATCGCGGTGCACCCGGACTTCCAGGGCCGCGGTCTCGGCTCGGACGCCATCCGCACGCTGGCCGAGCACCTGTTCACGGTGCGCGGGCACCACCGGCTGGTGATCGACCCCGCGGCCGGCAACGAGGCGGCGATCCGGCTCTACTCGTCGCTCGGCTTCCGGCCGGTCGGCACGATGCGGTCCTACGAGCGCGGCCCGGACGGCAGCTGGCACGACGGGCTGCTGATGGACCTGCTCGTGGACGACCTGGTCCCCGCAGCCGCACTAGCCGGGTCGTGAGCGGCCGCGCGGTCGCGGCCCGGCCCTTGCGGCGGGTCGCCGTGGCGAGCGCGGTGGGGACCACCATCGAGTGGTACGACTACTTCATCTACAGCACGGCGACGGCGCTGGTGTTCGGCAAGCTGTTCTTCACGACGCTGTCGCCCGCTTCCGGCACCCTGGCCGCCTTCGCGACGCTCGGGGTCGGGTTCCTGGCCCGCCCGGTCGGCGGGATCCTCTGGGGGCACTTCGGCGACCGCGTCGGCCGCAAGGCCATGCTGGTGCTGTCACTCCTGCTGATGGGATTCGCCACCGTCGGCGTCGGGCTGCTGCCGACGTACTCCGCGATCGGGGTGTGGGCCCCCATCCTGCTGCTGGTCCTGCGGCTGCTGCAGGGGCTGAGCGCGGGCGGCGAATGGGGCGGTGCGGCGCTGATGGCGGTGGAGCACGCGCCCGAGGACCGCCGCGGCCGGTACGGTGCCTTCTCGCAGATCGGCGTCCCGGCCGGGTTGATCCTCGCGCAGCTGATGTTCTTCGTCCTCGGCCGCTCGCTGACCGACGCCCAGTTCGCCTCGTGGGGGTGGCGGGTGCCGTTCCTGGCGAGCATCGTGCTCGTCGGCGTCGGCCTGGTGATCCGGTTGCGGATCGAGGAAAGCCCGGTGTTCTCGCGGCTGCGGGAGGCGGAAGAACGCAGCAGCCGGCCGATGGTCGAGGTGCTGCGCGAGCGGCCGCGGGCCCTGCTGGTGGCCTCGGGCAGCTTCGTCGCCAACACCGCGATCGGGTACATCTTCCTGGCCTACCTGCTGTCCTACGGCACCTCGGTGCTCAAGATCAACCGCACCACGCTGCTGGTCGTCGTGATCGTCGGCAGCGTGACCTGGCTGGTGAGCATCCTCGCCTCGGCCGCGTGGTCGGACCGGGTGGGCCGCAAGCCGGTGTACCTGGCCGGATCGGTGCTCCTGGTGGTCTGGCCGATCCCGTTCTTCCTGCTCGTCGACACGAAGGCGACGGCGTGGCTGATCGTGGCGGTGGTGGTGCTCAACATCGGTCTCGGCGCCACCTACGGGCCGCAGTCGGCGTTGTTCGCGGAGCTGTTCGAGCCGCGGTACCGCTACAGCGGAGCTTCGTTCTCCTACGCCATCGGTGCGGTCCTGGGCGGTGGGTTCGCGCCGCTGATCGCGACCGCGCTGCAGACCGCCACGGGCACCTCGCTTTCGGTGTCGCTCTACCTGGTGGCGGTCGCGGTGCTGAGCCTGGTGGCCGTGCTGTTCATCCCGCGGGATCAGAGCCGGTCGAGCCGGACGACGGCGGCCATCCGCTCGTAACCCGCGTCGCCGGGGTGGAGGTGGTCGCCGGAGTCGTAGGCCGGGAGCATGCGGAGCGGGTCGGCCGGGTCGCGCAGGGCCGCGTCGAAGTCGATGACGCCGTCGAAGACCCCGCTGGTGCGGATGAACGCGTTCACCGCCTGGCGGGTCGCTTCGAGGGTGTCGTCGTAGACCCGCCAGCCCTTGAACGGCGTGAGCGTGCCGCCGAGGACGCGGATCCCGCGCGCGTGCGCCTGCGCCACCAGCTGGCGGTAGGCCGACGCGATGGCGCCCGGGTCGGTCTGGTGCGGGGTCTGCTGGATGTCGTTGATGCCCTCCAGCACGATCAGCGTCCGCACCCCGCCGACGCCGAGCACGTCGCGGTCGAAGCGGGCGAGCGCGTTCTGGCCCGCGCCGGAGCCGGGCACGTCGAGCAGCAGCCGGTTGGCGCTGATGCCGGCGTTGAGCACGCCGTAGCGGCCGTGCAGCCGGTCGGCGAGGTAGTCCGGCCAGCGGTGGTTGGCCCCCGCCGCCGAGCCGAAGCCGTCGGTGATCGAGTCGCCGAGCGCCACGATCGAGGCTTCCGCGCCGCCCTGGACGTCCACGCCGGAGACGTAGTGCCACACCGACGTCTGCTCGGTGTACGGGGTGCCGGACTCGCTGTCGGCGAAGTCGCCGGCCCGGGTGAAGTACGACGCCTGCGTCGCGAGCGGGTGGTAGGTCACCGGTCCGGACCTGGCCGGCACGTAGGTCGTCACGAGCAGGTCGGCGTCGGCGGGGACCCGGAGGCCGACCGGATCACTCAGCGCTTCGGCACCCGCCGGGACCACGACGCTCGGTGCGCCGCCGAAGGTCAGGGACCGCAGGGTGCCCGGCACGGCGTCCGGTCCGGTGCGCTGGACCGCGACCGTGACGTGCCCGAAGGTCACGGGAGCGGTGCCGAACGCGTTCGAGAGGTGGACGCGGGTGCGGGCGCCGCCGGCGCTGGTGTGCACGACGTTGCGGATCGAGTAGCCCGGGTAGCCGTCGGGGGTGTTCGGCGCCGCGGCCGCGGGCGCCGCGGCCCACGTGCCGACCCAGCCACCGACGGCGTGCCGGCCGAACCCCGGGGGAGCGCTTTCCGGATTCGCGCTGCCGGCCGTCGCGAGCAGCCCCAAGCCCGCCAGGACGGCCGTGCCGACGGCCACGAAACGTCGCATCTCCCCACCGTCGCCCGCGGTCCGCGGCTCGGGGACCGCTGATCAGGTGAGGGGCCGGACAAGATCCGGGACAGTGACACTCAGGACAGAGAGACCGGGGAGGGGGCCGGGGCGGGCCCGTCCGGGATTCTGGGGATGCCGGACGGGCCCGCGCGAGGTGGCCGTTGCCGCGACGGCCGCTCGCCGGGGTACCCGGTCCCGATCGGGCGGAGGCTGGCCCGGATCGTTGCGTCGTGGTGACCCCGGAGGGCGTGTGCGAGACGCCCTCACCCAAAGCACGGCCGCCGGCCCCCGCCGGTTCAGCGCAGTTCGAGCTTTCTCCCGGCGGTCCGGCGCTGGAAAGCCGTGAAGGCCACCTCGGGCGAGGTGGCCTTCACGGCTTTTGAGCGGGAGGCTCAAGCTGCTGCCGGAAACGTACCCAGGGCGCGGTACCCCGCATCGGTCAGTTCGGCGGGCGCCCACTGGCCGGGGGCGACGAGCCGGGTGGCTCTGACCAGCCCGGCGCGGGCGAGGTGGTGGGCGGTGCTCTGGTCGCAGCACGGCAGCCCGTCCACGCGGAGGTCGGGTTCGCAGCTGCAGCGGAGCTCGGCGCGCCCGTCGGCGATCGCCTTGAGCATGGCGATCGCGCGGCGGCTCAGCGCGTTCGGATCGGTGGACATCGGTCTGGCCTTTCGTGCGGCTGGGTTCTGGCGGCGAGTGCTGCAGCTCGTTACCTAGGGATACGCGGTGAACACGAGCGTGGTTCACATCGATCGCTCCAGATGGCCTCTTGACACGGCGAGAGCGACCAAGCAGGGTCATTCATCGGATGAATCATGTTCCGTCGGCGACGGGTGTGCCTCCTGAGGGTGACGTCCGTCGTCAATCCGCCGTAGTCATCCGATCCCTGGAGGTTCAGTGTCGACCTTCCCCCGCCGTCAAGCTCTCGGAATCGCCCTCGGTGGTGCTGTCGCGCTCGGCGTGGCCGGCCACGCCCCGGCCGGCGCCGCCGTCCCCGTCGACGCCGCTGCCGACGGCCCGGAAACGCCGATCGTCCCGCCCCCGCCGCCGGTCCCGGTCGCCCTCGACCCCTGGTTCACCAACGACGGCATCGACAGCGCGTCCGCCACCGGCGGCGATTTCGACGGCTCCGGCTACACCTTCCCGGCCGAGCACGTCCCGGCCGGACAGACCGTCACCGCCGGCGGTGTCCCTTTCAAGCTCGGCCCGGCGACCGCCGGGGCGAAGAACAACATCGCCGCCACCGGCCAGCGGATCGACCTGCCGAAAGGCCGGTACTTCGTCGCCTACTTCCTGGTCGCCGGCAGCTACGGCGCGGCAGGTGGCCCGGCGACCGTGCACTACGCCGACGGCAGCACGAGCACCGGTTCGCTGTCCGGCCCCGACTGGTACACCGGCAGCGGCGCGCTCGTCTCGCCGTTCCGCTACGCGCCCGGCGGCGTCGTCGACAACAACCCGGTTTCCCTGGCCACCGGCCAGGTCTGGATCGACCCGGCCCGCGAGGCGGTCGCGCTGACCCTGCCCACGACGGCGAACCCGGCGCCGAACGTGTCGAGCCTGCACGTCTTCGCGCTCACCCTCCAGCCGGTCGCCGTGGGCCGCTCGGCGCTGGTCCTGGACGGCCGCTCGAGCGCCAACCTGCTGACCGACGGCGGGCCGCAGGCCGCCGAGGCGACCATCGTCAACGCCGGGACCGTGTGGCTCGGCGCGGGCGACCGGGTCAGCGTCACCGTCGACGTCCCCGGCGGCCGGACGACCGTGCCCGCGGCCATCCGCGCGCTGGCGCCGGGGGAGCAGGCCACGGTCCGGCTCGGCCTCGCGCCGAACGCGTCCGTGCCGCCCGGCACCACCACGAACGGCCAGATCCGCGTCACCGCCGGCCGCGGGACGCTCGCCACCCAGCAGGTGCCGATCACCCTCGGCGTCCCGGACTTCCGGCCCACCGACGCGTCCCTCTCGACGCACCGAGCGCCCTATTGGTTCACCGACGCCAAGTTCGGCATCTTCATCCACTGGGGTGTGTACGCGGTGCCCGCGTGGGCGCCGGTGGGGCAGCAGTACGCGGAGTGGTATTGGCAGAACCAGCAGGACCCGAACGGCGCGACCTACGCCTACCACCGGCAGAAGTACGGCGAGAACTTCGCCTACGACGACTTCATCCCGCTCTTCACCGCGGCGAAGTTCGACCCGCGCACGTGGCTGAACCTGATCGCCGACGCCGGCGCGGAATACTACGTCCTGACGTCGAAGCACCACGACGGCTTCGCCTTGTGGGACACCAAGGTCAGTGACCGCAACTCGGTGAAGCTCGGGCCGAAGCGCAACATCGTCAGCGAGCTCTTCGCGGCGTCGCGGAAGTACAACCCGCAGCTGCGCAACGGCCTGTACTTCTCGCTGCCGGAATGGTTCAACCCCGACAACCCGTGGATGGGCCACCCGCCGCGCAACCCCTACACCGGCGCGCCGCTGCCCTACACCGGCTACACCGCGGGGAAGGACTTCGTCCGCGACTACCAGGCGCCCCAGGTCCTCGAGCTGATCACGGAATTCGACCCCGACGTCCTGTGGTTCGACATCGGCGGCGTCAACGACAGCCGGACCGTGCTCACCGAGTACTTCAACCGCGCGAAGAACCGCAAGCGCCCCAAGGACGTCACCTACAACGACCGCGGCGGGATCCCCGACCACGACTTCACGACCCCGGAGTACACGACGTACCCCAACACCGTCGTGGCGAAGTGGGAGGCGAGCCGCGGCCTCGACCCGTTCTCCTACGGCTACAACCGCGCGACCCCCGACGACCGCTACATGACGGCGGAGGAGGTCGTCCGCACCCTCGTCGACATCGTTTCGAAGAACGGCAACTTCCTGCTCGACATCGGCCCGGACTTCGACGGCACCATCCCCGCCGTCATGCAGCGGCACCTGCGGGACGCGGGCGCGTGGCTGAAGGTCAACGGCGAGGCGATCTACGGGACGACGTACTGGTCGCGGATGGCCCAGCTCGGCGACCTGCGGTTCACGGTCAAGCAGAACGAGGCCTTCTACGTGCACTCGCTGGCCGCGCCGGGCAGCCGCGTGGTCGTGGACGCGCCGGTGCCGATCCGCCGCGGGGACCGGGTGACCATGCTCGGGTACCGCGGGAACCTGCACTGGAGCGTCGAAAACGGTTCTCTGGTGATCGACGTCCCGGCCGCGGCCCGGCAGGCGGGCCGTTACACCTGGGTGTTCAAGATCGCCTGGAGCTAGTGGTCGGCGTTCTTGCCGATGTACAGCTCCGCGAACGCCGCCGCGGCCGCGGGCGAACCGAGCAGGCGGCGCATCCGGGCTTCCGCGATGCGCGCCGCGAACGGGTTTTCGCCCGCGGCCGCGGTGTGGTGGAAGATGTCCGACAGCCACAGCGAAAACTCCTGGTACTGCCACACCAGCGGCAGGCACGCGGCGGAGTACCCGGCCAGCGGCGCCGGGTTTCCCGCGTAGTACGCCTGAAAGGCCTCGGTGAGCAGGAACGCGTCGTGCAGGGCGAGGTTCATGCCCTTCGCCGCGATCGGGGCGACCAGGTGCGCCGACTCGCCCGCCAGGTGCAGCCGGCCGTACGACATCGGTTCGACGACGTAGTTGTGCATGTCGAGGATCCGCTTCTCGAACAGCCTGCCCTCGGTGATCTCCCCGCCGGGCACGGTGAGCCGTGCGTGCAGCTCCTGCCACACGCGCTCGTCGGGCCAGTCCGCTTCGGTTTCGCCCGGCGCGGTCTGCAGGTAGAACCGGGTCACCGCCGGCGTGCGCGCCATGTGGGCGGCGAACCCGCGCGGGTGGATGCCGAACAGCACACCGTCGGCGGACGGCGGGGCCTCGGCGAGCAGGGCGAGCCAGCCGATTCCGTAGTCGTGGTGGGCTTTCACCGTCGATTCCGCCGGCAGGTAGCCCTGGCAGACGCCGCGGGCACCATCGCAGCCGGCCACGAAGTCGCAGTCGATGCGGTGTTCGGCGCCGCCGGCCCGGAACGTGACGGCGGGGGAGTCCGACGTCAGGTCGTGCAGCTCGACGTCCGAGACCTCGAAGACCGCTTCACCGCCCGCATCGGTGTACTGCTCGACCAGGTCGGTCACCAGAAGCTGTTGCGGGTACACGAAATGCCGCTGGCCGGTGACGTCGCCGTAGCGGAAGACGTGCCGCTGCCCGGCGAACCGGAACTCGAACTTCTCGTGCCGCGGCGCCTTCGCGACGAGCTGCTCGCCGAGGCCCCGCCGTTCGAGCCCGCGGACCGCCCACTCCTCGATGAACCCGGCCCGCGGCCGCGCTTCGATGAACGCCCGGCTCTGCGCTTCCAGCAGCACGCAGCCGATCCCCGCGCGCCGCAGGAGGTTCGCCACCGTGAGTCCGGCCGGGCCCGCCCCCACCACGGCCACCGCCGTGCGCCTCGCCACCATGCGCCCGAGGGTAGCGCGCGCTCAGTAGTAGTGCCGCAGCTGAGGCCATGCCTCGGACCACGGCCGCGTCAGGGTGCACAGCGACAGCGTGACACCGTCTTCGTCGTTGTCGACGCCCTCGGCGTTGTGGTGCTTGGCGACCGTGCGGCACCCGGTGATCAGCCGGGCCGCGGGCGAGCCCGGCCGGACCCGCCCGATCAGCAGCACCGGGCCGACCAGCCGGTCCGGCGGCGGTCCCCAGTCCGCGTACGACATGTGCGGCGAGTACGGCTGCGGCAGCCCGAGCTCGGGGCCGTAGCGCTCGATCGCCCCGGCTTCGCCGTAGTTGCCGGCGAGGATCACCGCCGTGTCCCGCTCGGAGTCCGGGATGCGCTGCCACGCACCGGCGACACTGCCGGCGAAGCCCGGCCAGCCGACCTGCTCGCCCGGCTCCTTGTTCATCGCCAGCAACGGGCCGTTCAACGCCGGCGCCGGCACCACCGGGAGTCCGATGAGGACGGACACTGCCACGCACACCGCCGCGGCCGCACCGGAGAGGGCTCGCCGGACGGTTCCGCCCCGGCCCAGCCACCGCAGCACCGGTTCGGCGCCCAGCGCCACCAGCGGCAGCAGCAGCGGCACCGAGTAGTACGGCTTGCCGCCGACGGCCAGGAGCTCCACGCAGACGACCGGGTAGGCGATCGCCAGCGCGCGGGCCCAGCGCAGGCCGGGGTCGCGCCACGGCCGCACGAGCCCGGCGATCCACACCGGCACCAGCACCGGCGAAAGCAGAACCAACTGCATCGGCACGAACAGGAGCCGGTTTTCGGCGCCGTCGTCCTCGCTGATCCCGCCGGCCACGGTGAGCATCGGCCAGCCGTGCGCCGCCTGCCAGAGCACCACCGGCGCGGCCAGGACGGCGGCGATCCCGACGCCGGCCGCGAGCCACCAGGTCCGCAGCACCCGGCGCGGACCGGCCACGGCGACACCGACGCCGAGGCCGGACAGCAGGAGCAGGACGAGCCACTTGTTCGCCAGGCCGAGCCCGACGGCGGCGCCGACGGCGAGCCACCACCGGCCGTCGCCGGTGCGCAGCAGCCGCAGGCCGAAGAGCGCGATCAGCGACCACAGCAGCACGTCCGCGGAGTTGGTCGCCAGCATGTGCGACACGACCAGGACGTAGGACGACAACGCCGTCGCGATCGCCGTGAACAGCTGGACACCGCGGCCGCCCCCGAATTCACGGGCGATCAACGCGACCACGATGACGGTGGCCATGCCCAGCAGGGTCGCGACCACCCGCAGGCCGCTCGGCGTCTCGCCGAACACCGCCGTCGACGCCCGCGCGAGCCACGGCGTGATCGGCGGGTTGTCGACGTACCCCCAGTCCGGGCGGCGGCCCGCGGCGACGAAGTACAGCTCGTCGCGGTGGAAGCCGTAGCGGCCGGACAACGTCGTCAGCACGACGGCTTGCACGGCAACGACAATCCCGACCGGTAATGCGGCGAACCGCGGTAGTGCCCCCATGACAGCCTCCCCTCGGCTGCCCGGGATCGTACGCCGGTGATCACGCTTCCGGGAGCGCTCCGAGGAATTCGCCGCCCGCGTCGGCGACCAGTTCGGCGAGGGTCTGCGCCCGGCGCAGCGGCGTGAACTCGACGTCACCGCGCGGCGACACGGTGAACCCGTACACGGCCGGGCGCGGCAGCGTGTTGTAGGCGTAGTGCGCGCCGAAGTAGTACGCGCCGGTGTCGTGGGCGACGACGAGGTCGCCCGGTTCGAGCAACGGCAGCGGCCGCTCCCGGGCGAGGAGGTCGCCGGCGAAGCACAGGGGACCGGCGATGTCCTGCGGCACCTCGGGGCCGGTTTTCGGTGTGCCGGTGGGGTCGAACGCACCGATCCGCAGCGGCCAGTGCTCCGGCTGGAGCACCGTGCGCGCCGCCACCTGGGCGCCCGCGTGCGTCACGGCGATGTGGCGGCCGCCGGCGACCTTGGTGTACTCCACCGTGCTGACCAGGAAACCGCTCTTCGCCAGCAGGGACCGGCCGAACTCGGTGACGAACGCGTAGCGGCCGTCGGCGAGGGACGGGACCCGCGCCAGCAGCGTGGCGACGTAGTCCGCGTAGGCCGGGCCCGGCTCATCGGAGGTGAAGTCCACCGGCAGGCCGCCGCCGAGGTCGAGGCTGGTCACCTGCCGGTGGCCGGCGTCGGCGTTGATCTCCTCGGCGAGTTCGTGCACCGCGGCGACACCGTCGGCCATCAGCTCCGGCGGGCAGCCCTGCGAGCCGACGTGGACGTGCAGCCGCGTCAGCCACGGCCGGCGCGCGAAGGCCTCGCGCAGCAGTGCCCGGTTCCCGTTGTCCCGCAACGGGATACCGAACTTCGACATCGCGGTCGCCGTGCTCGTGTCACCGATCCGGCCGGCGCCGACCTGCGGGTTGATCCGCACACCCAGCACCGAGCGCGGCGGGGTCGCCCCGACCAGTGCGTCGAGCCGGGTGAGCTCCTGGAAGTTGTCGGCGTTGACGGCGGTGCCCTCGGCCAGCGCGTGCGCGAGCTCGGCGGTGGTCTTGGCGGGGGAGTCGAGGACCAGCCGCGGGCCGCGCAGGCCCGCGGCTTCGGCGACCGCCGTTTCGCCCGGGCTCGCGACCTCGGCGTCGATCCCGAGGCCGCCGAGGAACCGCAGCAGCGGCGCGAGACCGCACGCCTTGGCGGCGACGGTGTGCTGCACCCGCCCGAGCGGCGCGAACGCCGTCGACAGGTCTTCGACGGCGTCCCGGACGGTGGTGAGGTCGACGAACCCGGCCATCGGGGCGGCGAGCCGCCGCTCCGCCGCGGCGGCGAGGGCGAGCAGCTTGCGGTCGGTGCGGGTCAGGGGCGCGCTGGTCGTGGTCACGGGATCCAGGACAGCAGCGGGCGGCGCGTCGGGTCCAAGACTTCGTCCCGATCAAGGCATAGGAGCGCCCTATAATCGCTGGGTGGACCTGCGCCGATGGCACTACTTCGCCGTGCTCGCCGAGGAGATGCACTTCACGAAGGCGGCCGCCCGGCTGTTCGTGTCGCAGCCGTCGCTGAGCCAGCAGATCCGCGCCTTCGAGGCGGAGCTGGGGGTCGCGCTGCTCGACCGCACGGGCCCGCGCTTCACGTTGACCGACGCCGGGCGCGTGGCGGCCGCCGAAGCACGGGGCCTGCTCGACCGGCTGCACCGGGCCCGGGGCGCGATCACCGCGGCCGGCCGGGGCGACACCGGGCGGCTGCGGATCGCCTACACGCGGTCGGCGCCCGGTCCGCAGGCGGGCGACCTGGTCGCGGCGTACCGCTCGCGGTTCCCCGACGTCGAGCTGGCCCTCGAGACGGGCTGGACCAGCCTGAACCTGGCCCGGCTGGCGGCCGGCGAGATCGACGTCGGGTTCGTGCGGCCGCCGGTCACCGCCGCGGGAATCGAGGTCGCGGTGGTCGGGTCGGAGGAGGTCCTGCTCGCGCTGCCGTCGGGCCACCCGCTCGCCCGCCGCCGCGGCCGGGTGCGGCGGGCGGCGATCGCCGCCGAGCCGGTGGTGTTCTGGCCGCGGGAAAACGGTCCCGGCCAGTACGACGCGATCAGCGGCCAGGTCTGGCCGGGCGGGCTGCCGCCGATCGTCCGCGAAGAACCGGAGGACGAGCAGCTGATGCGTGCGGTCGCGGAAGGAGCGGGGCTCGCGGCGGTCCCGGAACACCGCGCCCGGGCGCTGCGACGCCGCGGCGTGGTGCTGCGGCGGCTCGAAGACCCGCCCCCGCGGATCGACCTGGGCCTGGCCTGGCGGGCCGGCTCGGTGTCCCCGGTGGTGCGGGCCTTCGTGGACCTCGGCCGCCGCCCGGCCGGTTAGGCCAGGCCGAGGGCCGAGCGCACCGCCGTGACCACCTCCGGGTGGCCGAGCGGCAGCGGCGGCGGCACCCGGTCGTCCGGGTTCTCGCCGCTCGACGCCACGACCTGCACGTCCGTGCCCGCCTCGCGCAGCTTCGTCACCACGTCCTCGTGCTCCGCCAGCCAGGCGTCGTTGGCCTGGGCGGCGTCGCCGGCGGCGAGGAACGCGTCCGAGGCCGGGTCGACCAGCAGCAGGTGGGTCGCCGCGCCCGGGTGGCGCTCGACGAGCTGCAGCGCCTCCGCCGCGAAGGGACCGCTCGCCACCACGGCGATCTCCGGGTCGGCGGGCCCGGCGTCGCCGAGGAGGTCGTCGGCTTCGGTCAGGGCGCCGCCGGCGGGCACCCGGCACCAGAACACCGCCCGCTGGTCCGCCAGCGGCCGCCAGGTCGCGGGCAGCTCGTCGTGCTTCGCGGCACCCGCCGGGTCGAGCACGATCACCTTGGGCCCCGACGGGTCCCCGGCGGTCACCACGGACGGGCCTTCGGAACGGACGGGTTCGGGTTCGGCGGGCATTGGGAAGTCCTTTCACGAAAGACGTCAGCGACGGGGGAGTTCCGGGCTGTCGGTGTCGAGCGGCACGGCGCCGGAGCGGACGAGTCCCAATTGGACGGTCTGGCGGCCGGTCAGTGCCTCCAGGGCCCAATCGGCCGCCGTGCGCACGCGGTTGCCCGGCATCGCCATCAGGTGGTAGCCGCGCGTCACCGCCTTCGCCGGCCGTCCGGACAGCGGGACGTGCAGCGGGTTCGCCGCGGCGGCGCCGGCCCCGAGGTCGACGACGAAGCCGAGGTCGTGGTGCCGGTAGGTGCCCCGGCGGCCGTACCCGAGCGAGGCCGCCACGTTGCGCCCGGCGAGCTTGCCCTGCCGTTCGGCGTGCTGCGCGGTCATCGCCGTGTACTGGCCCGGACGGGTGAGGTCGGGCACCGCGGCCGCGTCGCCGCAGGCGAACACGTCGTCCCGGCCGGGTACGTTGAGCTGCTCGGTGACCACGAGCCTGCCCTTGGCGGTCTGCAGCCCGAGGTCGGCCACCAGCGGGTCCGGCCGCACGCCGACGCACCACACGAGGGTGCGGGTGGCCACGGCGTCGCCGTTGGTCAGCGTGACGCCCTTGGCGTCGGCGTGGTCGACCGACGTCTTCATGAGCACCTCGACCCCGCGGGCACGCAGCACCTCGTCGGCCGTCCGGCCCAGCCGCCCGTCGAGCTCCGGCAGCACCCGTTCGGCAACGTCGAGCAGCAGCCAGCGGATCCGCTGCCCGGCCAGCTCGGGGTGGCGCGCGGCCAGCGCCGCGGTGAACGCGGGACCCTGCGCGGCGACCTCGGTGCCGGTGTAGCCGGCGCCGACCACCACGAACGTGCAGCGGGCGTCGCGCTCGGCCGGGTCGTCCGCCGCGGCGGCCAGTTCGATCTGCCGGGTGATGTGGTCGCGCAGGTAGAGCGCTTCCGGGATGCCGCGGAAGCCGTGCGCGCATTCCGGGACGCCAGGGATCGGCAACAGCTTGTTGACGCTGCCGACGGCCAGCACCAGCCGGTCGTACCCGATCCGGTGTTCGTTGTCCTCGGGATCGGTGTAGGTGACATGGCGGGCTTCGAAGTCCACGCCGGTGGCCATGCCGAGGACCAGGCGGACCCCGCGCAAGGTCTCGGGGATCGAAACCGCGATCCGCCGCGGGTCGAGGATCCCGGCCGCCACTTCGGGCAGCAACGGCAGGTAGAGGAAGTAATCGGTCGGGTTCAGCACGACGACTTCGACGTCTTCGCCGGCTGCCTTACGTAGGCTCTTCGCCGCGTGGTAACCGGCGAAACCGCCGCCGACGATCACGACACGCATGGATCTCCTTCCGGGCGCCGGTTTCCGTCTCGAACGGATTACCCGAGGTCGGAGCCGGGAAACCCGCAGGGTTGACCTCACGGCGCAGGGGCGTACGGTCAGGGGTGTTGGCTGTTGTTCAGACACGTGCTCCGGTCAGCGCCCCTGCACCGCTGAAAAAAGGGAGCGCCCCAATGTACGACTGTTTCCGCACGATCTACGAACCGTCCGGCCTCACCGTCACCAAGACCGATCGACCGGGCGGGATCACCGTGCTCACGCTGGTCGGCGACATCGACGCCGCCACGGTCGGCACGCTCGACGAAGCCCTCGCCATCGAGGGGCGGCTGGTCGTCGACCTGACCCGGGTCGCCTTCCTCAGCTGTGCCGGGGTCCGGTCGCTGCTGCAGGCGGACGCCCGCACCGAACTCGCCGTCGTGTTCGGCGGCCACGCCGTCACCCGTTCGCTCGAAGCGACCGGCGCCGACCTGGTGCTGAAGATCCACCCGCGCGTCGGCGCCGCGCTCGCCGGTCTCGGTCCCGAACCCGGCCGGGAGGCGTGACCGCCGCGCGGCCACGCCTCCCCGCCGTCCACTGTGGACATTCATGACGTCGGCAGTCAGTCGTCGCCCGGCCAGTCGCCGGTCGCTTTGCGGTACCCCACCGCACCGGCTCGTTCGGTGGCGGCCTTGACGGCGCCGAAGATCGCCCCCTGCACCGCCGCCGCGATGACCACCTGCCGCCAGGTGTAATCGCGGTCGGTGGCGTCGGGAGCGTCGTCCTCACCGGCCACGCGGCTCCAGACCTGCTTGAAGACCTGGCCGGCGAGGATGCCACCCAGGGCACCCACCACCCAGCTCAGCGGCTTGTAGAGCGCTTTGTTCACGGGTTCCTCCGGCGCAGGATCAGGCGGATCAGGATCAGCAGGCCCAGCACGCCGGCGAAGACCGGCACCGGGTTGGCCCGCACGGCGTCGGCGCCCTGGCGGAACTTGACCGCGGTCGGCTCGTTGGTCACGTCGGCGACCTTCGCGGTCGCCTGGTCGAGCTTTTCGTCGACGTTCTCCTTGACCCTGGTCTTCACGTCGAGCTTCTGCCCGAGCGCCTCCAGGGTCTCGGTGAGCTCCTCCCGGGTGGCGTCCCGGTCGAGCCGTGCCTCCTCGGCGTTCTTCGGGAAGTCCCCGCTCATGTCCGCACCCCCTGCTTCACGGTGTCCACGTCTTCGCGGACGCCGCTGATCGCTTCTTCGGGCACCGGCGGCACCCCCTGCGTCACTTCCTTCTTGCCGACCAGCGCCGCGATCCCGGCGACGACGAACAGCGCGACCGCGACGATCACCGCCGCCAGCCAGCCGGGCACGACCAGCGCGAGGGCCAGCACGGCCGCCGCGACCAGCGTGCCCGCACCGAGGAACGCGAACAGCCCCGCCGCGCCGAACAACCCGGCGCCGAGGCCCATCTTCTTGCCCTTGCGCTGCAGTTCGAAGACCGCGAGCCGCATCTCGTCCCGGACGAGCCGCTTGACCTCGTCGGTCAGGTCCGTCACCAGTTCGCCGACCGAACGGTCGGCCGCCGGTGTCTTGTTTGCCTCTTCGATCACCGAACACCTCCTTTGCCTGGCCGCCGGGTACCCGGCCGTGGCGGGGGTCAATCGCGCCGGGTTTGACCGTGCTGGCACCGGGTAACCGCTGGGTGCCCTCAACGACAGGCACCATCCATCGACGAGGAGGAGTGCATGAGCACGATCACCGAAATCGTGGACGTGGAAGTTCCGGTTTCCACCGCGTACAACCAGTGGACGCAGTTCGAGGAATTCCCGCAGTTCATGGAGGGCGTCGAAGAAATCCGGCAGGTGGACGCCACCCACACCCACTGGGTGACGCGGTTCGGTGGCGTGACGCGCGAATTCGACGCGACGATCACCGAGCAGCACCCCGACGAGCGGGTCGCCTGGACGTCGGACTCCGGGCCGGACCACGCCGGCGTCATCACCTTCCACCGGCTCGACGACTCGCACACGCGGGTGACCGCGCAGATGGACATCGATCCCGAGGGTTTCGCCGAGAACGTCGCCGACAAGCTCGGCGTGCTCGACCGCCGGGTGAAGGGCGATCTCAAGCGGTTCAAGGAGTTCATCGAGCAGCGCGGCCGGGAGACCGGCGGCTGGCGCGGTGACGTGGACCGCCCGGGGCGGTGACACCGCGGGTCACCCGTCCGGGGTGAAGTGTCGCGGCGCGGCGGGGATCACCCGCCCCGCCGCGTTTCACGTCCGGGGACCGCCGGGTAGGCGGTAGGCATGACGACCACCACTGCCGACGTTCCGGTGCTCGAACTGAACAACGGCGTGCGGATCCCGCAGGTCGGGTTCGGCGTGTTCCAGATCCCGCCGGAAGAAACCGCCCAGGCCGTGCGGACGGCCCTGGAAACCGGCTACCGCCACATCGACACGGCGCAGATGTACCGCAACGAGGCCGGCGTCGCCGCCGGGATCGAGGAATCCGGCGTCGCCCGCGAAGACGTGTTCGTCACGACGAAACTGGCGAACGACGCGCACGGGCACGACAACGCGATCACCGCGCTCGAAGGCAGCCTGCGCCGGCTGGGCTTCGACTACGTCGACCTCTACCTGATCCACTGGCCGTTGCCGTCGAAGGACAACTACGTCCGGACGTGGCAGGGCTTCGAAGACATCGTGCGCGCGGGAAAGGCCCGCGCGATCGGCGTCTCGAACTTCCAGCCCGCGCACCTCGACCGGCTCGCCGAGGAGACGTCCCTGGTACCCGCGGTCAACCAGATCGAGCTGCACCCGGCGCTGCAGCAGGCGCAGCTGCGCGAGTACCACCGGGCCCACGGCATCGCCACCGAAGCGTGGAGCCCGCTGGCGCGGGGCGCGCTCCTCGGCGACCCGGTGCTCACCGGCCTGGCGGAGAAGCACGGGCGGACGGCCGCGCAGGTCGTGCTGCGCTGGCACGTCCAGCTCGGGAACATCGTGTTCCCGAAGTCGGCGTCGCCCGGCCGGATGCGCGAGAACATCGACGTGTTCGGCTTCGAGCTCGACGACGAGGACATGGCCGAGATCGGCCGGCTCGACGAAGGCCGCCGCACCGGGCCGGACCCGGACACCTTCGGCGGGTGAGGATGTTCACCCCGTGACGGCGGCGTTTCCCTGCGCGACCTGCCGGGTATTCCTCCGGCAAGGTCCCCCAGGAAGGAGCGTCCGGCATGACCACGAACGCGTACCTGTCGTTCCTCGCGATCGGCGTTGCGCTGGTCCTGATAGACGGGCAGATCATCTACCGCAGCGGCCGCCGGTACCTGGAGAACTCCTACGGCGACCCGGCGGCGGGCGCTTCGATGACCCGCCTGGTCACGGTGCTGTTCCACCTCGCCACGCTGGGCGTGCTGGCCCTGATCTCGACCATCGACATGGGCGGCAGCGACCTGCCCGGCGTGGTCGGGCGGATCGGCGTGCTGCTGCTGATCCTCGCCTTGGCCCACGCCATCACCCTCGGTGTGCTGGCCCGCATCCGCGGGGAGCAGGAGGTCGAGGCCGTGGTCCAGCGCGGCCCCCGGCCGCGGGTGGAGGCGGAGCAGCAGGGCGCGACGGTGACGCCGGTGCCGGGCCAGGACGGCCGGTACCCGACCGCCAGCCCGTCGCTGGAGAACCGGTCCCCGTACACGGCCCCGTAGCACGACCGCACCCCGGGAGCGCAGCTTTCACGCGAAAGCTGCGCTCCCGCGGCTTCTCCTGGTCAGCCTTCGGAGGCCGGGAGATCCACTTCGGTGTGCCGGGAGGCGAGGGTCTTCGCCAGGTCGGCGAGCTTGACGTTGAGGTCCTGGGACGCGCGGCGCAGCACGTCGAAGGCCTCGTCGGCGGTGATGCCGCGGCGCTGCATCAGGATGCCCTTGGCCTGGCCGATGACGTCGCGGCTGTCGACCGCCCGGCGCAGGTGCGCCGACTCCAGCTCGGCCGAGGCGACGGCCTGGGTGTGGGCCAGCGCCAGTGACGCGTGCGTCGCCAGCAGCAGCGCGACGTCGATCGCCCCCGCGTCGAACGCGCCCGGCGTGCGCGAATAGACGTTCAGGGCGCCGGACAGCCGCGGCGGGCGGGCGTCCGGGAGCAGGGCGGTGGCCAGGACCGAGTGGTAGCCGTGGCGGGCGGCGGCCGGGCCGAACGCCGGCCAGCGCGGGTCCCGGCCCAGGTCCTGCGACCAGCCGACGGCCGGCCCGTCCGGACGGGCGGACTCCACGCACGGGCCCTCGCCGTGGTCGTACTGCACCTGGTCGAGCCGCTCGGCGACGGGGTCCGTTTCGACCGGGGTGTGGAAGGTGCCGTCGGAGTCCCGCAGGGTGACGCTGACCAGGTCGGCGCCCGGGATCAGCGCGGCCGCGGCCCCCACGACGAGCTTGAGCACCCCGCCGACGGTCGGCGTGATGTCGAGCAGGGTCCGCGTGAGGTCGGCGAACTGCCGCGACAGCGGCCCGGGCGCCGGTTCCCCGTCCTGCCCGAACCACGCCCGGTCGCGGGCCCACTCCTCTTCGCCGACGCTCATGGGTGCTCGCTGTCCTTCCGGATCGGTGCGGCCGAGAGACCCATTCAACCCGATGCCGGGGCGCGCAGGGCGGCACGGGCCCGGTCGACGAACCCCGGTCCCGGCCACAGCTGGTCGGCCTGTGGCACCCGGTCGGCGAGGTCGGGGTGCGGCAGCGTCGGCGCCTGCTCCCGGATTTCGAGCACCTCCCGGCCCAGTTCGGCCTCCTTCTCCGGGGAGCAGGTGCGCCGGATCTCGCGCACCGCCGCCGGCCCCTCCTCGCGGACGTGCCGCCGGACGGCGCGGATCAGCCCGCCCAGCAGGCGCTCGAACCGCGGCTCCTGCGGTCCGGTGCCTTCGAGCCGGCGCATCAGGCGGTCCGCTTCGGCGAGGTCGCCGTCGCCGTCGAGGTAGGGCTCTTCGGCGACGGCGTGCCGGATCAGCTCCGCGACCAGGTGATCGGCGAGGTCCTTGCGGTTCTCCGGGCTGCCCTGGCCGAGCTCGAGCTCGGTGCAGAGCCGGTCGAGCTCCCGGTGGTCGCCTTCGAGGACGGTCGTCAGGTCGGTTGCGGGCTGCTTGCCGTTCATGCACTCTCCTGGTCCGGGCTCGGGTTCGTAGCAGGGGATACCCGCTGGCCCGGCGCCGAATCCCGTGTCGGCCGCGCGCCCCACGGGTACTAAACGGGCGAACCCGGCCACAGGGAGGACGAACCATGGCAGCGCCGTCGCGGGTGATCGAGCGCGAACGCAAGTACGAGATCGTCGCGGGCAGCGGCGTGCCCCGCCTGGTCGGCGTCGCCGGCGTCGACACCCAGGACGACCCGGTGGAGCACGTCCTCGACGCGTCCTACTACGACACCGAGACGTTCCGGCTGGCGCGCAGCGGCATCACCCTGCGGCGGCGCGTCGGCGGCCCCGACGCGGGCTGGCACCTGAAACTGCCGGTGTCGGCCGACGAGCGGCAGGAACTGCAGCTGCCGCCGGGCGGCGACCCGCACAAGGTGCCCGGGCGGCTCCGGCGCCTCGTGCAGGCGTACACGCTGGGGGAGAAGCTGGTGCCGATCGCGCACCTGCGCACCGACCGGTTCGCCCACCGGCTGGCCGCCGCGGACGGCCGTACCATCGCGACCCTGACCGACGACCACGTGACCGGCGAGGCCGGCGGTGCCACCGCGCGCCTCGACGAGTGGCGCGAGCTGGAACTCGAGCTCGACCCCGGGGCCGACCCGCGGTTGCTCGAGGAGTTCGACCGGGCGCTGACCGCGGCCGGCGCTTCCGCGTCGCCGTGGCCGTCGAAGCTGCGCCGCCTGATCGGCGACCGGGTCGCGGCGCCGCCCCGGCTCGGCAAGAAGCCGTCCGCAGGGCACGTCGTGCTGACGGCGTTGCACGAGCACTACGGACGGCTGCGCCGCGCGGACGTCGGGGTGCGGCTGGACGTCGACGATTCGGTGCACCAGATGCGCGTCGCGATCCGGAAGCTGCGGAGCACGCTTCGCACCTTCGGATCCGTCGTCGACGGGAAGGAGACCGCGTCCGTCGTGGCCGAGCTGCAGTGGCTGGGCCGCGAGCTGTCGCCGGCCAGGGACACGGAGGTCACCGAACAGCGGCTGCGCGAACAGCTCGACGAGGTGCCTTCGGAGCTCGTGTTCGGGCCGCTGCGGCAGTTCCTGACCCGCCACTTCGCCCGCGAGGCCGAGGAAGGGCGGACCCGTGCGCTGGCCGCGTTGACTTCCCGGCGTTATTTGCGGCTGCTCCGGGCGCTGGACGCTCTGGTGGAGGAGCCGCCGTTGACGGCTGCGGCTCGCAAGCCGGCGAAGGCGGGGTTGCGGAAACCGGTGCGGAAGGCCGCTCGGAAGCTGCACCGTGCGGAGGCGGCTGCTCGTGGGCTGACCGGGGTGGAGCTGGAGCGGGCTCTTCATGGTGTTCGCAAGAAGGCCAAGCGGGCTCGGTATGCCGCCGATACGGTCAAGCCGGTTTACGGGAAGAAGCTGCGGGCCTGGCGGAAGAATGTGAAGGCTGTTCAGGGGACCTTGGGGGAGCACCAGGACAGCGTTGTGGGGCGGGATGTGCTGCATCATCTTGCCATTGCCGGGCACGGTGAGGGGCAGAACACTTTTACCTTCGGGATGCTTTATGCCGGGTATGCCGGGCGGGGGGCGTTGCTTCGGGAGAAATTCTTGGGGGAGTGGCGGCGGGTTCGGAAGGGGGATCGGCCTGGGTGGCTGGGGTGATCCCTGGCTGGTCCTGCCTGGGCGGCCGAACGTGCAGCTGAGTGGTTTCCGCTGGCCGAACATGCGGCCGGGTGGTCCCCGCCGGCCCGAACGCCGGATTGTTCAACGGCCGCCAGACCGTGTCAAGGCGGGAAAGCGTGCCTTGACACGGCCTGTCGGCCGCTGAGGCGGCTGCGTATCGGGTCGGCAGGGGGGTGTGGCCGGAGGGGCGCTGGCGGGGGGTGTGGGGTGGCGCTGGGGTGCGGCCGGAGGGGCGCTGGCGGGTGGTTGTGGGGGTGTGGCTGGGGCTGGTGTTGGGGTGTGGTGGGGCTGAGGCGGGTGGCCGAGGGCTTGCCTTGTTGCCAGTGGGGCTGAGGCGGGGTGGCCGAGGCTTGCCTTTGTGTGCCGGCGGTTGCTTGTGGAGGCGGCTCGGCTGCCCGGCTGCTGGCCTTCTCTCCGCCTCAGCCCTCGCCGGTCAGTTTTCCGCGCAGCTGCTCCAGGGTCTGGGACAGCAGGCGGGATACGTGCATCTGGGAAATGCCCACGCGGTCGGCGATCTGGGTTTGGGTCAAGCCGCCGAAGAAGCGCATTACCAGGATTGCTCGCTCGCGCTTGGGTAGCTCCTGGAGCAGGGGTTGGAGGGCCTCGTGGTTCTCCACCATGGCCATCTCGTGGTCCGGTTCCCCCATGGTGTCCGCCAGGGACAGCGCCTCCGCGTCGTCGTGCACCGGCTTGTCGACCGAGAGTGCCTGGTACGCGTTGCCCGCCAGCAGGCCCTCGCGGACCTCGTCCACGTCCAGGTTCAGGTGCTCCGCCAGCTCGGTCGGCGTCGGGGCGCGGCCCAGCCTCTGGGAAAGCACCGCCGACCCCTGGCTCAGTGACAGGTGCAGCTCCTTCAGGCGGCGGGGGACCCGGACGGACCAGCCCGTGTCGCGGAAGTGCCTGCGGACCTCGCCCATGATCGTCGGGACCGCGAACGACAGGAAGTCGTGGCCGCGGGTGGGGTCGAAGCGGTCGACCGCGTTGATCAAGCCGATCCGGGCCACCTGGACCAGGTCCTCCCGGGGCTCGCCGCGGCCGGAGAACCTCGTGGCGATGTGCTCGGCCAGCGGAAGGAGCCCGGTGACCAGTTTGCCCCGGACGGCCTCGCGCCGTGGATCGTCGGCGTCGAGGGTGACCAGCTCCTCGAACAGGGGTTCGCAGTGGGCATATTCGTCCGGGCGGTGGAGGAGGGTTTTGCGCTCGCTGCTCACGCGCTCGTTCCCGGGTTGAGCACCAGCTCGATCGTCACGATGCCCGCACCCCCGCCGGGCAATGCGTCGCAGTGCGCGGTCACCGACTTGCTGAGCGTCGTCAGCACGTGCCAGCCGAACGTGCGGTCGCTCGGCGGCCGCGGGTCGCTCGAGCGGGTGGACACGATGACGTGCAGGCCGTCGGGGGCCAGCCGGAAGCGGCATTGCAACTGCGCGCCCAGCTCGGCCAGCTGGACGAGCTGGGCGCAGGCCTCGTCGACGGCCATCTTGGCGTCGGCGATCGCGTCCAGCCCGAAGTCCGCGCGCGAGACCACTCCGTGGGTGAGCATCCGGACCAGCGGGATCTGCTCCGCCATCGCGGGGAGGCGCAGCTCGACGAGTTCGTCGAGCAGCTCGTCGACGGTCGGCTTCGCGCCGAACGAGCCGTCGCTTCGAGTTTCTTCCATACGGGGACTACTACCCATCCGGTGTAATGCTGACACTTCGTGATCAGGGGTTTCGGGTATGGTCACCGGCCCAGCGCCCGTTCGAGTTCCTTCTTGGTCATCTTCGAGCGGCCGTCGATGTTCTTCTTCTTCGCTTCGTTGTAGAGCTGGTCCTTCGTCGGGCCACCCGGGCCCTTGCGGTTGCCGGACCGCTCGCCGCCGCGTTGCTGCGGGGACTTGTCCTTCAGCGACGTCTTGCTGGCCTGCCGGGACTCACCCGACTGCGCGCGGTTCTTGTTCACCGTGCGGGCCGCGATCTCCTTGGCCCGTTTCGTGCTCGCGCCGCGGTCCTCGGCCGAGTCCTTGATGTGCTCGTACTGGCGTTCACGCTTGCCGCTCCACGACTGAGGCATGCCGGCTCCCTTCGTCTCGCGCGGTGGGTACCCGCTCGATCACGGCGTAAACGTCCCGGTCGTGGGTGGTTACCGGCTGCCGCCCACGGGTATGCGCCAAGCTGTGCCAACCGGGGCTTCGCCCCAGGCCGGGGGCTCCGCCACCCGGAACCCCCGAAAGCAGCCGAGCGGAAGGAGGCGCCGATGCGGATCGGCTACACCCTGATGACCGAGCAGGCGGGCCCGGGCGATCTGGTCCGGTACGCCGCCGGGGCGGAACAGGCCGGCTTCGACTTCGAGGTGATGAGCGACCACTACTCGCCCTGGCTGGCCGAACAGGGCCACGCGCCCTACGCCTGGGCCGTGCTGGGCGCGGTCACCCAGGTGACCGAGCGCGCCGAGCTGATGACCTACGTGACCTGCCCGACCATGCGCTACCACCCGGCGGTGGTGGCCCAGAAGGCGGCCACCGTGCAGGCGCTCTCCGGCGGCCGGTTCACCCTCGGCCTCGGGGCGGGGGAGAACCTCAACGAGCACGTCATCGGGCAGGGCTGGCCGCCGGCCAACGTGCGGCACGAAATGCTCGCCGAGGCCGTGCAGATCATCGGCGGCCTGTTCGACGGCGGCTACTTCGACTACGAAGGCAAGCACTTCCGCGTCGACTCGGCGAAGCTGTGGGACCTGCCGGAGAAGCGGACGCCGATCGGTGTCGCGGTGTCCGGTTCGCAGTCGGTCCGGCGGTTCGCGCCGGTCGCCGACGTGATGATCGCCGTCGAGCCGAAGGCGGAGCTGTCGAGCGAGTGGGACGCGACGAAGCTGGGCGGCGCCCCCAGCCGCAAGGTCGGGCAGCTGCCCGTTTCCTGGGGCACCGACCGCGACGCCGCGGTGCGGCGCGCGCACGAGCAGTTCCGCTGGTTCGCCGGCGGCTGGAAGGTCAACGCCGAGCTCCCGGGCCCGGCCGGGTTCGCCGGGGCGACCCAGTTCGTCCGCGAGGAGGACGTCGCCGGCTCGATCCCGTGCGGCCCGGACGTCGAGCCGATCGCCGAGGCGGTCAAGGAGTTCGGGAAGGCGGGCTTCACCGACGTGGCACTCGTCCAGATCGGTGGTGACCAGCAGGAAGGCTTCCTCGACTTCGCCGAGAAGGAGCTGCTCTCGGCGCTGCGTGCGTGATCGGCGCGCGCCGGATGCGGTCAGGCCCGCGCGGGGGCGGGCCGCCGGTCGGTCAGGGCGAGGCGCCGGTCCGCCCCGGTCACCTCGAGGGCCCGCCGGACCGTCGGGTCGGCCCCGGTGACCACGAGCAGGTCGGTGCCGCCCTGCTCGGCCTGCAGCGCCGCGTGCAACAGCACCCGGACGCCGGCCACGCCGAGGAAGTCCACTTCGGACAGGTCGACGGCCAGCTGCTCCGGCGTCGCCCACAGGCGGTCGGAGAGCAGCGAGGCCAGGTCGGCCGCCGTCGCGCTGTCGAGGTCGCCGCGCGCGGTCACCAGTACCGCGTGGGGAGCGGGCCACGTCGTGCGCAGCCGCAGGCCGGAATGCCGGGAGCGGGGAAGGTTCATGCCGGTTCGCCACCGTCCTGGTGCGGCGCGGCCGCAGCGCCGCGCTCGGGGTTCGAAGCGGCTGCTGGTTGAACCGTGCCACCGAGCCTAACCCTGCGCCCACGGCTCGCAACCGTCGTTGCTCCGAACGGGCGTGCGGCGCGCCGCGGTGGTGACCGCTCGTGCCCGGCCTGATCGCGATGCAGTAATCTCGCGCTGGACCCGTTAAAGCGCTAGCGGCCCACTAGTGGCGCGCGCCCGGGTCCCCCCTGGTTGAGAGCGCCCTGTCGGAAGAGGAGGGGCGTCACCAGGATGACGGGCGGCCATGAGCAGCTCAGCGCGCGGCTGGACGAAGTCACGCTCGCGATGGAGTCGCTGACCGCGATGCTGGACAGCGAGCTCGACCTCGGCCAGATGCTCCAGGCGGTCTGCGACCACGTCGTGCAGGTGGTGCCGGGGGCCGACATGGCCAGCATCACCCTGGTGCGCGACGGCGTGCCGGAGACGGTGGCCAGCACCGACCAGCGGGCGGTGAACTTCGACCGCGAGCAGTACCGCATCGGCGACGGGCCGTGCCTGCGCGCCGCCGAGACCGGCCAGCCCGTCCGCGTCGGTGTCGGCGCGGTCGGGGACCTGTGGCCGCAGTTCGTCACGGCGGCCGAGCAGCTGGGCGTCGCCAGTTTTCTCGCCGCGCCGCTGACCGTGGACGAGGACATGTCCGGTGCGGTGAACCTCTTCGGGTTCGGCGAGCACGGCTTCAGCGAGCTGGGCACCAAGATCCTCGAGCTGTACACGGCGACAGTGGTCATCGGCCTGCGCAGCGCGCGGCGGTACTTCGCGGCCCGCGAACTGGTCGACCAGCTCAACCGCGCGCTGGAGACCCGCGCCGTGATCGACCAGGCCAAGGGCATCCTGATGGCGGCGCACCGGATCACCGCGGAGGAAGCCTTCCAGCGCCTGGTGAAGCGTTCGCAGGACGGCAACCGGAAGCTCCACGAGGTGGCGGCGGAGTTCGTGGCGGCGGTGGCGACCACGGCGTGAGGTCGCTAGCCGGCCGGCACCTCGTCCGGGGGCGCCTCGGACTCGACCGGCGCCGGCGCCGGCGCGGGCTCCGGGCGGTGCTTGCCGCGCTGGCACGTCGTGCAGACCAGGGTGCGGCCCAGTATCGTGCCGTCGTCGGCGACGACCTGGGCCACGTGCATCGTCGGGAAGCCGCAGACCTCGCAGGGCAGTGAGCCGTCTTCGCGGCTGATGCGGAGCTGGGTGCCCATCCGGCCTCCTGCTGTGACGTGGGTCTCACCACCTTGCCCGTGTCCGGGGCCGCACCTGGCTGAATTCACTCGTTCGGCCTAGCGGGATCGGATCTTCGGTTACGGCCGTGTTGCCTGCGATGATCCTGGGTAACCCGCCCGCGAACGGATTGCCGGAGGGGAGCGAGACATGCGAGACAAGCGCAACGACCTGCGGCCGGTGGCGGACCTCCTCGTCGACGGCGGCGACTCGCCGGAGCAGGTGCGCACGCGCCGCAAGGCGGCGCTGGCCGTGGCGGCCCGGGCGAAGGACCCCGAGGACTGCGCGCGGCTGCTGGAGATGCTGGGCCTGCACCGGACCGGGCAGCGCAGCAGCGACGTCGCCTGAGGGCGGGGAGGACGACATGGCCCGACCGGTCTGGAGCGGCGCGCTGAGCCTGGGGCTGGTCACCGTGCCGGTGGAGCTGTACCCGGCGGTGGCCGACCACACGATCCACTTCCACCAGTTCGAACGCGGCACGTCGGACCGGATCCGCAACCGCCGCGTCAACGAGCGGACCGGCGAGGAGGTCACCCAGGACGAAATCGTCAAGGGCTACGACCTCGGCGGCGGTGACCACGTGCTCGTCGAACCGGACGAACTCGACGAGATCGCGCCGGAACGGTCCCGCCGGATCGACATCGAGCAGTTCGTCGAACTCGACGAGATCGACCCGTGGTTCTTCGACAAGACGTACTGGCTCAAGCCGGCGAAGGAGGACTTCGCCAAGGCGTACGGCCTGCTGCTGCAGGCGATGGACCGCAGTGAGAAGGCCGGCGTCGCGAAGTTCGTGCTGCGCGGCAAGGAATACCTCGCCGCCGTTCGCGCCGGCGAGGACGTCATGGTGCTCAACACGCTGCACTTCGTCGCCGACCTGCGGAAGCCGAAGGACGTCATGGGCCGGCTGCCGCAGCTGCCGAAGCCGCGGCCGAAGGAGCTCGACATGGCGCTCGCGCTGGTCGACGAGATGACCGCGCCGTGGAAGCCCGAGGACTACCGCGACGAGTACTCGAAGCGCGTCGAAGAGCTGATCAAGGCGAAGGAAGCGGGCAAGGAGATCGCCCACGAGGAAGAGCCGGAGCCCTCGGCCGACGTCGTGGACCTGTTCGAGGCGCTGTCGCGCAGTGTCAAGAACCGCAGTGTCAAGAACCGCAAGAGCGGCGGCGGTGGCGCGAAGCCGAAGAAGAAGGCCGCGGCGAAGAAGCCCGAGCTGTCCGCGCTTTCGAAGTCCGATTTGGACAAGCTGGCCCGCGAGCAGGGGGTCAAGGGCCGGTCGAAGATGACGCGCGCCGAACTCGAAAAGGCCCTGAAGGCGTCGTGAGCGGGCCGGCTCACCCGAGCAGCTTGGCCGCGGCCCGGAGATCGGCGACGAAGCCCGCGTAGGCGTCGTCCCGGTCCGGGGCCCGCAGCACCGCCGACGGGTGCACCGTCGCGATGGCCGACGGCATCAGCCAGGCCAGCTCCTCCGGCGGCGCCAGCGGCTCGCCCCGGTGCGCGGTCAGCCGGAACTTCGGGCCCAGCAACGACTGCGCGGCCGTCGCGCCCAGCAGCAGCACCAGTTCCGGGCGCACCGCGCGCAGCTCCGCGAGCAGCCACGGGCGGCACGCGACCACCTCGGTGCGGCCCGGCTTCTGGTGGATCCGGCGCTTCCCGCGTTCGTCGCGCTTGAACTTGAAGTGCTTGACCGCGTTGGTGACGTACAGGGCGCCCCGGTCGAAGCCGGCTTCTTCGAAGGCACGGTCCAGCAGCTTCCCGGCAGGACCCACGAACGGTTCGCCCGCGAGGTCCTCCTTGTCGCCCGGCTGCTCGCCGACCACGAGAACCTTCGCTCCGGCCGAGCCTTCGCCGAAGACGGTCTGCGTGGCGTCCTGGTGGAGGTGGCACCCCTGGCAGCCGGACGCCGCCGACCGCAACCGGTCGAGGTCGGTGGTGTCCGGCGGCTCGGCACCGCGGGAATCCGGCATGTGCCGGGAAATTCCCCGTCCCCGCCACGGGTAAACGTGCCCGGCCAGGGTAGCCGCAGGGAAGCCGTCCAGAGAAAGGAGTTCACGATGACCACCGCACGCGACATCATGACGTCGGACGCGACCTGCGCCCGGGAATCCGACACCGTGCACGACGCCGCGGTCACGATGGCGCAGAAGGGGGTCGGCGCCCTGCCGATCTGCGGCGAGGACAACCGGCTCAAGGGCATGATCACCGACCGCGACATCGTGGTGAAGGTGCTGGCCGAGGGCAAGGACCCGCGCGCGCTCCACGTCGGCGAGCTCGCCCAGGGCGAAGTGGTGACGATCGGCGCGGACGACGACGCCCAGGAGATCCTGCGCACCATGTCCGAGCACCGCGTCCGCCGGCTGCCGGTGATCGACGGGCACGACCTCGTCGGCATCGTCGCCCAGGCCGACGTGGCCAGGGCGCTGTCGAACCCGAGCGCCGGCGAGCTGGTCGAGGCGCTGTCCTACGACTGAGCGACCTCCGGCGCACTACGGCCGCCACCGGCGCGAGTTCCGGGGGCGGCCGTAGTGCTGTGCGGGTCAGGGGAACAGCGCGGTGCGGGTCAGCGGGAGCCCGCCGCCGGGGCGGCATCGTCCTCAGTGGACTCACGGGCCGACTCGGCGCGGGCGATGTGCCAGGCCACCAGCGCGCCCGCGCTCACCGTGCCCCACAACACGAGCGCGGCGTCCCGGGCGAACAGGCCGACGACCAGCATCACCGCGGCCGTGATGTCGCAGAGCACCAGCAGCAGGCTCCACCGCCTGGGCGAGCGCAGGTTGCGGCCGCTCAAGGCGGCGGCGAACGCGGGGTCACTCGCCCGCAGCTCGGCCTCGATCTCGCGCAGGGCGTGGCGTTCACGATCCGGGAGCATGGGGGCCTCCTCGCCTCGGCTATCGGACTGGATACCCGTTTTCCCGCTCGCCGAAGCGGGAAACTCAGTGGTTGTCGCGGGGAATCCCCTTGGTCGCCGCGATGCGTTGGTACGCCACGGCGGGACGCAGCACCATGCCGTCGCACAGCTGGTCGACCATCGACCGCTGGATCTCCTGCCACGGCGTCTGCGATTCCGGTACCGGGTAGCCGCCCGCCTCGGCCAGTTCCCGGTGGCGCCGCGCGAGTTCGTCGTCGGAGATCAGCACGTCCGCCGTGCCGGCGCCGAGGTCGATCCGGACGCGGTCGCCGGTCCGCAGCACGGCGAGCCCGCCGCCCGCCGCGGCCTCGGGGGAGGCGTTGAGGATCGACGGCGAGCCGGAGGTGCCCGACTGGCGGCCGTCACCGAGGCAGGGGAGCTCGTGCACGCCCCGCTTGATCAGCGCCGCGGGCGGCCGCATGTTGACCACCTCCGCCGAGCCCGGGTAGCCGAGCGGGCCGGTGCCGCGCATCACCAGCAGCGAATGCTCGTCGACGCCGAGGTCCTCTTCGTCGATGCGGGCGTGGTAGTCCTCGGGGCCGTCGAACACGACCGCGGTGCCTTCGTAGACGCCGCCGGCCAGGTACCGCCGCCGGAACTCCGGCGAGATCACGCTCGACTTCATGATCGCCGCGTCGAAGAGGTTGCCCTTCAGCACCAGGAACCCGGCGTCCGGGGTGAGGGCGGTGTCGAAGGTCCGGATGACGTCCCGGTCACCGGCCTCGGCGTCGCGGCAGTTGTCGCCGAGGGTGCGGCCGTTGACGGTGCGCGCGTCCTCGTGGATCAGCCCGTGCCGCATCAGCTCGTGCACGACGGCCGGGACGCCGCCCGCGCGGTGGAACTCCTCGCCGAGGTACTTGCCCGCGGGCTGCAGGTCGACCAGCAGCGGGACGCCGTGGCCGAGCCGCTGCCAGTCGTCCAGGGGCAGGTCGACGCCGATGTGCCGGGCGATCGCGCCGAGGTGGATGGGGGCGTTGGTCGAGCCGCCGATGGCCGAGCTGACCACGATGGCGTTCTCGAACGCCTCGCGCGTCAGGATGTCCGACGGCTTGAGGTCTTCGCGCACCATTTCGACGATCCGCAGCCCGGTCCGGTAGGCCATCCGCGCCCGGTCGCGGTGCGGCGCCGGGATGGCGGCGCAGCCGGGCAGGCTCATCCCGAGGGTCTCGGCGAGCGCGTTCATGGTGGACGCCGTGCCCATCGTGTTGCAGTGCCCCGGCGACGGCGCGGACGACGCGACGAGCTCCATGAACCCGGCGTCGTCGATCTCGCCGGCGGCGAGCAGCTCCCGCGCCTTCCAGATGATCGTGCCGGAACCGGTGCGCTCGCCGTTGTACCAGCCGTTGAGCATCGGGCCGCCGGACAGCACGATCGCCGGGAGGTCGACGGTCGCGGCGGCCATCAGGCACGCCGGGGTGGTCTTGTCGCAGCCGGTGGTGAGCACCACGCCGTCGATGGGGTAGCCGTAGAGCGTCTCCACCAGGCCGAGGTAGGCGAGGTTGCGGTCCAGCGCCGCGGTCGGGCGCTTGCCCGTCTCCTGGATGGGGTGCACCGGGAACTCGATGGCGATGCCGCCGGCCTCGCGGATGCCCTCGCGCGTCCGGTGGGCGAGCTGGAGGTGGTGCCGGTTGCAGGGGGTGAGGTCGGAGCCGGTCTGCGCGATGCCGATGATCGGCTTGCCGGACTGCAGCTCCTCCCGGGTGACGCCCCAGTTCATGTACCGCTCGAGGTAGAGCGCGGTCATCCCGGGGTCGGCGGGGTTGTCGAACCAAGCTTCGCTGCGCAGTCCCATACCGGTCAGTCTGGCAACGCGCTTCGCGGAATGCACGCCCCGCGTCCGTGAAGGCCACCCGCGCCGGTGGCCTTCACGGACCTCGGTCAGCCCAGCCCGTTGAGGCCGATCACCCGGGAGTACCAGTGGGCGCTCTGCTTCGGCGTCCGCCGCTGGGTGGCGTAGTCGACGTGGACCAGGCCGAACCGCTTCGCGTACCCCTCGGCCCACTCGAAGTTGTCCAGCAGCGACCAGTAGAAGTACCCGCGCAGGTCGACGCCGGCCTGGATGGCGTCGTGCGCCGCCCGCAGGTGGGAGTCGAGGAACGCGACGCGGTCGGTGTCGACGATGTCACCGCCGTCGGAGACGACGTCGGGGTAGGACGCGCCGTTCTCCGTGATGTACAGCGGCACCGGCCGGTAGCCGCGGTGCACCTGCAGCAGGGACTCGGTCAGCCCGGCCGGCTGGACCTCCCAGCCCGAGTCGGTGCGGGGTGCCGCCGGGTCGGGGACGAAGTGCACGTCGGCCGCGCCGACCCACTCGGGGCCCGCCGGCTCGCTGCCCGGCACCGGACGGCCCGCGACGCGGTAGTCGCGGTAGTAGTTCACGCCCAGCCAGTCGACGTGCGCGGCGATGACCGCGGCGTCGTCGTCGCGCACGACCGAGCCGAGCCCGAACGGCTCGAGGTCGGCGACCAGGTCGTCCGGGTAGCCGCCGCTCAGCACCGGGTCGAGGAACAACCGGTTCTGCAGGCCGTCGATCCGCCGGGCCGCGGCGACGTCGGTGACGTTCGCCGGGTCGTGCGGGGCGACCGGGTACAGGTTCAGCGTGATGCCGGCCGCGGTGCCCGGGGCGTGCCGCCGGATGATGTCCATCGCCAGGCCGTGCCCCAGCAGCAGGTGGTGCGTGGCCGCGACGGCCGCCGGGTGGTCGGTGCGGCCGGGTGCGTGGATGCCGCCCGCGTAGCCGAGCATCGCCGCGCACCACGGCTCGTTGAGCGTCGACCAGCTGGCGACGCGGTCGCCGAGCCGTTCCAGCACGGTCTCGGCGTACTCGGCGAACCGGTAGGCGGTGTCCCGGTTGGTCCAGCCGCCCTTCTCCTCCAGCGCCTGCGGCAGGTCCCAGTGGTACAGCGTCGCCCACGGCTGGATCCCGGACTCGAGCAGGCAGTCGACCAGCCGGTCGTAGAAGGCCAGCCCGGCGCTGTTCGCCTCGCCGCCGTCCGGCCGCACCCGCGGCCAGGCCAGCGAGAAGCGGTAGGCACCGAGGTTGAGCCGGCGCATCAGCCCGACGTCTTCGGTGTACCGCCGGTAGTGGTCGGCCGCCGGTTCGCCGTTGTCGCCGCCCCGGACCGCACCCGGGCGGCGGGCGAAGACGTCCCAGACCGAGTCGGTGCGACCGTCGGCCGTCGTGGCTCCTTCCACCTGGAACGCCGCCGTGGCGGCACCCCAGACGAAGCCAGGCGGGAACATCAACGCGGTCTCCGCCCGAACGCTGTCGGGATGTACGGACATGTTCACCCTTTCACGGCACCTTGCATGATCCCGGCCACGATCTGGCGGCCGAGGAGGACGAAGACGATGAGGATGGGGATGGTGGCCAGAGTCGTGCCGGCCAGGACGAGCGAGTAATCGATGTAGTAGCCGCTCTGCAGCTTTTCCAGGGCCACCTGGACGGTGGGGTTGCCGGCGTCCAGCACGACGAGCGGCCACAGGAAGTCGTTCCACGACATCATGAACGTGAACATCGCGAGGATGGCCGCGGCCGGGCGCACCGCCGGCAGGCAGACGTTCCAGAAGATCCGGATCATGCTGCAGCCGTCGACGCGCGCGGCCTCGACGAGCTCGTACGGCAGCGCGTCCAGCGTGTACTGCCGCATCCAGAACACGCCGAACGCGGTGACCAGGTTGGGCACGATCACCGCCGGCAGGCTCCCCGTCCAGCCCAGTTCGGACATCGCGATGAACAGCGGGATGATGCCCAGCTGGGTGGGCACCGCGAGCGTGACGACAATGAACACGAACAGCTTGTTGCTCCCCCGGAACCGGAGTTTCGCGAAGGCGAACCCGGCCAGCGAGGAGAACAGCACCGTCGTCAGCGTCACCGTGCCGGACACGATGACGCTGTTGCCCAGCGCCTTCCAGAACGGCACGGTGTCGAACACCCGGGCGGCGTTGGCGAAGAAGTTGCCGCCGGGCAGGAACGGCGGGATGCGCTCGGTGAGCATCCCGTTGTCGCGGCTGGCCACCAGGAACGACCAGTAGAACGGGAACAGCGAACCGAGCACGAAGATCGCCAGCACGACGTAGGTCGTCTTGCGCGGCTTGCCGAGCGTGGCGACGCTCCTGCGCAGTCCACTCTGGAGTGTTGTCATTTCTTCTTCACCTTCACCGCCGGGGTGCTGGCGATCCGGCTGGTGAGGAAGTAGTTCGCCAGCGCGATGAGCACGATGATCAGGAACAGCACCCAGGCGATGGCCGAGGCGTAGCCGAGGTCGGCGTTCTGGAACGCCGTCTGGTAGAGGTACAGCGTCACGGTCTGGAACTGGTTGGTGGAACCGCCGTTGTTCGACCCCGGCATGGCGTCGAACAGTTTTGGCTCGGTGAAGATCTGCAGGCCGCCGATCGTCGAGGTGATGGTGATGAAGATCAGCGTCGGCTTCAGCAGCGGCAGGGTGACGTTCCAGAAGCGGCGCCACGTGCCGGCGCCGTCGATCAACGCCGCCTCGTGGAGTTCCTTCGGGATGGCCTGCATGGCCGCCAGCACGATCAGGGCGTTGTACCCGGTCCAGCGCCAGTTCACCATGATCGCGATCGCGACGTGGCTGGCGAACCGGTTGGCCTGCCATTCGATCGGGTCCAGTCCGAAGGTCTGCAGGATGCCGTTGATCAGCCCGTACTTCGAGCCGAACAGGTTGGCGAAGATGATGCCGATGGCGACGAGACTGGCCGCGTACGGGAGCAGGATGCCCACGCGCCAGCCGGTCGCGCCGCGCAGCCGGGCGCCGAGCAGTGCCGCCAGCATGACCGCGATGATGAGCTGCGGGACGCTGGAGAGCAGGAAGATGCTGATCGTGTTGACCAGCGCGTTCCAGAACTGGGTGTCGGCGAACAGCTCCGTGTAGTTGCCGATGCCGAGGAAGTCGGGGTGGTCCGCCCCGGCCTCCCACTTGAACATCGAGACGTACGCGGTGTAGAGCAGCGGGAACAGGCCCACGATCCCGAAGACGACGAAGAACGGGGCGATGTAGAGGTACGGCGAGACCTTGACGTCCCACCGGCTCAACCGGTGACGGAAGGTGGGCCGGGGAGACACTCGCTCCCCGGCCTTACTCCCTTCTGGCGCGACCTTGTCGATGACGGTCATCGGTTCAGCGCGTGATCTTCTTCGCGGCTTCGACCATCTGGTTCCACGCGTCCGCCGCCGACTTGCCCTGTTCGACCGCCTGCAGGGCCGGGCTGGACGCGTTTTCCTGGATCTGGCCGTCGCCGGGGCCCTTGTACTGCGGCTTCTGGACCTTCTTGGCCTGCTCGGCGTACAGCTGGCCGACCTTCGTGTCGCCGAAGTAGGGGTTGGTGTAGCTCAGCAGCGCCGGGTCCGTGAGCGCCTTGACCTGGCTGGGGAAGGTGCCCTTGGCCTGGAACGCCTTGATCTGCTGCTCGGGCGCGGTCAGCCAGGCCGCGAGTTCGGCGGCCTCCTTCGGGTGCTTCGACTGCGTCGGGACGGTCAGGTACGAGCCACCCCAGTTGCCGCCGCCGCCGGGGAACGCCGCGGTGACCGCCCACTTGCCCTGGAGCTCCGGGCCGGCGTGTTCCTTGATCACGCCGAGCATCCAGGCCGGGCAGACCTTCGTGGCGAACGCGCTCTGCTTGAAGCTGGCTTCCCATTCGGGGCTGAACGCCGTGAGCTTGGCCGACTCGCCCTTGGCGACCGCGTCGGTGACCTTGGTCCAGGCGTCCTTGATGCCCTGGTTCTTCTCGACGGCCAGCTTGTCGTCGGTGCCGATGTAGCCCTCGGGGAGCTGGTTGACCATGGCGTTGAAGTTCTGCGAGGCCGAGTCGAACCAGGCCTTGCCGTTGCTCTTCTTCACGAAGTCCGCGCCGGCGGCGAAGTAGCTGTCCCAGGTGGCGAACAGCGGCTTGACCGCTTCGGGGTCGTCCGGCAGGCCGGCGTCCTTGAACATGTCCTTGCGGTAGCACATGGCGAGCGGGCCGATGTCGGTGCCGTAGCCGATGAGCTTGCCGTCCTTGGTCTTGGCGGCTTCGTACTTCCAGCTCAGCCAGCGGTCCGGGGAGGCGTCGGCCGGGCCGATCTTGCTCAGGTCGTTGAACTTCGAACCCTTGTCGAGGAAGTCGGACAAGTGGCCTTCTTCGAGCGCCGTCACGTCGGCGAGGCCGGAACCCGCGGCCAGCTTGGTGACGAGTTCCTCGTGGTAGGGGCCGCCCTGGCCGGTCTTGCGGTGGGTGATCTTGATGTTGGGGTGCAGCCGCTCGTATTCCGGGATGAGGTCCTCGTAGCCGAACTCGGTGAACGTCGCCAGCGTCAGGTCCACCTTCTCGTTCGGGCCCGCGGCCGCCGGCGTGTTCGTGTCACCGCCCCCGCTGCAGGCCGAGGCGCCGAGCGCCGTCATCGTGATGCCCAGTGCCAGGACCAGGCCGTTCCGGATCGTTCTCACGTGTCCAACCACCTTGTTGACGGGAATGAGCGCTCTCACTGCTGGGAGCCGATCTGGGAGCGCTCCCAGGTGTGGCCGAGTCTGCTGGGGGCTTTCACCGGTGTCAAGAGGTTGTAACCGGAGCGTTTCCTGCGAGGAGCGCTCCCGGACGCGCGGAGGCGTGAACGTTAAGCTGAGGCGGTCAGAGTTGCAGAGGGTGAGCGAGGGCGGTGCCGTGGGGCCTCGAGCAGGGGATGAAGAACGGCCGACACTGGAGGACGTCGCGGCGTTCGCCGGCGTGTCGCGGTCGACGGCGTCACGGGCGTTGAACGACGACGCGTACGTCAGCGCGGCGGCGCGCGAGAAGGTCCTGGCCGCGGCCCGTGACCTGGGCTATTCCCCGAACCAGGCGGCTCGGTCGCTGGTCACGCGCCGCACCGGGGCGATCGCGGTGGTGCTGTCGGAGCCGGAGTCGCGGCTGCTCGACGACCCGTACCGCGCCGCCGTCATGCGGGCCGGCTACCGGGAGCTCGCCGACGTCGGCCGCCAGATGGTGCTGATCTTCAGCGACATCCGCGAGGACCTGAGCCGGACGGTCCGGTTCCTCGAAGGCGGGCACGTCGACGGTGCGCTGGTGTTCGCCCCGCACCGGGCGGACCCGCTGCCCAAGGCGCTGCGGCTGCTGCGCATCCCGGTGGTGTTCGGCGGCCAGGCGGCCGGCATCCGCCGCGGCGTCCACGTCGTCGACTTCGACAACGAGGGCGGCGCCCGGCTGGCGGTCGAGCACCTGGTCGCGGCCGGGCGGCGGCGGATCGCCACGATCGCCGGGCCCCAGGACCAGAGCGCCCCGATAGACCGCCTCGCGGGCTGGCGCAAGACGCTCCTCGACGCCGGGCTCGACCCCGCCGACCTCGCCGAAGAAGCCGATTTCACCCTTTCAGGCGGTGCGAACGCGATGTCGGCGCTGCTGTCCCGGCACCCGGACCTCGACGCGGTGTTCGTCGCCAGCGACATGATGGCGGTGGGCGCGCTGCGCACCCTCGGCGGGGCGGGCCGCCGCATCCCGGACGACGTCGCGGTCGTCAGCTTCGACGACAACGTCACCCTCGCCCCGGCCATGGACCCGCCGCTGACGTCGGTCCACCAGGATCCCCGCGAGCAGGTCCACGCGATGGTCGAGACCCTGATGCGGCTGCTGGAGGACCAGAACCTGAAGCCGCGGCAGCACATCCTCCCGGTCTCCCTGGCGGTCCGCGCCTCCAGCTGACCCGCCGTGTCCGGCCGAACACGCGTGTCGTCCATCCGGGCACGCGTGTCGTCCACCTGGGCGCGTGCCGGGGTGTCCGGCCGCGCCCCACTCCACGTGTGCTCAGTCGGCGGGCATTCCCCGGTAGGTGGGAGCTTTCCAACCCAGGTGTACACGTTCGGCGCTAAATAACGTTTCACGAAACGGTGTGTCACCAGCTCGCTGCTCCGAAAGGGTGACGTGCCCACCATCGGGCGCGGCTGTTCAGGAGTGTTCAGTGCGCTGCCGCTCGCCGGACGCGCAGAAGTGACGTTCCGGACCTCGGTGTCCTTCTGACTCGATTCTTTACATCCAGGTTTCCGGCTGGCTACCGTCTGCGCCTGGAAGCGCTCCCAGATCGCTGGCTCCCTACGGACAAAGGAGTTCCGCAGCCATGCGTTCCTCTCCCCGAAAGCGCGTCCGTGCGCTGGCACTGGCCTCGGCCGTGCTGGCGGCCACGGGCGCGGTGGTCGCCCCACCCCCGGCGCTCGGCGCCGACATCGCCTGTTCGGTCACCTACACCACCAACGACTGGGACACCGGGTTCACCGCGAACGTCTCGTTGCGCAACGACGGAGCTCCGTTCGACAGCTGGAAGGTCGGCTGGACGTTCCTGGACGGCCAGAAGGTCCAGCAGGGCTGGAGCGCCACGTTCGCCCAGACCGGTGCCGCGGTCACCGCGACGAACATGTCCTACAACGGCCACCTCGGCACCGGGGCGAGCACGTCGTTCGGGTTCAACGGCACGAAGGGGTCGGCCAACCGGCCGCCCACGGACTTCTCGGTGAACGGCACCGCCTGCACCGGCGCCAACAAGGCACCGACGGTCAGTCTGACCGCGCCGTCGTCGACGGGGACGTACTACGCGCCGGCCACGATCCCGCTGGCCGCGACCGCTGCCGACAGTGACGGCACGGTGAGCAAGGTCGAGTTCTACGCCGGTGACACGTTGCTGGCCACCGACACGGCCGCGCCGTTCGAGGGCAGCTGGGGCAACGTCCCGGCCGGGACGTACTCGATCACGGCGAAGGCCTACGACAACAAGGGCGCGAGCACGACGTCGAGCCCGGTGAGCGTGAAGGTGCTGTCCGGGCCGACGATCGTGGCCGCCCCGGCGACCGCGCAGGTCAAGCAGGGCGGCACGACGACGTTCGCGGTCTCCCTCGCCGGTGCCCCCTCGGCGCCGGTCACCGTCGCCGTCGCGCGGACGGCCGGGAGCACGGACCTCACGGCGAGCCCGGCGAGCCTGACGTTCACCACGGCGAACTGGAACGTGCCGCAGAACGTCACGGTCACCAGCGCCGACAACGGCGGCGAGCTGGGCAGCGCGACCTTCACCGCGAGCAGCAGCGGTTACACCGCGGCCACGGTGGCGGTCAACGAGATCTCGTCGTCCACTTCGGACTACCAGCTCGCGTTCCTGACGCAGTACAACAAGATCAAGGACCCGAACAACGGCTACTTCCGCAAGTTCGGCAACATCCTGGTGCCCTACCACTCGATCGAGACGCTGATCGTCGAGGCGCCGGACCACGGGCACGAGACGACGTCGGAGGCGTTCAGCTACTACCTGTGGCTGGAGGCGTCCTACGGCCGGGTGACCGGTGACTGGGCCCCGTTCAACCAGGCGTGGACGTCGATCGAGACGTACGCGATCCCGTCGGCGGCGGACCAGCCGGGCAACTCCGGCTACAACGCCAGCAAGCCGGCGACGTACGCGGCGGAGTACCCGAGCCCGAAGAACTACCCGTCGCAGCTGCAGTCGAACGTCCCGGTCGGGGCCGACCCGATCGCGGCGGAACTGAAGGCGGCCTACGGCAACCCGGACGTCTACGGCATGCACTGGCTGCTGGACGTGGACAACATCTACAAGTTCGGGCACTGCGAGGACGGCACCAACACCGCGCCGGCCTTCATCAACACCTTCCAGCGCGGTTCGCAGGAGTCGGTCTGGGAGACGGTCACCCAGCCCAGCTGCGACCTGCTGAAGTTCGGTGGCAAGAACGGCTACCTCGACCTGTTCACCGGGGACTCGTCCTACGCCAAGCAGTGGAAGTACACCGACGCACCGGACGCGGACGCCCGGGTCGTGCAGGTGGCCTTCCAGGCCGAGAAGTGGGCGCAGGCGCAGGGCAAGAGCGCCGACGTCGCGGCCGTGCTGAAGAAGGCGTCGAAGATGGGCGACTACCTGCGGTACTCGCTGTTCGACAAGTACTACAAGAAGATCGGCAACTGCGTCGGCGCGACTGCCTGCCCGGCCGGCACCGGCAAGGACAGCGAGCACTACCTGATTTCGTGGTACTACGCGTGGGGCGGCTCGGCCGACACGGCCAGCTCCTGGGCGTGGCGGATCGGGGACGGCGCGGCGCACCAGGGCTACCAGAACCCGCTGGCCGCGTACGCGTTGTCGGCCGACCCGGGCCTGAAGGTCACTTCGGCGACCGGCGCGACCGACTGGGCGACCAGCCTCGGCCGGCAGATGGAGTTCCTGCAGTGGCTGCAGTCGTCCGAAGGCGGGCTCGCCGGCGGCGCGACCAACAGCTGGGACGGCCAGTACGGCACCCCGCCCTCGGGCACGCCGACGTTCTACGGGATGTACTACGACTGGCAGCCGGTCTGGCACGACCCGCCGAGCAACCAGTGGTTCGGCTTCCAGACCTGGGGCATGGAACGGATCGCCGAGTACTACCAGGCGACCGGCGATGCCCGGGCGAAGAAGATCCTCGACAAGTGGGTGCCCTGGGCGATCAGCAAGACCACGGTCGGCGCCGGCGGGAGCTTCCAGATCCCGTCCGACCTGACCTGGAGCGGCGCTCCGGACACCTGGAACGCCACCAGCCCGGGTGCGAACAACAGCCTGCACGTCACGGTGAAGAACTACAGCCAGGATGTCGGGGTCGCGGCCTCGCTCGCCAAGACCCTGCTCTACTACGCGGCCGGGTCGAGCAACGCCCAGGCCAAGTCGGTCGGGGAGCAGCTGCTGAACGCGCTTTCGGCGAACACCGACGCCAAGGGCATCGCGGTGCCGGAGACCCGGTCGGACTACGACCGGTTCGACGACAAGTACAACGCCGGCACGGACCAGGGGCTGTACGTGCCCTCGGGCTGGACCGGCACGATGCCGAACGGCGACGCGATCAACTCCAGCTCCACGTTCCTGTCGATCCGTTCCTTCTACAAGAGCGACCCGCAGTGGCCGAAGGTCCAGGCCTACCTGGACGGCGGGGCTGCGCCGACGTTCACCTACCACCGGTTCTGGGCGCAGTCGGAGATCGCCACGGCGTTCGCCGCGCACGTCGCCCTGTTCGGCTGAGAGGCACTCGATGAAGCGACTGCTTTCGCTGGTGGTCGCCGCACTGGTCGGGGGCGCCGTTCTCACGGCGTCCCCGGCCGCCGCGGCACCGGAGACCACGGCGGCGGCCGGCACCGGCACCGGGTTCTGGCACGCGAGCGGATCCCAGCTGGTCGACGCGACCGGCGCGCCGGTCCGGATGACCGGCATCAACTGGTTCGGCGCCGAGACGGCCAACTACTCGCCGCACGGGCTGTGGAGCCGCAACTACAAGGACATGCTCGACCAGATGGCCGGGCTCGGGTACAACACGCTGCGGCTGCCGTACTCGAACCAGCTGTTCGACGCCGGGTCCAAACCGGTCAGCATCGACCAGGTGGCGAACCCGGACCTGCAGGGCCTGTCCGGCCTGCAGGTGCTCGACAAGATCGTCGCCTATGCCGGCGCCAAGGGCATGCGCGTGCTCCTGGACCGGCACCGGCCGGACTCCGGGGCGCAGTCCCCGCTCTGGTACACCGGTGCGTACTCGGAAAGCCGCTGGATCTCCGACTGGACGATGCTGGCCCAGCACTACAAGGGCAACCCGACGGTGATCGGTGCGGACCTGCACAACGAACCGCACTCGATCCAGGGTGGCGGGGGAGCGTGCTGGGGTTGCGGCGACACCGCGACCGACTGGCGGCTCGCCGCCGAACGGGCCGGCAACGCCGTGCTCGCGGCGAACCCGGACTGGCTGATCGTCGTCGAAGGCGTCGACTGCGTCAGCGGCACCGGCGACCCGCAGTGCGGCTGGTGGGGCGGCAACCTCTCCGGGGCCAAGCAGTTCCCGGTGCGGCTGTCCAAACCGGACAAGCTGGTGTACTCGGCGCACGAGTACGCGACGTCGGTGTTCGCCCAGAAGTGGTTCTCCGACCCGGCGTTCCCGGCGAACCTGCCCGCGCTGTGGGACCACTTCTTCGGGTACCTGCACAAGCAGAACATCGCGCCGGTGCTGCTCGGGGAGTTCGGTTCCACGCTCGCCGACCCGCGCGACAAGGTCTGGCTGCAGGAGCTGATGAAGTACGCGGGCACCGGGGCCAGCGGGATGAGCTTCACCTACTGGTCGTGGAACCCGAACTCCGGGGACACCGGCGGCATCCTCAACGACGACTGGACCACGGTCAACCAGACCAAGCAGGCGATCCTGCAGCCGTACCTGATCCCGCCGGTGGGTTCGGGCGGCGGCACGACCGACCCGCCGCCCGCGGCGAGCTGCGCGGTCACCTACCACGTCGACAACACCTGGCAGGGCGGCTTCATCGCCACTGTGACGTTGAAGAACACCGGCAGCTCGGCGCTGAAGAACTGGGCGCTCGGCTGGACCGTGCCGTCCGGGACGCAGATCACCGGTGGCTGGAACGCCACCGTCACGCAGACCGGGCAGCAGGCGACCGCCAAGGCCCCCACCTGGGCGCCCGACCTGGCCGGCGGTGCCTCGGTGTCGATCGGCATCCAGGCGACCGGCGCGTCGACCGCACCGAGCGGCTTCGCCGTCGGCGCGACCGCCTGCACCACGTGACCACCCACCGAAAGACCCCATCCACCGAAAGGCAAAGGAGCGCACTCGATGAGGAGTGAATTCTGGTCCGCGAAGAGGAAGTCACGGTTCGCCGTGGCGTCCTCGGTGACGGCGGCGGCGATGACCGCCGGATTACTGGTGGCCGGGGGCAGTCCGGCGGGCGCCGCCACCGGCTGCAAGGTCACCTACACGGTCAACCAGTGGGACACCGGCTTCACCGCGAACATCGCCGTGACCAACCTGGGCGACGCCGTTTCGTCCTGGAACGTCGAATGGGACTTCGGCGGCAACCAGAAGGTGCAGCAGGGCTGGAGCGCCACGTTCAGCCAGAGCGGCAAGCACGTGAGCGCGAAGAACCCGTCGTGGGGCGGGAACCTGGGCTCGAACGCCACGGCCAACTTCGGCTTCAACGGCTCGTACTCGGGCACGAACGACATCCCGACGTCGTTCTCGCTCAACGGCGCCCACTGTGACGGCACGCCCACGACCACGACGCCGACCACACCGACCACGACACCGACCACGACGACGACCACGCCCACCACGACCACGCCCACCCCGACGACGGTGACCACGACGCCCCAGCCGGGCACCCACGTGGACAACCCGTACGCCGGGTCCAAGGGGTACGTGAACCCGGACTGGTCGAGCCAGGTGAGCGCGGCGGCCGCGGCCAAGGGCGGCACGCTCGGCGCCCAGATGGCCAAGGTGGCCAACACCTCGACCGCGGTCTGGCTGGACCGGATCGCGGCGATCAACGGCACGTCGAGCGCCCGCGGCCTGCGCGGGCACCTCGACGCGGCGCTGGCGCAGCAGACCGGCAGCACGCCGGTGACCATCCAGATCGTCGTGTACGACCTGCCCAACCGCGACTGCGCGGCGCTGGCGTCCAACGGTGAGCTGAAGGTCGCCCAGAACGGCCTGGCCCGGTACAAGAGCGAGTACATCGACCCGATCGCGTCGATCCTGTCCGACGCGAAGTACGCGCCGCTGCGGATCGTGGCGATCGTCGAGCCGGACTCGCTGCCGAACCTGATCACGAACACCTCGATGGCGACCTGCGCGGAAGCGCAGTCCAGCGGGGCGTACACGCAGGGCATCCAGTACGCGCTGAACAAGCTGCACGCGATCTCCAACGTCTACAACTACCTGGACATCGCGCACTCGGCGTGGCTGGGCTGGGACAGCAACTTCCAGCCGTTCGTCAACCTGGTCAAGCAGACCCTGCAGGGCACCACGGCCGGCGTGAACAGCATCGACGGCTTCATCAGCTCCACGGCCAACTACACGCCGCTGACCGAGCCGAACCTGCCCGACCCGAACCTGAACGTCGGCGGGCAGGCGCTGAAGTCGGCGACCTTCTACCAGTGGAACCCGTACTTCGCCGAGATCCCGTTCGCCACGGCGATGTACAACGCGTTCGTTTCGGCGGGCCTGCCGAGCGGTATCGGCATGCTGGTCGACACCTCCCGCAACGGCTGGGGCGGCTCGGCCCGGCCGAGCGGCGCTTCGGGATCCACTGTGGACGCCTACGTGAACTCGGGCCGGGTCGACCGGCGGCTGCACCGCGGCAACTGGTGCAACCAGAGCGGTGCGGGTCTGGGGCAGCGGCCGACGGTGGCTCCCCAGGCGCACTTCGACGCCTACGTCTGGGTCAAGCCGCCGGGTGAGTCCGACGGTGCGAGCCAGCAGATCCCGAACGACGAAGGCAAGGGCGCGGACCCGATGTGCGACCCGACCTTCCACGGCACCCAGCAGGCCAACGGCGGCAACCTGACCGGCGCCCTGCCGAACGCCCCGCTGTCGGGCAAGTGGTTCGAGGCCCAGTTCGAAGAACTGGTCCAGAACGCCTACCCGCCGGTGCAGTAGGACCCCGGGCCGGGCGGTGCCGCGCAGCCGCCGCCCGGCCCGGCCTCCACCACGGCGAGCGCGGCCCGTCCCGCCGGGCCCGCCCGCCGAGGTCCCGCCCGTGCCGCCTGACCGGCCGGGCGGGACAGCGGGATCCGGCCGGGCGTCCGCCGCGGCCTCCGGCGGCCCGGACCGGATCCCGCGGCGCGCACCTGCGGCTGTCAGCCGAGGTTCTCGCGGAACTCCGGCCGGTGCGGCCCGGCCCGTCGTGGCCGGGCCGCACCGGCACCCCTCGAACTCCTTCGGCCCTGGTTCGGCGACGAACCCCATCCGGGTGTGGAACAGTGCGAACCCTCGTTCTCCGGCGAAGTGACGGCCCGGACCTCCGAGCGCCCGTGCGCGGCGCGGCCGGCGAAGAAGCGCTCGTGCAGCGCCGCGCCCGGCCCGCGGCCGGCTCAGGGCACGAGCCGGTGCACCCCGATCAGCACCTGCTGCCAGACGGCGGCGGGATCGGCGCCGTGCTCGACCGACTTGAGCGCGGGCGCGATCACCGTCTCCTGGATCTTGCCGTCACCCGGCCCCTTGTACTGCGGCTTCCCGACCTTGCGGGCCTGTGCCACGAAGACCTGGCCGCTCAGCGCCCCGCCGAAGTAGCCGTTCATCTCGCTGAGCAGGTCCGGCGAGGTGAAGGCGTCGACCTGGCTGGGGAAGTTGCCGCTGACCCGGAACGCGTGCAGCTGCTGCTCCGGCGCAGTCAGCCAGGCCGCGAGCGCGGCGGCCTCCTTCTGGTGCGGGCTCGAGGCCGGCACGGTGAGGTAGGAACCTCCCCAGTTGCCGCCGCCGTCCGGGAAGGCGTCGGTGATCGCCCACTTGCCCGCGTTGCCGACGCCGGCCTGCTGCTCGATGATGCCGAGCATCCACGACGGACAGACCTTCGTCGCGAAGGCGCCGGTGCGCAGGCCGTTGTTGCCGTCGTCTTCGAAGGCGGTGAGCCCGGCCGACTGCCCCTGCTTCACCGCGGCGGTGACCTGGTTCCAGGCGTCCTTCAGCGCGGTGTTCGTCTCCAGCGTCGAGTGGTTCTCGCGGTCGAGGTAGCCCACCGGGAGCTGGTTGACCTTGGCGTTGAAGATCTGCGCCGAGGAGTCGAACCACGGCTTGCCGTGCGAGCGCTTGACGTACTGCTCGCCGGCCTGGAAGAAGCTGCTCCAGGTCGCGAACATCGTCTTCACCGAGCCCGGGTCGGTCGGCAGGCCCGCCGTGCCGAGCAGGTCCTTGCGGTAGCACATGGCCAGCGGGCCGATGTCCGTGCCGTAGCCGACGAGCTTGCCGTCCTTGCTGCGGCCTGCCTCGTACTTCCACTCCAGCCACCGGCCGGGTTTCACGTCGGGCGGCCCGATCTCGGCCAGGTCGGCGAACTTGTCCGCGTGCGCGAGCACGTCGGCGAGGTGGCCCTCCTCGACGGCCTGCACGTCGGCCAGCTCCTGGCCCTTCTGCAGCTTGTCCAGCAGGTCCTCGTGGTACGGGCCGCCCTGCTCGGTCCGGACCTGGCGGATGGTGAGGCCGGGGTGGGTGAACTCGTAGCCGGGGATGAGGTCCTCGTAGCCGAACTGGCCGAAGGTCGACACGGTGAGCGTGATCCGCTCCGGCGTGCCCGGTCCGCATCCCCCGATCAGAAAGAGCAGGACGACAGTGGCGGTGAACGCCGCCGTTCTTCGGATCTGCCACATGCGCGCGCACTCCCCATCCACGGCACGCTCCGGGCCCTCGTTGGCTGGGAGCGCTCCCGGGGCGAGTCTCGTTTCCCGGTGCGGCGGGTGTCAAGGTGCGCGACGGCGGGTGTCCGTGCGGACACGGACCGCGGGCTCCGGCCGTGGTCCCGCGACGATTCGTGGTGCGAAGAGAGGGTGCGATGAAGCGTCCGACGATCACCGACATCGCGAAGGAGGCCGGCGTCTCCAAGGGCGCGGTCTCCTACGCCCTCAACGGCCGCCCCGGCGTCTCGGAGGCCACCCGGCAGCGGATCACCGAGATCGCCCGGGAGCTCGGGTGGGCACCCAGCAGCACCGCGCGGGCGCTGTCCGGCGGCCGGTCCGGCGCACTCGGCCTGGTGCTCGACCGCCACCTCGAGGGGTTCGTCCCGGCCCTGCTCGACGGGTTCGAGAGCGAGCTGCTGCTGCAGGTCGCCCCCGGCCGCGAGGCCGCGCTGGCCATCTACCGCCGCTGGCGGGCCGAACGGAAGGTGGACGGCGTGCTGCTCACCGCGCCGGGCTGTGCGGCCGAGCTGGTGCGGATCGGCCTGCCGGCGGTGGTCCTCGGCGGGCCGGGCGGGGTGCCGGGGGTGCCCTCGGTGCTCGTGGACGACGTCACCGGCGCCGCCGAGGCACTGGCGTACCTCGCCGCACTGGGGCATCGCCACGTGGTCCGCATCGCGGGCGCGGCGGTGTTCACCGACCCGGCCGCGCGGCGGCGGGCGTTCACCACGGCGGCGACCGGCCTCCCGCACCCGGGCACCGTCCAGCCCGAACCGTCGGCCGACGCGGTCCGCCGGGTGCTGGCGGCGCACCCCCGGCCCACGGCGCTGCTGTGCGACACCGACGACCTCGCGGTGGCCGCGCTCGCCGCCGCGCGCGAGCTCGGCCTCGCGGTGCCGAAGGACCTCTCGGTGGTGTCGTGGGACGACACCCCGCTCTGCCGGCTGGTCCGCCCCGCGCTCACGGCGATCCGGCGCCCGCTGGCCGAACTCGGCACGCTCGCGGCTTCGGTGTTGCGGGACGTGCTGGCGGGGGAGCGGCCCGGCGACGTGTATTCGTCCCGGCCCAGGCTGATCACGCGGGGGAGCACCGGCCCGGCGAACACCTGAGGGGCTGATCACCCGGCGGCTTCGGTCACGGCAACGCGTGAAGGCCGCTTCGGGGGATCATTCCCCGAAGCGGCCTCCCGGACCGGCTGTCCACTCAGGACCTTTCAGGTGCCCTGGCACGTCGGTGACGGGGCCGCGCTTCCTCCCGTCGTGTTGACGACCATGCCGAAGCTGGCGGTGCCGTCGGCCGCGATGCCGCCGTTCCAGTTGGCGTTGCGGACCGTGACCGCCGAACCGGACTGGTTCAGCGTGCCGTTCCACACGCTGGCGATCGTCTGGCCCGCGGGCAGTGTCCAGCCCACCTGCCAGCTCGTGTACGCCCTCGTGCTGTGGTTCATCACCGTCACCGTGGCCTGGTAGCCGCCGCTCCAGGTGTTGGTGATCTCGTACATCGCCATGCAGGAACCCGACGGCGTCGTCGGCGTGGTGGGTGTCGTGGGTGTCGTGGGGGTCGTCGGCGTGGTGGGCGTCGTCGGGGTGGTCGGGGTCGTGGGCGTGGTGGTCGTGCCCGTGCCCGGGTCCTTCACACCCGTGACCTCGCCGTGCCCGCCGTCGAAGGTGACGTCCGAGCAGCCGTAGAACGTTTCCGCGCTGTCCGAGCGCTTCCACACCGAATAGACGATGTGCCGGCCGGACTTGTTCGACGGCAGCGCGCCGCTCCACTTGTACTGGCCGTCGACCGTGCCCACCTGGCCGGTCACCGGCGGGTGGTCGATCGTCAGGAACGGCTGGTCCTCCAGCGAGTCCCAGGTGAGCGGCTGGTTCGGGTTCCAGCCGTCCTTGGTCACGTACGTGTAGAACCAGCCCGGGTGCGCGGCCCAGGCGTTGTACGAGAAGTCGAACTGCGCGCCGGCGGTGAGGTGGGTCAGCGGCCAGTCGCCGACCCCGTCGAAGCCCGCGTAGTTCGGGTTCCCGCCCGAGCACAGCTTCCCGTCGGGGATGAACCCGCGCGTGCGCCCGGCGCCGTCCGAGCGGAGCACGCCGAACCAGTTGTACAGCGAGTTGGCGCCGCTGACGCCCACCGCGGCCGCGCAGGCCGGGTTGACGGGCTTGATCTCACCGGTCGAACTGAGCCCGTCCCGCCAGCACAGGAAGGTCCGGCTGCCCGGTTTCATCATGGCGCCGTGCGCCTCGGCCGTGCCGGTGTTCAGCAGAATGGCGGTCAGGCTCGCCAGCAGCACGGTGACGGCGGCGAGGATGGTACTTCGTCTCCTGGTCACGTCAGTCCCTTCATTGGGTTGCGTGCGTCGAAGACTGGGAGCGCTTCCAAGGTCAGGATACGCGGTGGGGGTCACTTCCGGAACAGCCCGCGATGGCCCGGGCGGGGGCCTTGCCCTACGTTTTTGCGGGGGCCGCCGACCGGGGCGGACCCGTGGAGAAAGGCAGAGAGTGGACAGTCCGTCTTCGGTTCCCGCCTGGGTGCGCGCCGAACCCGCCCGGCTGCTCGGGTTCGCCCGCGGCGCGGCGCACCCCGGCGGCGGGTTCGCCTGGCTCGACGAGACCGGGCGGCCGGTGCTCGACCGGCCCGTCGAGACCTGGATCACCTGCCGGATGACGCACGTCTTCGCGCTCGCGGCGCTGCGGGGCGCGGACACCGGCGAGCAGGTCGCTCACGGCGTCGCGGCGCTCACCGGCCCGTTGCGGGACGCCGAGCACGGCGGCTGGTACGCCTCGACGGCCCTGGCCGAGAAGCGCGCCTATGAGCACGCCTTCGTCGTGCTGGCGGCGGCGAGCGCGGCCGCGGCCGGTGCCGAAGGCGCGCGGCCGCTGCTGGCCGAAGCTCTTGAAACCGTCGAACGCCGGTTCTGGGAACCGGGGGCCGGGCTCGTCGCCGACGTCTGGGACCGCGGCTGGACGCGCCTGGAGGACTACCGCGGCGCCAACGCCAACATGCACACCGTCGAGGCCTTCCTGGCCGCCGCCGACATCACCGGCGACGCGGTGTGGGCGGCGCGTGCGCTGTCCATTGTGGAGCGCCTGATCCACGGCGAGGCCCGCGCGCACGGCTGGCTGCTCCCGGAACACTACGACCCGGACTGGCGCGTCCGGCTCGAGTTCAACCGCGCCGAACCCGCGCACCCGTTCCGCCCGTACGGGGCGACCATCGGCCACCTCTTCGAGTGGGCCCGGCTGGCCGTCCACCTCGGACGGGCGCTCGGGGCCGCCGCGCCGGCGTGGCTGGTACCCGATGCGGCCGCGCTGTTCGAGGCGGGCGTTCGGCACGGGTGGGCCGTCGACGGGCGGCCGGGGTTCGTCTACACGACCGACTTCGCCGGGACGCCGGTGGTGCGCACCCGGCTGCACTGGGTGGTCACCGAGGCGATGGCCGCGGCGTGGACGCTGCACCAGGAGACCGGCGACCCGGCCTACCTCGCCCGCTTCCAGGAGTGGTGCGCGCACGCCGAAAGCTGCTTCGTCGACCGGGAACTCGGTTCGTGGCACCACGAACTCGACCCGGAAAACCGGCCTGCCGCGACGGTGTGGGCCGGCAAACCGGACGTCTACCACGCCTACCAGGCGACCCTGCTGCCCGAGCTGCCGCCCTCGACGTCGTTCGCCGGCGCGCTCCTCCCGCGTCACTAGACTCCAAGCCCGCCTGTCCCTCTCGTCTCAAGGAGCACCATGTCGCTTTACGTCGGGGCCGAAGACCGGTACGCGGACATGCCGTACCGGCGGGCCGGGCGCAGCGGGCTGAAGCTGCCCGCCGTGTCGCTCGGCCTGTGGCACAACTTCGGGGACGACAAGCCCCTCGACGTCCAGCGGGCCGTGCTGCGCCGGGCGTTCGACCTCGGGGTGACGCACTTCGACCTGGCCAACAACTACGGCCCGCCGCCCGGCTCGGCCGAGACCAACTTCGGCAGGCACTTCGCCGCCGACTTCCGCCCGTACCGCGACGAGATCCTGGTGTCGTCCAAGGCGGGCTACCTGATGTGGGACGGCCCGTACGGCGAGTGGGGCTCCCGCAAGAACCTCCTGGCGAGCCTGGACCGCAGCCTGGCCCGCACCGGGCTGGACCACTTCGACATCTTCTATTCGCACCGGCCGGACCCGGACACGCCGATCGAGGAGACGATGGGCGCGCTCGACACCGCCGTCCGCTCGGGCAAGGCGCTGTACGCGGGCATCTCGAACTACTCGCCGGAGCAGACCGAGGCGGCGCTCGCGGCGCTGAAGGAGCTCGGGACACCGCTGCTGATCCACCAGCCGCGCTATTCGATGCTGGACCGCTGGGTCGAGGACGGCCTGCTGGACACCCTGGACGACCACGGCGTCGGCTCGATCGCGTACTCGCCGCTGAGCCAGGGCCTGCTGACCGACCGCTACCTCGACGGCATCCCGGCCGACTCCCGCGCGGCGGGCGCCAGCCCGTTCCTCACGAGCGACCGGCTCACCGAGGACACCCTGGCGACCATCCGCGCGCTGGACGACATCGCCAAGGGACGCGGGCAGACACTGGCCCAGCTCGCGATCGCCTGGGTGCTGCGCCGCGGCCGCGTCACCTCCGCGCTGATCGGCGCGAGCAGCGTCGCGCAGCTGGAGAACACCGTCGCGGCCACCGCGAACCTGGAGTTCGCGGACGAGGAGCTGGCCGGGATCGAGCGCATCCTCGGCCGGTAGCCGGCGCGGTCAGCAGCCGATCCGGGTGCTGCCCACCGCCACGTCGTCGAACCACAGTGTGTCGGCGTCGCCGGCGTAGCTCTCCCAGCCCAGGCGCAGGTCGGTCAGCGCCGGGTGCCAGGACTTGGCGAGCCACTGCTGGTCGATGTCCTGGGTCGGGACGCCGTCGACGACGAGGCCGGGCACCTCGGCGGAGTTCAGCCACGTGCGGAGCCGGCCCGCGGCGCCGTCGACCTCGAACTCGAAGCAGGACCAGGTGCCGGTGGCCAGGGGGACGCTCTGGGCCACGCCGGCCGGGCTCTGCGCGGGCAGCGTGGCGTCGTCGGACTCGCGGTTCCACTGCAGGGCGCGGTTCTGGCCGCCGGCGCGCAGGTCGCGGCCGCCGTCCGCGGTGTCGCGCAGGGCCATGAAGGCGACGTGCCCGGTGGGCAGCGGGGTGGTGTGGCGGACCCAGAACCGGCCGAAGAGCGGGCCCGAGCCGGCACCGGCGAGGCTGGTGCCGAGGAAGGCGTGGTTGCAGTAGCCGCCCTGGCCGGTGACCTTGACCGAGCGCCCGCCCGAGTGCGCGACCGCGGTGTCGACGGCGACCGTGCCGGTGCCGGTGCAGTTGGCCGCGCCGACGGTCCACCGGCCGCCCGGGGTGCTGCCGGTCTGCTGTTCGAAGTCGTCGCAGATCGCGGCACCCGTGCAGCCGGCGGGCGGCGGGCCGGAGGTCGTCGTGGTCGGGTCGACGATCGGTGTGGTCGTCGTCGGCGTGGTCGGGGTGGTCGACGTCGGGGGCGCCGGGTCGCCGCACGAGACACCGTTGAGCGCGAAGTCCGTGGGGGTGGCGTTGGTGCCGCTGTAGGTGCCCTGGAGACCGAAGGAGACGGTGCCGCCCGCGGGCACGGTCCCGTTGTAGGTGAGGTTCTGCGCGGTGACCGCGGTCCCGGTCTGGCGGACGGTGGCGTTCCAGGCCGACGTCACGGCCTGGTTCCCGGCGTAGTGCCAGGTGAGGGTCCACGAGGAGACCGCGGTGGCGCCGTTGGTCACCGTGATGTCGGCGGTGTAGCCGGTCTGCCACTGGTTGACGCGGTAGGCGACCGAGCAGGCGGGGGCGGCGGCGGCCGGACCGGCCACGACGACCGCGGTGGTGCCCGCCGCGGCGAGGCAGAGCGCGGCCAGTGCACCGGCGATCCTGTTCATGGGATGGGCTCCTCGGGGGGACGCGGACAGGGGCGCCGTGGCCTGCACCACGACGCCCCTGGGTGGTGGCCGCGTTCTGGCGAGGCGACCTGGCATGGGAGCGCTTCCAGCCGCCCGAAAGGTAACTCTCGCATGTCGCCGTTGTAAAGTCCGACCCGGACGCGCGCCGATCCTGTGGTCCGTTTTCCGCAGCCGGTGCGGCCGGTCTCGCCGCTGAACATCACTGAACGGCCGAACCCGTTGGGACGCAGGACATCTCTCCGTTGCGCTGCGCCACCGGGGTGCGGGCCGGGACGCCTCCGTTGGGGTGGATTCCGGAAATCCGCCCAAGATCACGAGACCGGCGGGGAAACCGGGGAAATGGGAGCGCTCTCAGTCCGCCGTGCGAGGCCGGGACGCGGTCCTCGTTGCGTACTCAACTTCTCGGAAATCGCACGGTTTCCGTCCTGGCCAAAGAGTTCGGCCCCCGGGCGCACGCTGCGGTAGGGTCGTCGAGGTGCCCTTGTACTCCGGAAATCGTTGGTGAACGATGAGTCGACAGGCCAAACCCGGGAGCAAGCCCTACCGCGCCGAACTGCGCGACCGGCTGACCGCACTGGGCTTCCCCGAGGAGGCGATCCCGGCCCAGGTGGCGAAGAACCTGATCGTCGAGTGCGGGATCCCGCCGCGCACCGCGTGGCGGCTGGCGTCCGAGCTTTCGCTCGACGTCGCGGCGCACCAGTACAACGCCGTCACCGGAGACCCCCGCGCGGGCATGCGCGGCACGCGGATCTGGGAGTACGAGCAGTGGCCCGACCGCGGGGTCCGGCCCACCGTCGCCGCGCTGCGGGTGCTGGCGCAGGTCTACGGCACCGGCTGGAAATGCCTGCTGGGACTGCGTGATCTCGAACGGCTGCCGGCCAAGGACCTCGCCGAGTACCACGCCGACGCGGAGCCGGTGGCGGCGCTTCGGCCCGAAGCGCCGCCGGTCCGCGCCGCCGCCCGGGCCGAAGCGCGGGCACCGGAGGAAATCGGCGACGGCGCCATCGACGGCGCCCTCGACGGCGCCCTCGGCAATGCGCTCGACGATGCCATCCTGCTCACGAAGACCAACGTGGACGACGTCCAGCTCGACGACCTGTGGGCGGACCTCGACTTCCTGGGCGGCGCCTACACCAGCACCGCGCCCGACTCGGTCCTCGGCCAGCTCGCCGTGATCGCGGACCGGACGGCGTCGCTGCTGAAGGGCCGTCAGCGGCCGAAGCAGACGCAGGACCTCCTGCTCGTCGGGGCGAAGGCGAACGCGATGATGGCCTGGATCGCGGGCGACCTGGGCCGGTACCGGCTCTCGCGCGAGCTGAACTCCGCCGCCTGGCTCTACACGCAGTACGCCGACGACTTCCTCGCCCGGCGCTGGGTGCGCACCTCCCAGGCCAGGGTGGCGTTCTGGGCCGGGAACGGCATCGAGTCCGCGAAGCTCGCCGCCGACGGGCTCCGGTACCACGTGGGCGGCCGCCTCACGGACGCCCCGCTCATCCTGGCCGAGGCGCGCGGCTGGTCGTCGGTGCAGGCCGAGCCGCAGGTGCTGGACGCGATCGCGCGCTGGACGGCCATCGAGGACCCGGGCCTGGGAGCGGGCGGCGAGGACAGCTTCTTCAACATCACGAAGGACCGGCGGCACTACGTGGCGGGCAACTCGCTGCTCGCGGTCGGGCAGGCCCCCGCCGCGCTGCGCGAGTTCGCCACCGCCCGCGAGGCGTTCGAGCAGCTGTCGCTGGAGAACCGCTGGGAGGCCATGGATCCGATGATCCGGATCGACACGGGCCGCGCGCACCTGCGGCTCGGCGACCTCGAAGGCGCCGCGGCGCAGGTCGAACCACTGCTGGCCGCGGGCGTCGGCAAACAGCCGGATATGGTGCGCGCCATGCTGAAGCTGATGGCGACCGAGCTGTCCGCGCCGCGCTGGCGCTCGGCCACGACGGCCCGGCACCTCGCCGAGGCACTCCTGGACGCCCACGCTTCGGTGCGGCCGTGACGCCGGAGCCGGCCCGCACGGAGGCGCCCGCGGTGGTACCGCACGATTTCCCGTGCCCGGAGGCGGGCACCCCGGGTGGACCGGGCCGGGCCTTCGAAGGGCGCACCCGGCGGGACATCGTCGTGGTCGCCGACCGCTTCGCGCAGTTCGCCCGCGAGGAGCGGGTGTTCACGCTGTCGGGCCTGCTGGCCCTGCTCGCCTCCGGCGGCCTGGCGGCGTCGGGCTGCCACTGGATCGTCCACTGCGGCCAGGGCATCGACGCGGCCGACGGCGACCTGCTCGAAACCGCCTGCAGGAAAAGTGAAGGGGCGGTGTACCTCGCGGACCCGGACGGTTTCCGGCGGCCGCCCGAACCACCCGTCGTCGTCCACAAGAACCGGCCGGAGAACGTCCTGCTCGCCGGCGTGCACAGCCCGGCGCCCACGCACTGCCGGGCCGAGCTGCGGATCCACCGCGACAACGAGCTGGTCCTCGACCACCACACCGGCGAGCACGTCCAGGGCATCGTGATCATCGAAGCGATGCGGCAGATCTGCATCGCGCAGTTCGAGACCGCGATCCGGCCCGGTCTCGCGAAGGGGGCATACACCGGGGTGTGGCAGCGGATGGACCTGTCCTTCGAGGACTTCCTGTTCCCGCTCCCGGCCACGGTCGAGTCGCTGATCGTCGAGTCCGACCTCGACCGGGAGACCAACCTCAAGTTCCGCGCCACGACGTCGGTGCGCCAGCAAGGGCGCACCGTGGCCACCGCGGGCATCGAGTACTCGATGATCGCGCAGGGGCGCATCGGCACCCTCGAACGCCGCAGGGCCGGCCAGGCCACCCGGGCCTACCTCGGCTGAACCGCCACTCCGGAAGGGAAACCACGCCACGATGTCCGACCTGCAGCAGCAGGACCGCTCCGCGTCCTTCGCCCAGGGCCTGAAACTCATCCAGCGGCTCGGCGGGACCGACCGGCCGGCCGTGCTGGACCTGTTCGAGAGCATCGGGGAGGCCGAGTTCGGCGAGCAGTGCGTCGGGTTCATCTACGGCGACGTCTACCACCGGCCCGGCCTGCCGCTGCCGGAGCGGCAACTGGCGACGGTCGCCGCGCTCACCGCGCTCGGCTACGCCGGCTCGCAGCTGCAGTTCCACGCCAAGGCCGCGCTCAACGTCGGGTGCACGCGCCGCCAGCTGGTCGAGGCCGTGATCCACGTCAGCTCCTTCGCCGGGTTCCCGGCCACGCTCAACGCCTTGACGGCGCTCAAGACGGCCTTCGACGGCCTGCCCGAAGACGAGCCGGCGCCGTCCGAAGAGACCGACGCAGTGCCGTGGGCGGGCATCGAGGACCGCTACGAGCGCGGCTTGGCGGCGATGAAGGCCGTCGACGGCGAGGCGGGCGAGCAGGTCGCCGCGGGACTGCGGGACATCGCCCCGGACCTGGCTGCCTACATCGTCGAATTCACCTTCGGCGAGATCTACTCCCGGCCGCACCTGAGCCTGCGCCACCGCGAGATCGTCACGATCGCCGCGTGCGTCGCGCTGGGCACCGCGCTGCCGCAGCTGAAGGTGCACATCCACGGGCTGCTCAACGTCGGCGGCACCGAGCAGGAGGTCGTGGAGACCGTGCTGCACCTGGCGTTCTACTGCGGTTTCCCGGCCGCGCTCAACGCCATCGCGGCCGCGCGGGAAGTGTTCGCGCAGCGGTGAGCGCTTTCCGGAAGCTGCGCGTGGTCGCGCTCGACTGCGACGGCGTGCTCATCGACGACACCTACCTGGCCATGATCGCCCGGTTCGTCACCGAGCACGGCGGGGTGTACGACGCCGCGGCCGAGCGGGACGTCATCGGGCTGCGCGACATCGTCGTCGCGGAGAAGGTCACCCGGCTCTGCGGTCTGGACCAGCCGGCCGAGGAGACGTTGAAGCAGCTGTGGGCCGCGCGGCAGGACTACCTGGCCGAGCACCCGATCCGGGTGGCCGAAGGCGCGCGGGACTGCCTGGAGGCGCTGTCGAAGCTCCCGGTGCGGCTGGTCTGCTACGGCGGCCGCACTCGTGAGCACACCTTCGACCACCACCTCGGCGAGTTCGTGGACCTCTTCGATCCTTCGGCGCCGTACGTGAGCATCAACGAGCACCGCCCGGGCGTCGAGCACATCGCCCGGACCGTGTTCGGCGTGGGCTTCGACGAGATCGTGTTCGTCGACGACGTCAGCCGGGTCGCCGACGACGCCCGCGCGCACGGCGCCGGGTTCGTGGGGTTCCCGTCGAGCCCCGCCCACGCGCGGCAGCGGGACTTCATGGCCGCCGGCGGTGTCCGGCACTTCGCGACTTCACTCGCCGAGCTGACCCCGGACCTCTTGGCGGCGGTCGACGGCGAGCTCGAGGCTTCGACACACTGGCCGCGTTGAGGAGCCTCCCCCGACCCTTGGAGCCGCTGTGAAGTACTTTTCGCTGCCCCGCCCCGGTGCCGAGCTCCTGCTCGGCGAGCGTGACGTGCCCGAACCCGGGCCCGGGCAGGTCCTGGTCCGCCTGCGCGGGTGGGCGGTGAACGCCCGCGACCTGATGATCCTGAAGGGGTTCTACCCGAAGCCGGTGAAGCCGGACGTGATCCCGTTGTCCGACGGTGCCGGCGAGGTCGTCGCGGTCGGCGACGGGGTGCGCCAGTGGACCGCGGGGGACCGGGTGGCGGCGACCTACTTCCCGGGCTGGCTGTCGGGTCCGGGCACGCCGGAGAAGACCGCGGACGACCTGGGCGGCACGCTCGACGGCGTGCTCGCGGAGTACGCCGTCTTCGCCGAGGATGCCCTGGTCGCGGTGCCCGCGCACCTCGACTACGCCGAAGCCGCCACGCTGCCCAGCGCCGGCGTGACGGCGTGGCGTGCCGTCGTCGAGGAAGGCCGGCTGACGCCGGGGCAGACCGTGCTCACCCTCGGCAGCGGCGGCCTGTCCACGTTCGCGCTGCAGTTCGCCGCGCTCGGCGGTGCCCACGTCGTCTCGACGTCGAGTTCGGACGGGAAGCTCGAGCGGCTCCGCGCGCTCGGCGCCGCCGAGACGCTCAACCACGCCGCCACCCCGGAGTGGGGTGCCGCCGTGGCGGAGCTGACCGGCGGCGGCGTCGACCACGTCGTCGACGTGGGCGGCGGCGGCACGATCGGCCAGTCGATGCTCGCCGCGCGGTACGGTGGGCACGTCAGCGTCGCCGGCGTCCTGACCCACGAAGGCGGCGCCGACCCGATCCTGGTGCTGGTCAAGCAGCTGACCCTGCGCGGCCTGACCAATGCCTCCCGCGAGACGTTCCAGGCGATGAACACCGCGATCGAGCGGACCGGGCTGAAGCCGGTGATCGACCGCCGGTTCGGCTTCGCCGAAGTGGCCGGGGCCCTCGAGCACCTGGAGTCCCGGAAGCACATCGGGAAGGTCGTGCTGGAGAGCGCCTGAGCACCCGCGGCCCCGCTGCTGTCCGCCGGGTAAGTTTTGCCCGCCCGGCTGGGTATTTCCGGTACTCGCGGATGGCGTTTCCGCTGCTCGGAGCGGGTGTGTGCGGCCGAAAAAATGTCCGTGGGGCAGGAATGGCGGCTGCCGTCGGCACCGGGAAGAGTGGACCTCACCGGGGACGTCGCCCGAGCAGGCGGCACCTGCTCGGGCGGGGGCTCCGGACCGGGGGCGCGGGGAGGGGGTTTCAACCGCCTGGGGGTGGGTTGAAACCCCCTTCGCGCCGCGGACCGGCTCACGAGGTCGTACAGGCCTTCCCGTTGAGCGAGACCGAGCCCGGCCGGGAGTTCACCATCCCCGAACTCCCGGTGAAGCCGAACTCGGCGCTCCCGCCGGCCGGGATGGTCCTGTTCCAGCCCGCGTCCAGTGCCGTCACCGCCGCGCCGGTCTGGGTGACCTGGGCGTTCCACGCCTGCGTCACCCGCTGACCGTCGGCGAACGTCCACGTCACCGTCCACCCGGTCACCGCCGCCGTGCCGGTGTTGCCCAGCTTCACCGAGGCCTGGAAGCCGCCCTGCCACTGGTTGGTGACCGTATAGGCCGCCGTGCAGGACCCCGACGGCACCGGGGTGGTGGTCGTCGTGGGCGTGGTGGTGGTCGTCGGGGTGGTGGGCGTGGTGGTGGTGGGCGTGGTGCTCGTCGGGGGCGGCTGGGTGCCCCCGGACTCGCCGACGATCACCCCGCGGCCGTTCGTGCCCACGTAGACCCGGCCGTAGACCCGCGGATCGCCGGTCAGCGCCGCCCCGATGTTGCCGTACTGGTGCTGGTCGTCGTTGATCCGCGTCCACGAGACGCCCGCGTCGTCCGAGCGGAAGATCCCGCGCACCCCGCCGATCTTCGCGATCGCGTACAACGTCGCGTACATCCGGCCGGGCGCGGCCTTGCCGAACCCGATGTTGTCGGCTTCGGTGACGTCGGCCAGCTTCGTGAAGGACGCTCCGGAGTCGGTCGAGTGCCACAGGCCGTACGCCGTGCCGGAGCCGCCGGCCAGCCAGATGTCACCCTTGCCGCCCGGCACCGCCTTGAAGTGCGCCGAGCCCGCGGGCAGCCCGGTGGCCGCGGTCGCGGTGAACGTCGCGCCGCCGTCGGTGCTGACGTAGAACCTGCCCGCCGCGAACCCGTAGAACCGCTTCGGGTCGACCCGGTCGGACTCGACCACCGCCCCGGCCGGGATCCCGGTGGACGTCGTCCACGAGTTGCCGAAGCCGACGGAGTAGCTGACGTTCATGCCGTCCGGGCTCCAGACGAACCGGCTGCCGTCGGCGGCCGCGGCCACCGTGCCGCCGGCGGCGTTGCCGCCCGGCTCGGCGCCCTGGAACCAGTTCTTGCCGCCGTCGGTGGAGAAGGCGATCCGGTTGTCGTTCGGCCGCGCGGACCGGTCGAGCGTGCCGGTGCGCACGATCGTCGCCGGGTTCAGCTCGGCGTAGTCGAGGCTGGTGGTCGTGGTGAACACCGGCTGCGTGTACATGGTGGCCGGGACCGCGTCGAGGCTGTCGTGCCGGAACCCGCCGATGTCGCCGAGCCCGGACAGCAGGGGTGCCCCCGACGGCGGGCTGATCAGGTCGAGCACCGCGGTCTCCTCGAGGCCGCCGACGACCGGCTTGATGGTGATCTTCCCGCCGCTGTCCCACTTCGTGAGGTCGTTGGTGCCGTAGATCGTCGCTCCGGTGCCGTAGAGCAGGTGGTTCGGGTCGAACGGGTCGATCTCCACCGATTCGGTCATCCAGCCGAGCTTCGGCGAGGGCACCGGGGGAGCGGGCTGGGTGCCGAAGGTCAGCCACGGCACCGAGGAGATGTCCTGGGTGTAGCGCAGCGACCGGTCCGGGTAGCTCGAGAAGTCCCAGATCCGGGTCCAGGTGGCGCCGCCGTCGGTGCTGCGGAAGAAGATCACGTCCGGCCACCACGACACCTGCGTGGCGACCATCAGCGTGTTCGGGTGCTGCCGGTCGATCGTCAGCCCGCTGTAGCCGAAGTAGTCGTCGCCGCTGTCGGAGGGGATCGGGCTGATCCGCGTCCAGGTCCCGGTCTTCGTGGCGTACTTCCAGACGTCGCCCTTGGCGCCGTCGTACGGGCCACCGGTGTCGCTGGTCGCCAGGTAGAGGTAGCCGCCCGCCGCGTCGAGAACGCCCTTGTGCGCCAGGAACCCGGTCGGCTGGCCGGCCAGCCGCGCCCACGTCGTGCCGCCGTCGGTGCTGCGGTAGACGGTGTTCTGCTTGTCCGCGACGCCGACGTAGATCGTCTGCGTGGTGCTGCCGCGGGTGCCGGTCGTCGGGTCGAACGTCACCCAGGTGACGCCTTCGATGTCGCTGGAGTACCCCGTCGTGTCGTTCGGGTCGGGGGCGTAGTTGCCGGGGTTGGGGAAGCTGGTCACCTTCGCCCAGGTGACGCCGGAGTCCGTGCTGCGCCAAAGCCCGTTGCCGCTCGGCGCGCCGAGGTAGAGGACGCTGTTGCGGTTCGGGTCGATGGCGAGCCGTTCGCCCATCCCGCGGCCGGGCATGTTGCCGCCGAGCTTGAACGGCAGCGCGGCCGCCTGCCAGCTGGCGCCGCGGTCGGCCGACCGGAGGATCGCGCCGTTGTTCGGGTCCCAGCTGTTGGTGTACATCCCGGCCGCGACGTAGACGCGGTTCGGGTCGACGGAGTCGGTGGCCAGGCTGACGACGCCGTTGTGCCCCCAGCCGGTCCAGCCGACCGAGTCCAGCAACGGTGTCCAGCGGCCGGTCGCGGTGTTCCACCGGTACGCCCCGCCGATGTCGGTGCGGGCGTAGACCAGCCCGGGCTCGGTCTGGTTGAAGACGATCCCGGGGACGAACCCGCCGCCGGCGATCTCCGCGTTGCGCCAGGTGGCGGCGGCCGCCGGGGCGGCGGGGGACGCCGGCGCGCCGACGGTGACCGCGACGGCGACCGGCACGAGAACGGCGAGGGCACCGGCGAAGAGCCGTCTCACCGAGCGGAACCTGGACGGGGAATGCGTTGCTGGCACGACGGTGTGCACCTTGGCCTCCACACTCTGGGAGCGCTTCCAGAGGGACGGTAAACCAGCGTTCGGAGCGTTGTAAAGCGTTCGACGATTTCGGTGATCGGTACCGTCCACAGTGGATTCTCGAAACGATGGCGCCGGATATGCCGGAATCACATACGTGAACGTCGATCAGGTTTCTGAATTGTTATCGGAAACCTTCTTGCCTGCCATTTTCCGGCGTGTGAGTGTGGTGGCCGCTGCTGGACCGGACCTACGGAAGAGGCGACCAGGCAATGACGCAAACCGCCCCGGCGCGGCACATCAGCCGGACCACTCTGTACTTCTTCGGCGCGCTCGGCGGCATCCTGTTCGGTTACGACCTGGGTGTCATCTCGGGGGTGCTCCCGTTCATCGGGAAACTGTGGGCGCTGACCAGCTGGGACAAGGGCGTGATCACCGCCAGCCTGTCGGTCGGCGCGATCGTCGGCGCGCTGTTCTCCAGCCGCACCAACGAAGCCCTCGGCCGGCGCCGCACGATCATGGTCGCCGCGGCCATCGTCATCGTGGGCACGCTGGCGGCGAGCTTCTCGCCGACGTTCCTGCTGCTGGTGCTCTCGCGCCTGGTCATCGGGCTCGGCATCGGCCTTTCGTCGTCGACCGTGCCGACGTACCTGTCCGAACTGGCCCCGGCGAAGTGGCGGGGCGCGATGGGCGCGCTCAACCAGATCTTCATCGTGCTGGGCATCCTGATCGCGTTCCTGGTCAGCTACTGGCTCGGGCCGAGTTCGGCGTGGCGCTGGATGTTCGCCGGCGCCATCGTGCCCGCGGTGGTCCTGCTCGTCGGCCTGGTGTTCCTGCCGGAGACGCCGCGGTGGCTGGTCAAGAACGGCCAGGAGGAAGAGGCCAGGCGGGTGCTGGCCAGCGCGCACGGCAGCACCGTGGACCTCGACGAGGAGATCGCGACCATCCATGAGGTCATCCGGCTCGACACCGAGGAGAAGCCGCGGATCCGCGACCTGTTCTCCGGGTTCGTGCGGCCGATGCTCGTCGTGGCCCTGCTGCTCGCGATCGGCCAGCAGTTCAGCGGCGTCAACGCGATCAACGCCTACTTCCCGACGATGCTCATCGGCCTCGGCTTCGCCACGCAGGCCGCGCTGCTGTCCGGCGTCCTGCTGGGCGTCACGAAGTTCCTGTTCACCGCGTGGGTCGTGTTCGTGGTGGACCGCTGGGGCCGCAAGCCGCTGCTGCTCATCGGCAACGTCATCATGGTGCTGACCCTGGTGGGGGCCGGCCTGGTGGTGCTGAACGTCCACGACACCGGCACGCGCGGCCTGCTGATGCTGGTGATGATGGTGCTCTACCTGGTCGGCTACGAGCTCGGCTGGGGCGCGGTCGTCTGGGTGATGATGTCGGAGGTGTTCCCGCTCAAGTACCGGGCCACCGGCATGGGTGTCAGCAGCGTGGTCCTGTGGGCGGCGACGGGGATCGTGAGCGCGGTGTTCCCGATCATCTCCGACCCGAAGTCCCTCGGCATCGGCGGCTCGATGTTCCTCTTCGCCGGGGTGAACGTGGTGCTGTTCGTGCTGACCAAGTGGCTGGTCCCGGAGACCAAGGGCCGCACGCTGGAGCAGATCGAGCTCGACCTGCGGGCGCGCCAGGGCGTGGCCGCCAAGAGCTGACCCCGGGGGGTCATCGCGGCACCGGAACGGCGGTCTGCCGCGGCTCGTCGTGAGTGGTGAGCCGGGTGTCAACCCGGCTTGCCACTCACGACCCGCAGCCCGAGCTTCCCGGCCAGCCGCCCGATCCAGGCCTCGACCTCGTCCGGCTCGCGGTCGGGCAGGCCGAAGATCGTTTCGGTCACGCCCAGGGAAGCCAGGTGCGCCAGGCGTTCCGGGTCCGGCCGTTCGCCGAGCGCGTAGATCAGCGGGGCGTCTTCGCGGCCTTCGTCGGCCCAGATTCCCTTGAGCAGGGCCACGTGCCCGTCCAGGTCGGTGTCGGCCGGGGTCGTCAGCCAGCCGTCCGCGTGCCGGGCGATCCAGCGGAACGTCTTCTCGGTCGGGCCCGCGCCGAGCACCACCGGGATGTGCGGCTGGACCGGCTTCGGCCACGCCCAGCTCGGCCCGAAGGAGACGAACTCCCCGTCGTAGGCGGCTTCCTCCTGCGTCCACAGTGCACTCATCGCCTCGAGGTACTCGCGCAGCGCGGTGCGGCGGCGGTTCCCGGGCACCCCGTGGTCGGTCAGCTCGTCGACGTTCCAGCCGAAGCCGGCGCCGAGGGTGACGCGGCCACCGGAGAGGTGGTCGAGGCTGGCGATCGTCTTGGCCAGCGTGATCGGGTCGCTCTCGACCGGCAGCGCGACGGCGGTGGACAGCCGGATCCGCTCGGTGACCGCGGCCGCCGTCGCCAAGGCGACCCACGGATCGAGTGTCCGGCTGTAGCGGTCGTCGGGCAGCGACGCGTCCCCGGTGCGCGGGTGCGGTGACTCGCGCTTCACCGGGATGTGGGTGTGTTCGGGGACGTAGAAGGTCGAGAACCCCGCGGCTTCCGCGGCGCGCGCCGCGGCCGCCGGGGTGATCCCCCGGTCGCTGGTGAACAGCACGATTCCGTAGTCCACCCGCGGAGCGTATTAGAACGTGTTTCAGTTTTCAAGCCGACGCGGCGCCACGCTTCGGGATCGGTCGGCTACCCTGGGTAGCCTTGAGGAGTGCTCGATGCCGGGCTGCCAAGCTCGGGACCGGTGGTGGACGGGCCGGCCGGCCGACGGAGGTGCAGGGTGACCTGGATGGTCCATTGTGGACGCACGCTGTCCCACTCAGTGGACGCGACGGCGGGGCGGGATGGCGTCCACCGGCCCGGTTCCGATACCGTGGACCACAGGTCGAGAGGCGCTGCAACGGACCACCGGGTCCGCCACGCTCGGCCGGGAATGACCAACCAAGGGCGCCTCCCGAACGAGGGAGGCTGCCGGTGAACACCCCGCACGAGTCCGAAGCAAGGTTGCGCGAGCTGCTCGGCCGGCGGGTGGCCGTGCTCGACGGCGCCTGGGGCACGATGCTGCAGGGCGCCGGGCTGACCCCGGCCGACTACCGCGGCGACCGCTTCGGCGAGCACACCCACGACGTCACCGGCGACCCCGACCTGCTGAACCTCACCCGCCCGGACGTCATCCTCGACGTCCACCGCCAGTACCTGGCCGCGGGCGCGGACATCACCACGACCAACACCTTCACCGCCACCAGCATCGGCCAGGCCGACTACGGGCTGCAGGCGTACGTCCACGAGATGAACGTCCGCGGCGCGCAGCTGGCCCGCCAGGCCGCCGACGAAGCCGGCGGCAAGTTCGTCGCCGGCTCGATCGGCCCGCTGAACGTCACGCTCAGCCTGTCGCCGAAGGTCGACGACCCGGCGTTCCGCGCGGTCACGTTCGAGCAGGTCAAGGCGGCCTACGCCGAGCAGATCGCCGGGCTCGCCGAGGGCGGCGCCGACCTGCTGCTGATCGAGACGATCTTCGACACGCTGAACTGCAAGGCCGCCATCGCCGCCGCGCGCGAGGTGGCGCCGCACCTGCCGCTGTGGATCTCCGTGACGATCGTCGACCTGAGCGGCCGGACGCTCTCGGGCCAGACCGTCGAGGCGTTCTGGAGCTCGATCGAGCACGCGAAACCGCTGGTCGTCGGGGTGAACTGCTCGCTCGGTGCGGAGGAGATGCGCCCGCACGTCGAGGAGCTCTCGCGGATCGCCGACACCTACGTCGCCTGCCACCCGAACGCCGGCCTGCCCAACGCGTTCGGCGGCTACGACCAGACCCCGGAGGAGACCGCCGGGCTGATCGGCGGGTTCGCCCGCGACGGCCTGGTCAACCTGGTCGGCGGCTGCTGCGGCACGACCCCCGGGCACATCGCGAAGATCGCCGCCGCCGCGAAGGGCCTCAGCCCGCGCGAGGTGCCCGCGCCGCGCACGCACACCCGCTTCAGCGGGCTCGAGCCGTTCGGCATCGGCGCCGACACCGGGTTCGTGATGATCGGCGAGCGCACCAACGTCACCGGCTCCAAGCGGTTCCGGCGGCTCATCGAGTCCGGCGACCACCAGGGTGCCGTCGACGTCGCGCTGGAGCAGGTCCGCGGCGGGGCCAACCTGCTCGACGTCAACATGGACGCCGACCTGCTCGACTCCGAGCAGGCGATGACGACGTTCCTCAACCTGATCGCCACCGAGCCCGAGGTCGCCCGGATCCCGGTGATGGTCGACAGCTCCAAGTGGAGCGTGCTCGAGGCCGGCCTGCGCTGCCTGCAGGGCAAGGGCGTGGTCAACTCGATCAGCCTCAAGGAAGGCGAGGAGCCGTTCCTCGCCCAGGCCCGCACGATCCGGAACTACGGCGCCGGCGTCGTCGTGATGGCGTTCGACGAGCAGGGCCAGGCCGACACCGCCGACCGCAAGGTCGAGATCTGCGCCCGCGCGTACGACCTGCTCACGCAGAAGGCCGGCTTCGCGGGCGAGGACATCATCTTCGACCCGAACGTCCTCGCCGTCGCCACCGGCATCGCCGAGCACAACGGCTACGCGAAGGCGTTCATCGACGCGCTGCCCCGGATCAAGGAGCGCTGCCCCGGCGTCCACATCAGCGGCGGCATCTCGAACCTCTCGTTCTCCTTCCGCGGCAACGACGTGGTCCGCGAGGCGATGCACTCGGCGTTCCTGTTCCACGCCATGCAGGTCGGCCTGGACATGGGCATCGTCAACGCCGGCCAGCTCGCCGTGTACGAGAACATCCCCAAGGACCTCCTCGAGCTGGTCGAGGACGTCCTCTTCGACCGCCGCGAAGACGCCACCGACCGGCTGGTGAGCTTCGCCGAGAACGTCAAGGGCAGCGGCACCAAGCGCGTCGTGGACCTCTCGTGGCGCGAAGGCACGGTCGGCGAACGCCTGTCCCACGCCCTGGTGCACGGCATCGTCGACTACATCGAGGAAGACACCGAAGAGGCGCGGCAGCAGATGGCGCGGCCCCTCGACGTCATCGAGGGCCCGCTGATGGACGGCATGAAGGTCGTCGGCGACCTGTTCGGCTCCGGCAAGATGTTCCTGCCGCAGGTGGTCAAGAGCGCGCGCGTGATGAAGCGGTCCGTCGCCTACCTCGAGCCGTTCATGGAGGCGGAGAAGGAGAAGGCGCGCCAGGAGGGCCGGCTGGCCTCGGCCGGCGGCCAGGGCAAGATCGTGCTCGCCACGGTCAAGGGCGACGTCCACGACATCGGCAAGAACATCGTCGGGGTCGTGCTCGGCTGCAACAACTACGAGGTCATCGACCTCGGCGTGATGGTGCCCGCCGGGAAGATCCTCGACACCGCGGTCACCGAAGGCGCCGACGCCGTCGGGCTGTCCGGGCTGATCACCCCGTCGCTGGACGAGATGGTCGCCGTCGCCACCGAGATGCAGCGGCGCGGCCTCAAGCTGCCGCTGCTGATCGGCGGCGCGACGACGTCCAAGCAGCACACCGCGGTCAAGATCGCGCCCGCCTACGACAACGCGACGGTCCACGTGCTGGACGCCTCCCGCGTGGTGGGCGTGGTGTCCGACCTGCTCGACCCGGACCGCTCGATCGCGCTCGCCGAGAAGAACCGGGCCGACCAGGAGGTGCTGCGCGAGCAGCACGCGAACAAGCAGCGCCGCCCGATGCTCACGCTCGAGCAGGCGCGGCTGAACCGCGAGCAGGTCGTGTTCGCCGACCTGCCGACACCGCTGTTCACCGGCACCCGCGTCGTCGAGCCGTCGATCACCGAGCTACGCGAGATGATCGACTGGCAGTTCCTGTTCCTCGCCTGGCAGCTCAAGGGCAAGTACCCGGCGATCCTGGAGCAGCCGGTCGCCCGCGAGCTGTTCGACGACGCCAACAAGCTGCTCGACCAGATCATCGCCGAAGGCGGCTTCACCGCGAAGGGCGCGTACGCGTTCTGGCCGGCGCACAGCGAGGGCGACGACATCCGGCTCGACGGCGAGTTCGCGCACGTCGGGTTCCCGATGCTGCGCCAGCAGACCGCCAAGCCGGAGGACCGCGCCAACCGCTGCCTCGCCGACTACATCGCCCCGGACGGCGACCACCTGGGCGGCTTCGCGGTCGCGATCCACGGTGCCGAAGATCTCGCCGCCCGCTACGAAGCCGAGCAGGACGACTACCGCGCGATCATGGTGAAGGCACTGGCCGACCGGCTTGCCGAGGCGTTCGCCGAGCACATCCACCTGCGGGCCCGGCGCGACTGGTTCGAGCCGGACGCCGAGCCGGTGCTGGCCGATCTGCACGCGGAGCGCTTCCGCGGCATCCGCCCGGCACTGGGCTACCCGGCCAGCCCGGACCACAGCCAGAAGCGCGAGCTGTTCGAGCTGCTGGAAGCGGACCGGCTCGGCATGGGCCTGACCGAGTCGTTCGCGATGACCCCGGCGGCGAGCGTGTCCGGGCTGATCTTCGCCCACCCGGACTCCCGCTACTTCACCGTCGGCCGGCTCGGCCTCGACCAGATCGAGGACTATGCCCGCCGCAAGGGCGTCGAGGTCGCCGAAGTCGAGCAGTGGCTGCGGCCCAACCTGGCCTACGACCCCGAGGCGTAGTCCGGCAGCTCGATGTCGGTGGCGAACCGGTCGGTCGCCTTGAGCAGCAGGCCGAGCAGGAAGCGGGACTTGAACGTCCAGTCCCGCAGCTTGATCCGCACCCGCGACGGCGGCGCGAGGAACGGGCCCGCGCTGCCGCGCTGCGAGACCTTGGCGTAGCCGCGCATCAGCTCCTCGTAGCGGGCGAACGCGGTCCGGTGGTCGCCGCCGGCCGCGCGGAGTTCCCCCGCGAGCACGTACGCGCCGACGACCGCCAGGCCGGTGCCGAAACCGCCGAGGGTGTTGCCGTAGGCGGCGTCGCCGAGCAGCACGACCCGGCCGCGCGAGTAGTGGTCGATCGTGACGCGGCTGAGCGAGTCGAGGTAGAAGTCGCGGGCCTGCGGGATCCGGGCCATCAGCTCCGGCACCCGCCAGCCGGCGCCCTGGTAGGCGTCCATCAGCAGCTGCCGCTGCTCGGCGGTGTCGGTGCGGTCGTAGCCGAGCTCGGGCGAGGCGAACACGAAGAACGCCGACGCCTTGGGCCCGCCGACGGCGGCCATCCGGCCGGGCTCGTTGTACATCTGCGCTTCGCCGCCGCCGAGCTCTTCACCCAGTTCGGCCAGCGCGTAGTGGTGGCCGAGGTACTGCACGTAGTCGCGTTCCGGGCCGAACACCAGCCGCCGGACGTTCGAGTGGATGCCGTCGGCGCCGACGACGAGGTCGAACCGGCGCGGGCTCGCGTGGGCGAAGGTGACGTCGACGCCGTCCGCGGTCTCGGTCAGCGACGTGATGGTGTCGCCGAAGAGGTGTTCGCAGTCCGTGTGGGCGGACAGGATTTCCGACAGCTCGCCGCGGCGGATTTCGATGTCGCCGCCGGTGAACTCCCCGGGGATCACCGCCTGCGGACGCCCGGCGGCGTCGACGATCGTCTGGTCCTGCCCGCCGGTCCGGCGGCGCAGGACCTCGTCGAGGATGCCCATGCGTTCGAGGACGGCCCGGTGGGTGGGGCCCTTGAAGTCGACGGCCTGGCCGCCGGGCCGCAGCGCCGGGGCGCGTTCGACGACGGTGACGGTGTATCCGTAGCGGGTCAGCCAAGAGGCGAGGGCGGGGCCGGCGATGCTCGCGCCGGAGATCAGGACGGTGCGGTTCTTCATGCCGCCGAGCTTCGCCAGGGCCGCTTACCGGTCCCTGGCGAAGCGCTGACGGTGGCCGCCAGTGATCGTCAGTGCTGGTCGCCGGTGCTCGTCGGCGTTCGGCGGCCGCGGGGGGCGCCCCCCGTTTTCCACGCTACCGGAGGGCACCGACAGTTTTGGATCTTCGCAGGTGGGCGGCTACTCGGTGGCGCCGTTGTTCGTCAGCAGCGTCTGGTACCAGCTGTCGTACGGGTGGTTGGTCGCCGGGTAGTTCGCCAGGGGAGTGGTGGCCTGGCTCGCGGAGTCGAAGTCCCAGCCGCGGACCAGCCGGCCCGCCTGCCGGGCCGAGGTGATGAACGACGATTCCGTCGCGGGCGCGGCGTAGAAGAGCGCGCCCTCCTGGAGTTCGGCGCTGTCGCCCTTCTGGAACTCGTCGAAGGCGACCTGCCGGTAGCGGATCCGGTCACCGGCGATCCGGTCGGTGTCGATACGCAGGGTCTGTGCCGAGGTCGGGCCGTCCGCACCGGTCCACACGAACACGGCACGGCCGGCAGTGCTGGCCACATCCTTGGCGAACCGCGCGTCGGACGTCTTCGCGTTGCCGGTCCACGTCACCGTGGTGCCCGCGAGCGCGCCGTCCCAGGCCCAGTTCTGGCTGTTGTTCTGGCTCTTGTGGATCTCCCGCAGGTGCGTCGCGTCGGTGAAGTCGACGGTCGGCAGGACGCCGTTGTCGTACTGGTGGCTTGCCTGCCAGGTGATCTCGCCGTCGGCGCCGAGCGTGCCGACGTGGTACCAGAGCGTGGCGGCACCTTCCGACTGGTGCACCTCGACGAGGTCGCCGTTGTTGTTGAGGGCGACGGCCGGCGTCTGGCCGTTGTCGTACTTCCCGTGCCGCAGCCAGGTGACCCGCCCGTCGGCGCCGTAGGTGCCGGTCCAGTACCAGAGCCCGCCGGCCCCGGAGTCGTGCACCTCGACGACCTGGCCGCGGCCGTTCAGCGCGACGGCCGGGTGGTAGCCGACGTCCCGCTTGTACTCGGTGCGCGACCCGCCGTCACCGGACAGCAGCGGCAGCACGCGCCCGCGCAGCGCATCGACGTCCGGCTGGGCCGCCGGGTAGTCCTGCGCGCGCAGCAGCCGGCTGCCGAACACCGACTCGAGCTCCTGGTTCAGCGCGGTCAGGTTGCCCGCGGCGAACGAGGGGTTGTCGGTCAGGTCGTCCTTGAGGTCCAGCATGACGACGATCGGCGCGGCGGCCGGGTGCTGCGCGGACCAGGAGTTCACCACGGCCAGCCAGTCGCGGAGGTCGTTCGACGCCGGGTTGCCGCCGCCGTGGTCGACGAGGTTGCCGGGCGAGTCGTGCCCGACGGCGTAGTCGTGCGTCGTCGCGTAGCCGTTGTCGTGCACGTCGAGTTCCAGGAATCGCACGCCGTGGTCGAGCTGGTAGGCGAGGGAGTTCTTGGCGCCGTCGACGTTCCCCGAATAGCTGTTGTGGGTCGCGCGGAACACCGACGCGGGGAACGGCGCGCTCGCGGCGTGGGCCGTTCCGGCCGTCAGTGCGGAGGCGGTGAGTACGGCGGTGGCGAGTGCGGGCAGTCGGCGCATCCTCGGGTCCTCACGTCGGGGAACGGGTGCGCCCATCCTGGCCGCTCCGGCGAGGCGTTGTCCTGAATTCCGCGAAAACGGTTGATCACGGCGTCCGCCGAACAGCCGGGAAATGCTCACGAAATCGCAGATCAAGTGTCTGCTATGTCGGTTTTGTCGTGCCGCTTGGCGATTTATGCCAAATCCTTGTGCGGATTCGGTACTTCGCGGGCTCCGGCATTGTCATTATCCCAACACAGCTGTGCGTGGACGACAGGCGGGTGGGGAGGCAGTGGGGGTGGCGAACGACTGGCCACTGGTCGGCCGCGAACGCGAACTGGCGTTCGCGCGCCGGGCGCTGGCCGACGCCGAGGTGTGCGGCCTGCTGCTGACCGGCCGCGCCGGCGTCGGCAAGACCCGGCTGGCCAAGGTACTGCTGGCCGAGCTGGCCGAAAGCGGGGCGCGCACGCACTGGGTGCGCGCGATGTCGTCCGCTTCGACGATCCCGTTCGGCGCCTTCGCCCACCTCCTGCCCGGCACCGCGGACGGCACGGCGGATCGCGCCCACCGGCTCAACCAGGTCGCCGGTCACCTCACCCGCGGCGCGGAGGGGCGCCGGCTGGTGCTCTGCGTCGACGACGCGCACCTGCTCGACGGCCTTTCCGCGACCCTCGTGCACCAGCTGGCCGCGACCGCGTCGGCGTTCGTCGTGGTGATCGCGCCGCACGGGGTCAGCGTGCCCGACCCGGTGTTCGCGATGTGGAAGGACCGCGTCGCCGAGCGGCTCGACGTCGGCGAGCTGACCCGGCCGCAGACCACCGAGCTGATCACCGCGGCCCTGGGCGGCCGGCTCGAGGACGGCGCGGAGCACCGGCTGTGGCACCTGACCCTCGGCAACCCGCTGTTCCTGCGCGAGCTCGTCCAGGGCGGTCTCGACAGCGGCGCGCTGACGGCCACCGACGGCGTGTGGCGGTGGAGCGGCGCGCTGAGCGCGACCCCGCGGCTGGTCGAGCTGATCGAAACCCGCACCGACCGCGTCGACGCCGACGAACGGCGCCTGCTGGAGCTGCTGGCCTTCGGGGAGGAGCTGGGCTGCGAACCCCTGCTGCGGCTCGGCGCCGCGCGCGTGCTGGCGTCGGCCGAGCAGGCCGGGCTCGTCGTGTCGGAGCGCACCGGGCGGCGGCTGAACGTCCGCCTCGCGCACCCTCTCTACGCCGAGGTGATCCGGCGGCGGACGTCGCCGCTGCGGCAGCGCGACACCTACCGCATCCTCGCCCACACCCTGGACCTGACCGGCGCCCGGCGCGCCGAGGACAAGCCGCGGCTGGTGCGCTGGCGGCTGGCCGCCGGCCTGCCGACCGACCCGCAGCTCGTCCGGGCGGCGGCGGAGACGTTGCTGCGCAAGGACTTTCCGCAGGCCGAGCGGCTGGCCGCGGAAGCCGTCCGGCTGGGCGGCGGGTTCGCCGCGAAGTTCCTGCTGGCCCAGGTCCGGATCGCGGGGGGACGGCACGCCGACGCCGACGCGCTGCTGGGGGAGCTGGCCGGCGAAACGGTGTCCGACGTCCAGCACGCGCGCGTCGCCGGGACGCGGGCCCGGAACCTGGCGTTCGGCCTGAACCGCTTCGCCGACGCCGAAGCGGTGCTGGACACGGCCGAGACGGCGGTGTCCGGCACGGCCGACGACCTCGTGGTCGCCCGGGCGGCCCTGCGCGCGGCGGCGGGCGCGGCGCGCGCGGCCCTGGACCTGCTCGGCCCGGTGCTGGACCGCAACCACCGCGGTGACGAGCTCCGCCTCGGGGCCCTCGTGGTCGCGGCCGGGGCGCTGGCCGAGTCCGGGCGCACCGAGGCGTGCCTCGGCGTGGTCGAAGAGGGACTGGCGATCGCGGCGTCCGGTGCTTCTGTGCCGGGGTGCCGGGTCCGGCTGGAGCACGCCCGGATCGTCGCGCTCTGCCGGGCGGGCCGCCTGGAGGAAGCCGAAGACCTGGCGGGCGAGGACTACCGGGACGCGGTCCGCGACCGCTGGGGCCCGGCACTGGCGAGCGCGGCGGCGTCCCTCGGCACGGTCGCGCTCGCGTACGGCAACGTGCGGGCGGCGATCCGCCGGCTGGGGGAAGCCCTGGCCGTGGACGGACACGACCAGCCGTACGAATTCCGCCCCGCGGTGACGGCGGCGTGGGCCCGGGCTTCGGCGATGGCGGGGCGAGCCGAGGACGTGGACGTGCCCGGCCCCCTCGGCACCTGGGCCGGCGCCTGGGCGGCGGCGGCCCGGGGCGAGCTGACCCGGGCCGCTTCACTGGCGGCCGAGGCGGCGGCCGCCGCGGAGTCGGCGGGCCGGGCGGCGGTCGCGGCGGAGATCCGGCACGACCGGGTCCGCTTCGGCGTGCCCGAGTTCTCGTCGGACCTGGACGGGCCGCTGGTGTCGCGGTACGCCGCCCACGCGCGAGCGCTGTCCACTTCGGACGCGGCCGGGCTGGACGACGTCGCCTCGGCGTTCGCCGGCCTCGGCGCCCGGCTGCTGGCGGCGGAGGTGGCGGCGGAAGCGGCCCGGGCCCACCGGACGGCGGGCAAGCTGGGCAGCGCGGTCGGTTCGGCCCAGCGGGCCCAGGCGTGGCTCGCGTCCTGTGCGGACGCCGCGACGCCGGCGCTGGCGCTGCTGGACACCCCGCTCGACCTGACGGTCCGCGAGCTGGAGATCGCCCGCCTGGTGGCCACGGGCCTGACGAGCCGGGCCGTCGCCGACCGCCTCGTGGTGTCGGTCCGGACGGTGGACAACGTGCTGCACGGTGTTTACGCGAAGCTGGGTATTTCCGGCCGGCGGGAGCTCGCTTCGGTGGTGGGGCAGCCGGAGCCGGGGAGTAGCCCGGGCGACGGCCCGTAGGTAACCGGCCGGGGGCGGCGCCGGGAAGCCGAGTAGGTCGCTACTCATGACCCGGGCGTCCGGTGAATCGACACTGGATGACAACGGAGGGGCACGGGCTTCACCGATCCGAATGTCAGGAGTGCACACGATGACGACTTCATCGGGCGACGTTTTCCAGAACGAGCAGGGCACCGGCGGCGCCGGCGGCAACCAGTTCAACGAGCAGGCTTCGACGGGGGGTGGCGGGAACATCTTCCAGAACGAGCAGGGCTCGGGTGGTGCCGGGGGGAACCAGTTCAACGAGCAGGCCTCCACGGGCGGTCGCGGTGGCGACATCTTCCAGAACGAACAAGGCGCCGGCCGCGGCGGCAACCAGTTCAACGAGCAGGCGTCGGCCGGCCACCACGGTGACGTGTTCCAGAACGAGCAGGGCTCCGGCGGCGCCGGTGGCAACCAGTTCAACGAGCAGGCCTCCACGGGCGGCGGCGTCGGTGACATCTTCCAGAACCAGCAGGGTTCGGGTGGTCACGGTGGGAACCAGTTCAACGAGCAGGCTTCAACCGGTGGCCGTGGTGGCGACATCTTCCAGAACCAGCAGGGTTCGGGTGGTCACGGTGGGAACCAGTTCAACGAGCAGGCTTCAACCGGTGGCCGTGGTGGCGACATCTTCCAC
>NZ_JBSGAI010000044.1:19627-19916 GCF_053600695.1 Amycolatopsis sp. NPDC005003 | reverse complement strand
AGAACCAGCAGGGTTCCGGTGGTCACGGTGGGAACCAGTTCAACGAGCAGGCTTCCACGGGCGGTCACGGGAGCATCTTCCAGAACGAGCAGGGCTCGGGCGGCCATGGGGGTAACCAGTTCAACGAGCAGGCTTCGACCGGTGGTCACGGGAGCATCTTCCAGAACGAGCAGGGCTCGGGCGGTCACGGTGGGAACCAGTTCAACGAGCAGGCTTCGACCGGTGGTCACGGGAGCATCTTCCAGAACGAGCAGGGCTCGGGCGGTCACGGTGGGAGCCAGTTCAACGA
>NZ_JBSGAI010000044.1:0-19529 GCF_053600695.1 Amycolatopsis sp. NPDC005003 | reverse complement strand
GAGCAGGCTTCGACCGGTGGTCACGGGAGCATCTTCCAGAACGAGCAGGGTTCCGGTGGTCACGGTGGGAGCCAGTTCAACGAGCAGGCCTCGACCGGCGGCCACGGCAACATCTTCCAGAACGAACAGGGCCAAGGCCACGGCGGGAACCAGTTCAACGAGCAGGCTTCCACGGGCGGCCACGGCAACATCTTCCAGAACGAACAGGCCCAGGGCCACCACGGCGGCAACCAGTTCAACGAGCAGGCGGCCACCGAGCACCACGGCCACGAACACGAACACCACGGCCACGAACACCACGGCGGCCACGACCACGGTCACCACGCCGACCACCACGACCACCACCACGACGTCGACCACTACTGAGCCGGCGCCGGAGACCCCGTGAACGAACCAGAGGAGCGGTCATGCAGGAGCCGAGTGGCGGGGGGCGCATCGCCCTCGACACCCTCGACCTGGCCGTCAAGGGTGCGAAGGCCTACGGGCGGGACGATCTCGTCCAGCGCCTCACCGACGCCCGGCGCCTGCTCACCGAACCCGACGTCACCGTCTACGTCGTCGGGGAATTCAAGCAGGGCAAGAGTTCGCTCATCAACGCACTGCTGACCGCGAAGATCTGCCCGGTCGACGACGACATCGCGACCGCGGTGCCGACCGTCGTCCGATTCGCGCCGGAGTCCGGGGCCCTGGCGACCTACGAGCCGGCCGACCCGTCGTCGCCGCCGTGGACCGAGCGGATCTCCCTCGAAGACCTCCCGAACCATGTCTCCGAAGCCGGGAATCCCGGCAACGTCCGCAAGCTCAAGTCGGTCACCGCGTCGATCAGCCGCCAGCTGCTCTCCGGCGGGCTGGTGCTGGTCGACACGCCCGGCGTCGGCGGGCTCGGCTCGCTGCACAACGCCGTCACCGTGAGCTCCCTCCCGCGGGCGCACGCGGTCCTCTTCCTCTCCGACGCCTCGCAGGAGCTCACCGGCGCCGAGCTGCGGTTCCTCCGCACGGTGAAAGAACTCTGCCCGGCCGTCTTCTTCGTCCTCACCAAGATCGACCTCTACCCGCAGTGGCGGCGCATCCTCGAGCTCAACGCCGGCCACCTCGAAGCCTGCGGCATCCCCATCGACACGGTCGCCGTCTCGTCGGAGCTGCGCACCGTCGCCGCACGCTCGGCCGACCAGGAGATGAACGTCGAATCCGGCTTCCCGCAGCTGGTCAAGCGCCTGCAGGGGGTGGTCGGGGACGCCGAGCGGGCCGCGCTCAACGCCGTCGGCCTGCACGTCGGGTCCGCGGTCGGCCAGCTGCACGCCGGGCTGCGCGCCCGCCGCACCGCGCTCGCCCACCCCGAGCAGTCCGCCGCGCTCGTCGCGGAACTCGACCGGGTCAACGACCGCGTCGACGCGCTGCGCAGCCAGTCCGCCAAGTGGCAGCAGCTGCTCTTCGACGGCTTCGCCGACATTTCGTCCGATGTGGACTACGACCTGCGTGCCCGCTCCCGCGGCGTCCTCCACGAGGCCGAAGAGGCCATCGAGGAGGGCGACCCCGCCAAGAACTGGGCCGAGTTCGAGAAGTGGCTGCGGCAGCGCCTGGCGAACGAGACGCTCGAGAACTACACGACCTTCGTCAGGCAGGCCAGGGTTCTGGCCGGCCGGGTCGCCGACCACTTCGAACTCGCCGAATCCCAGGCCGTGCTGCCGCGCGAGGTCCAGGCGCCGGTGAAAGTCGTCGAGGAGATCGACATCGACTCCTCCTTCACCGGCGTCAAGACCCGCGGCGCCACCGGGATGGCCGCGTTCCAGAAGGCCTACAGCGGCTTCCTGATGTTCTCGATGCTCACCAAGATGGCCGCGCTGGCCATCCCGACGCCGTTCGGGGTGGCGGCCGGCCTGCTCATGGGCCGGTCCGGCTTCGTCGACGAGCGCAAGCGGCAGCTGGAGAAGCGCCGCGGCCTGGCCAAGACGGCGGTGCGCCGGTTCGTCGACGAGTTCAACCTCCAGGTCGGCAAGGATTCCCGCGACGCGATGCGGACCGTCCAGCGAGAGCTCCGGGACGCCTACAGCGCGCGCGTCGAGGAACTTCAGCGCTCCCTCACCGAAGCCCTCGCGAACGCCAAGAAAGCCGTCGTCGACGACGACGCCGAGGCGGCGGAGCTCAAGCGGCTCGAGGCCGACATCGAAGCCCTCGAAGTGCTGGGCCGCCGGGCCGAGGAGCTCACCGTCCGCAGCACTCCCCAGCTCGTGAAGGCGGTGGCCCGATGACGCCGCTCCACCTCCAGGTCCGCGGGTTCGTCGCCCGAGCGTGCGCCGGTTACGCGGGCTCGCCCGCCGAGCCGCAGCTGCGGCAGATCGCCGGCCGGCTCGCCGAACCGCTGCGGGTCGCGATCGCCGGCCGCGTCAAGGCCGGGAAGTCCACCCTGCTCAACGCCCTCGTCGGCCAGGAGCTGGCGGCGACCGACGCGGGGGAGTGCACCCGGGTCGTCACCTGGTACCGCAACGGGCCGACCTACCGGATCATGCTGCACCCGGTCCGCGGCATGCCGCGCCAGCTGCCCTTCGGACGGCTGTCCGGCACCCTCGGGCTCGAGCTCGGCATGGCGCCCGAAGACGTCGACCGGCTCGTCGTCGACTGGCCGTCGCCCGCACTGCGCGCGATGACGCTGATCGACACGCCCGGGCTCGGTTCGGCCCGCGCGGAGGTCTCGGGCCGCACCGAAGCGGCGCTGGTGCCCGAGGGTGACGGCGTGGGCACCGCGGACGCCGTGGTGTACCTGATGCGGCACGTGCACGGCGACGACGTCCGCTTCCTCGACGCCTTCCACGACGACCCGGCGCAGCGGCGCCCGGTGAACACCATCGGCGTGCTGGCGAAGGCCGACGAAGTCGGGCACGCCCGGGCCGACGCGCTCGACTCGGCGGCGAAGATCGCCGGCCGCTACGCCCGCGACCCCCGCGTCCGCGGGCTCTGCCAGACCGTGGTCCCGGTGGCCGGCCTGCTGGCCAGCTCCGCGGCGACGCTCAAGGAGTCCGAGTTCCGCGCGTTCCGGCGGCTCGCGGCCGCGCCGGAGACCGAGGTGGCGAGGCTGCTGACATCGGCCGACCGGTTCGCCGGCGAAGCCGAAGTGGACGTCCCGGCGGCCGAACGCGCCGAGCTGCTGGCCCGCTACGGCCTGTTCGGCGTGCGGCTGGCGGTCGAGCTGGTCGGCGGCGAGCTGGTGACGGGCGCCCGGGCGTTGTCCGGCGAGCTGCTCGCCCGCAGCGGCCTGCACCGCCTCCGGTCGCTGCTGACCACCCAGTTCGCGGCGCGGGCCGACGTGCTCAAGGCCCGGTCGGCACTGCAGGCGGCCGAGCAGGTGCTGCGCGCCTACCCGGACCGCACCGGCGGCCTGCTGCACGAATGGGAGCGGATCGTCGCCGGGGCGCACGAGTTCGCCGAGATCCGGCTGATCGATTCGATCCGGCTCGGCGTCGTGCTGTTCACCACCGACGAAGCCCGCGACGCGGAACGGCTGCTCGGTGCGGCCGGGGTGGACGTGCCGAGCCGCCTCGGCCTGCCGGGCGACGCGGGCCGCACCGCGATCCGGCAGGCGCTCGGCGCGCAGCTGCTGAGGTGGCAGCGGCGCGCCGAGCACCCCGCGTCCCCGCGCGACATCCGCGACGCGGCGCGCGTGCTGGTCCGCACCTGCGAAGGAATCCTGCTCAGCGAAGCCAGGGCGGAGGTCCTGTCGTGAACGAGCTGCCGAAGAAGATCAAGCGGGCGGCCGGGGCCGTCGCCGGCGCCGTCGCGTCCGAAGTGGCGGGGAACCTGCTGACGCCGGGCGCGCCCCCGCCGCCACCTCCGCCCCAGCCGGAACCGGTCGCGGCGCAGGCCCCGCCGGAAGCCCACGAGTACGTGCCGCAGGTCGAGACCAGCACCGTCACCCGCGGCGAGGACGGCCACGTGGAAGCGCAGACCGGCACGGTCTGGCACCCGGAGACCGCCGGCGGCCTGCCGCTGGCGGAGCTGCCCACCGTCGAGGAGTTCGAACAGATCGACGTCCGCGAAGACGAGTTCGGCAACTTCATCATCGACGCGACCGAGCGGTTCGTGGTGCACAACCACGGCCACGACGAGGTGTACGTCGACCACCAGCACCTCGTCGTCCCCGGCGACGGGACCCCCGGCGACACGGACATCGACATCGTCCAGGACGCCGACATCGTGATCCACGAGAACCCCGACGGCACGATCACCGTGGAGCACGAGGGTTCGCTGACCTACGAGCTCACCCCCGACGCGCCGGGGCACGGCGACATCGAGGTGTTCCAGGACGAGACGGTGCTCCTCGACGAGGCCGAGACCGGGCCGCCCGGGATCGAGGTCGGGGTCGTCGTGGACGAGCAGGCCAAGGCCGACGACCCGTTCGGCGAGCCGACCGGGCCGACCATCCACCAGACCGAGGTGATCGCCGACAAGGGGCGCGGTGCCACGGTGACCGCGCAGGTCACCGCCCCGGCGCCGGCCGTGCCCGGTACGCCGCCCCCGCCGGTCGTCACGATCGCCCGTGTCCCGTCCACAGTGGACAGCACGCCGGTGGCCGTCGAGACCACGCTGGCGGCTTCGGCGTCGCTCGCCGAGCACCCCGTCCCGCGGCACAGCTTCGGCGCCGGACGCGAACCGGTGCACCACGACGCCGGCGAGGTCACCGGCACCCGGGCGCACCCGGTGGAGAAGGAGCACCCGTTCGAGCCACCGGGGCACCCGGGCACCGCGGCGGAGGAGCACCCGTTCGAGCCGCCGCGGCACCACGAGCCGGAGCCGGACCCCGTGCCGGACGCGCGGCACCTGCCGGACGCGCAGGACCTGCCGGACGCGCGGCACCTGCCGGGCGACCCGCCGCCGGAGCCGCACGATCCGCCGCCGGAGGCACCCCACGACCCGCCGGCGCACGAAGACCACCTCGAGGAGCCGGTCCCCGGAGACCACCCGGCTCCGGACCACACGGACACCGGCGGAGGCTGACATGGGTTACGGACTGGGCATCGACCTCGGCACCACCTTCACGGCCGCCGCCGTCGACCGGGCCGGTCACGTCGAGATGGTCACGCTCGGCGACCGCACGGCGGCCATCCCGTCGGTGGTGCTGCTGCGGGCGGACGGCGGCGTGCTCGTCGGAGACGCGGCGAGCCGGCGCGCGGCGGTCGAACCCGACCGGGTGGCCCGGGAGTTCAAGCGGCGCCTGGGCGACCCGACACCGGTGCTGCTCGGCGGCGCGCCGCACTCGGTGGCGTCGCTGATGGCCCACCTGCTCGGATACGTGGTGCGGACGGTCGCCGGGCAGCAGGGCGGCCGCCCGGACCGGATCACGCTCACCCACCCGGCGAACTGGGGACCGTACAAACGGGAGCTGTTCGAGCAGGTGCCGAAGCTGACCGGGATCGACCGCGTCGGCCTGATCACCGAGCCCGAGGCCGCGGCGGCCCACTACGCGGCCCAGGAACGCCTCGACGACGGTGCGGTCGTCGCGGTGTACGACCTCGGCGGCGGCACGTTCGACGCGACCGTGCTCCGCAAGCGCAATGGCGGCTTCGAAATCCTCGGCACGCCGGAAGGCATCGAGGGCCTGGGCGGGATCGACTTCGACGAGGCCGTGTTCGGGCACGTCGATCGAGCCCTCGACGGGAAGCTGGCGGAGATCGACCCGGACGACCCGCGCGCGGTGGCGGCGGTCGTGCGGTTGCGCCAGGAATGCGTGCTGGCCAAGGAAGCCCTGTCCGCGGACACCGAAGTGGCCGTGCCGGTGCTGCTGCCGTCGGTGCAGACCGAGGTCCGGCTGACCCGCGGCGAGTTCGAGGAGATGATCCGCCCGTCGCTCACGGCGACGATCGGTTCGCTGCACCGCGCCCTGCGTTCGGCGAACCTGCGTCCGGCGGACCTCGGTGCCGTGCTGCTGGTGGGTGGCTCGTCGCGGATCCCGCTGGTGTCCCAGCTGGTGTCCGCGGAGCTCGGCCGCCCGACGGCGGTCGACATCCACCCGAAGTACGGCGTCGCGCTCGGCGCGGCGGCGCTCGCCTCCGGTCGCTCCGGGCTGGTGCAGGCGACGGAGTCGAGGCCGGCGGTCCCGCCGGTGGCCGACGCCCCGCGGGTGCCGTCGCCGCGGCAGGAGACGCGCGCGATGGCGATGCCCGAGTTCGGCGCGGGCACACCGCCCCCGGCGCTGGGCAAGGGCGGCTCGACCCCGGGCCGGCGGGCCTCCCGCCGCGGCGTGGTGGTGGGCCTGTGCGCGGTGGCGGTCGTGGCGATCGGCGGCGTGGCGGTGGCGGTGGCCAGCTCCGGCGGCAGCCCGGCCGGGAACACCCCGGCGCCGTCGACGACTTCGGCGAGCGAGACAGCCTCGCTGGTGACGCTGCCGCCGCCGGAGACACCGCAGACGACCCACGCGACGGTGGTCCCGCGCACGGACGCCCCGACGACCCGCCGCAAGACGACGCCACCCCGCACGACGACCACCCCGACCAGGACGACCACACCGACGACGACCACGACCCCGCCGACCACGACGAGCACGAAGACGACGACCTGACCCGGGCGCGGCGCCGGTAGCCTCGCGGGTATGGCGGCAGAACACGTGATCGTGACGTCCACGACCGGCTCGGAAGCGGCGGCCCGCGAGCTCGCCACCCAGGCGGTGGACGCCCGCCTCGGCGCCTGCGCCCAGGTCGTCGGCCCGATCACCAGCGTCTACCGGTGGGATGGCGCGGTGCAGACCGACCAGGAGTGGCGGGTCGAAATCAAGACCACCGCCGAGCGCGTCCCGGCGCTCACCGAACGCCTCCGGCAGCTGCACGGCTACGACCTGCCGGAGGTCGTCGCCACCCCGATCACCGGCGGCAGCGCCGAATACCTGGCGTGGCTGACCGCCGAGACCGCTGGCTAGATTCGGCGGATGGACCACGATGGACTCAGACAGCGGTTCGCGACGCTGACCACGGCTCACCTCGCCGACGCGTGCATCCGCGCCGGGCTCCCGGTGCGCTGCGCGCCGGCGCCGACGCGCGCGGTGGTGCCGGGCAGCCGCCTGTTCGGCCCGGCCGTGCCGGCCCGGCACGTCGGCAGCGTCGACGTCTTCCTCGAAGCGTTCGAGGACGCCCCCGCCGGCGGCGTGCTGGTGGTCGACAACGGCGGCCGGCTCGACGAAAGCTGCGTCGGCGACCTCGTCGTCCTCGAGGCGCGGGCCGCCGGGCTCGCCGGCGTGGTCATCTGGGGCCTGCACCGCGATACCGCCGACATCCGCGCCATCGGCCTGCCGGTGTTCAGCCTCGGCTCGCTGCCCACCGGCCCGCTCAGCCTCGGGCCGCGCGTCGAGGGCGGGCTGGCCGAAGCGATCGTCGGGACGTGGCGGATCGGGCCGGCGGACCTCGTGCTCGGCGACGACGACGGCGTCCTCTTCGTCCCGCTCGCCCGGGCGGGTGAACTGTTCACCCTCGCCGAAGGAATCCGCGACACCGAACGCCGGCAGGCCGACCGGATCCGCGGCGGCGAACCGTTGCGCGAGCAGCTGCGGTTCGGTGAATTCCTCGCGGCCCGCAAAACGAATCCGTCCTTGACTTTCCGCGCGCATCTCCGGTCGGTCGGTGGCGCCATCGAAGAATAAACACGAAAGTGTGATCGGTCGCCGAATCGGGTATTCCGGGCCTGCAGCGGGTGCGGGAGGCGGAACCATGAACACGCTCATCGGCTTCGGCAGGGACGTCGAATACCACTTCGCCCGGGGGCTGCGTGCCTATCTCGCCCGGGTGGCCCAGGCGGTCGGCGTCGGCTTCGAATCGTGTGCGCTCGATCTCGACGTGCCCGCCGCCGGGTACGTCGCCCTCGACCGGACGCCCCCGGACCGGCCGGGGCACGACCTGGCCCTCCTCTGGGACGAGGTGCACGGCTGGTCGGCGGTCGTCGAGCCGGCCGGCGGCGGCTCGGCGGCCCGGAGGTCCTGCCCCCGCCCGGCGCGGTCGCCCGGTTCCTCGAGCTGCTGCGGGTCGCCGGGCCGCCCGCCGGCTCGGTCCGGCCGCCGGTGTTCCGGGCGGCGGGCCACCACGAGGACCTCGTCGACTGGCTGCCGGTCACCGGTCCCGAAGGGCTGCTGCGGCCGAGCTCGCCCGCCTGGTGACCGGCGGCGATCCCGGGCCCGGGCGCCTAGGATGGGCGCTCACACCGTTTCGGGGGTCCGGGTGGCGAAGCCCCCGGCCTCGGGGCGGAGACCCGGTTGTCCAGACGCCACCGGAGTGAGGGAACACCGTGAGCAGCGCCGAGGAGCCCCGACCCGTCCGTGTCCTGCTCGTCGAGGACCACGACATGGTCGCCGAAGCGCTGCAGCTGGCGCTCGACCGCGCCGACGGGATCACCGTGGTGGGCCGGGCCCGGTCCCGGGCGGAGGCGGTGGCCGACGTGCTCGAACACGGCCCGGACGTCGTGGTGCTGGACCGGCGGCTCGCCGACGGCGACGCGCTCGGCGTCATCGCGCAGCTCGGCGCGGGTGGCGCGCGGGTGCTGGTGCTCACCGGCGACGCGACACCCGCGGTCGCCGTGCAGGTGGCCAAGGCGGGCGGTGCGGGGCTGCTGCTGAAGTCCTCGCAGCTCGGCGTGCTCGAATCGGCCGTGCGGGACGTGGCCGCCGGCGGCGTGGTCTTCGACCCGGAGTTGCTGCCCGGCGTGTTCGACCGGCTCACCGGCCGGGGCGCGGGCGGGGGCGCGGCGCTGACCGCCCGGGAACGCGAAACCCTCGACCTGCTCGCCGAAGGCGCGACCACCGACGAGATCGGCCGTCGGCTGGGCGTCTCCCGCAACACCACGCGCAACCACGTCCAGCGGGTGCTGGAAAAGCTCGGCGCGCGGTCGAAGCTCGAAGCCGTCGCGGTGGCGCGCCGGGAGGGCCTCATCGGCTGATGCAGCTGCACCAGCCGGGTGGGGGCTTTTGCATCTCGCGCCGCCGGGTGCGCTTCGAGCAGGCTTGCGTCGTGACCATCCCTGTCCCGCTCACCGCGGAGTGCGTGCTGACCGGCTCGCCGGGCGGGCTCGCCCTCGCCCGCCGGTTCACCCGGCTGGCCCTGCTCGCCTGGACCGACGGCGCCGCCGTCGACGACGCGCTCCTGGTGGTCACCGAGCTCGCGACGAACGCGCTGCGCCACGGCCGCGGCGAACCGGTCCTGCGGCTGAGCGTCGACGGCGGGGACGTGCGCATCGAGGTCTTCGACGACAACCCGGCGCCCCCGGTTCGGCGCCCCGCGGGGGACGACGGCGGCTGGGGTCTCGCCCTCGTCGACCGGCTGTCCTCGGTGCGGGGGACCGAGCGGCACGGCCGCGGGAAGGTGGTCTGGTGCGTCCTGTCCGCCTCCTCGGCCGAGCTCGCGGGCTGAGCCGCGGGTGACCGTGCCGGGCGGGTGCCGATCCGGCAGAGTTGCCGCATGGACGACGACCGGTTCCGCCTGCTGGTGCAGGGAGTGCTGGACTACGGGATCTTCATGCTCGACACCGGGGGCCGGATCTCGAGCTGGAACGCGGGGGCGGAGCGCATCAACGGGTACGCGGCGGAGGAGATCATCGGGCAGCACTTCTCGGTGTTCTACCCGGCGGAGGACGTGGCGGCGGGGAAGCCGGCCCGGGAGCTGGAGGTCGCGGTCGCGGAGGGGCGGCTGGAGGACGAGGGGTGGCGGGTGCGCAAGGACGGCACCCGGTTCTGGGCGAACGTGGTGATCACGGCCTTGTACGACGAGCGGGGGCGGTTGCACGGCTTCGGGAAGGTCACCCGGGACATGACCGAACGCCGCGCGGCGGAGCTGGCGCTGCAGGAGAGCGAGGAACGGTTTCGCCTGCTCGTCCAGAGCGTCCAGGACTACGGCATCTTCATGCTGGACACCGGCGGGCACATTTCGAGCTGGAACGCGGGCGCGGAGCGGATCAAGGGGTACACGGCCGAGGAGATCATGGGAAAGCACTTCTCGGTGTTCTACCCGGCCGAAGACGTCGCCGCCGGGAAGCCGGCCTGGGAGCTGGAGGTCGCGGTCGCGGAGGGGCGGCTGGAGGACGAGGGGTGGCGGGTGCGCAAGGACGGCACCCGGTTCTGGGCGAACGTGGTGATCACGGCCTTGTACGACGAGCGGGGGCGGTTGCACGGCTTCGGGAAGGTCACCCGCGACATGACCGAGCGCCGCAACGCCGAGCAGGCCCTGCGCGAGCGCCGCCGGCTGGTCGGGCACCTCGTCGAGGCCCAGGAGGTGGAGCGGCGCCGGATCGCCTGGGACGTCCACGACGAGTCGATCCAGTCCATGGTGGCCGTCGGCATGCGCCTGCAGCTGCTGGCCTCCCGGCTGCCGGAACCGCACGCGAGCGCCGTCGCCGGCCTCGACGAGTCGGTCGGCGCCGCGATCGCCCGCCTGCGCGGCCTGGTCTCCCGGCTGCGGCCGCCGGAACTCGACCGGCACGGCCTGGTCGAAGCGGTGACGGCCTACACCGACGACGTCGCCGGCCGCTGGGGGCTGGCACACGAGGTGCGCGACGAACTCACCGCCGAGCCGTCCCCCGAAGCGGCGATCACCGTGTACCGGATCTGCCAGGAGGCGCTCAGCAACGTCCACCGGCACGCCCGCGCCACCCGGGTCGGCGTCACGCTGTCCACAGTGGACAACGGCACGCTGGTGCGGATCACCGACGACGGCGTCGGCACGGCCGGGGGCGACGCCGGCGCGGGCCACTTCGGGCTGGTCGAGATGCACGAACGCGCCGAGGCGGCGCACGGCTGGCTCTCGGTCGACAGCAGGCCCGGCGAGGGCACCGTGGTCGAGTTCTGGCTGCCCCTGCTGCCCGACGTGACGGAGCCGGAACCGTGACCGAGCTGCGCGTGCTGATCTCCGACGACGACGTGATGATCCGCGACGTCCTCAAGGAGGTCCTGGAGTCCGAGGACGGCATCGCCGTGGTCGCGGTGGCCGGCGACGCCGACGAGGCGATCCTGCTCGCCGAGCGGCACCGGCCCACGGTCGCCGTCCTCGACGTCCGGATGCCGGGCGGCGGCGGGGCCCGGGCGGCCCGCGAGATCGCCCGGCGCAGCCCGGACACCGCCATCCTGGCGTTCTCCGCCTACGCCGACCGGGCCTCGATCGCCGGGCTGGCCGCGGCCGGGGTCACCGAATACCTGGTCAAGGGCGCGCCGAACGCGGCGATCGTCGAGGCCGTCCGGCGGCTGGGCGGCCAGGCGGCCGGGTGAACCTCACCCGGCCGGCCGGACGTTCGCGACGCAGTCGAAGCCGGTCGGCACGAGCGTGAACAGCCGCCGCACCGCACGCGACCGCCCGGCGTCCACGGTGAGGCGGGCCCCGGCCGAGTCGGCGAGCAGCTGGGCGCGCAGCAGCGAGTTCAGCCCGGCGACGGAGAAGAACGTGACGCCGTCGAGGTCGATGACGAGCTCGTCGAGTTCGCCGTGGACCCGGTCCTGCAGGACGGCGTCGAGGCGGCGGGCGGTGCCGAGGTCGACCTCGCCGGTCACCTCGACCAGTAGGGTGCGGGCGCCGGGGGAGAGCACGCGCAGGGACATGAGGCCGCCGGCGTCGAACCGGCCGGCGGTGGTGAGCTGGTGGTCGGGCGAGCGTGGTTCCGGGACCATCGCGGCACACCCTTTCCTCGGGCAGCGGGGGCGGACCGGACGGCGGGGGACGGGCATGCCGGACACGAGGCAGCCTGCCGGCCCGGGCGCGGAACGTCCGGCAGCGGCTGACGGCTCAACCGTGAGCCCTCAGCATAGTGCATCTGCACTAGGTGAACCATCGGGAGTAACCGGATGGGAAGCGAACCGGTGAACAATCGACCACCGCCGGTGCGAAGGCCGGCGCCGGCCGAGGTCGTCGAACCGGCCGGACGTCCCCGAGCGGCCGGGTTGCCGGATCACGGCCCGTAACAGAACCGACCCCCTGTGCGAGTAACCTGACACGAGGGGGTGATCGATCGTGCACGCGCGGCGATTCGGGGGGTTCGACCAAGCCGAACTGCCCGCGGCTCACCGGATCCGGTGGTGGCTCGCGGCGGTGACGGCCGGGCTCGTCGCGGCCGGCTTCGCCGTCGTGCCCTACCTGCCGTTCTTCCAGTCCTGGACGTTCGTGCGCGACCCGAAGGTCGCCGCCGTGATCACCTGGACCGTGCTCCAGACGTCCGTGGTGCTCGTCTCCGCCGTCCTGACGCTGTACTTCACCGGCCGGGCGCGGCTGGAAAGCGCCGCCTACCGGGCCAACCAGATCGACATCCGGGTGTTCGTCGACGAGCGGCCCGAAGGCAGCCACGACCGCGAGATCGACTCCGCCGTCGAACTGACCGCCACCTTCAAGCGGTTCCTCAACGACTCCCGCCTCTACACCCCGACGCCGGTGCCGGGTGCCGGCAGCTCCTACGACTTCCTCCAGATCGTCGAGCACGCCGGCGATGCCGCGGAGGGCTGGTGGAAGGCGGTCACGAAGGTGATCCGGCTGGCCCAGCCACCCGCCGCGTTCACCGTCACCGGCACCGTCCGGCCCGGCAACACCCCCGGCCGCCACCAGCTCATCCTCGAGCTCGTGCGCGTCCCGCGCTTCGCCGCGAGCCCGCTGGTGATCGAGGACGCCAACTGGCCGCGCGTGCTGCACCGCGCGGCGAACGCGGTGGCCGCGCTGGTCATCCCGCGCAGCGCGTACGTGCGCTCGAACATCCACTGGGCGGCCTGGCGTGGCGCGAAGATCCCGTACGAGCTCTTCGACGCCTACCAGCGCGCCAACCACTTCATCGCCTACCGCCGCTACGACGAGGCCCTTGCCGAGTACTACCGCGCGGTCAGCCTCGACCCGGCCAACGTGTACGTCAGGCTCGAGATCGCCGCCCTCCAGGAGCAGCTCGACCTGCACCTCGACGCGCTCGCCACGTACGACGACGTGATCACCGTGTGCAGCCGGGGGCACCCGCGGCTGGCCCGCTGGTGGATCGGCCCCGACTTCGCACGCCAGCCCCGCCACGCCGGCCGCGGCCGCGACGTCGCCCTGCTCATCGCCCGCTACCGGCACGCGCTCGTCCTCGGCCACGGCGACTCCGTGGCCGGGTCCTGGTGGGTGCGGCGCACCACCGCGGGCGCCCCCGGCGACGCGCGGGCCCAGCGGCGCGCCGAGCTGCGGGCGGCGATCGAGCTGCGCTTCCGCCGGTACGTCGACCTCGACGTCCGGACGCGCCCGTACGCGATCCCGCGTGAGAAGCGGCTCGAGCTGCACCGGCGCGTGCTGCGCGTGCCGGTGCCGGAAATCCTGGTGAGCGAGGCGTCGCCGGAGGAGCTGGCGGAGTACAACCAGCGCGCCGCCGAGATGCGCTCGTACTTCGGCGCGCTGTCGCAGTACGAAATCGAGCGGCTCATCGAGGACTACCGCCGGTTCGGCCGCCGCTGGCGCCGCAGCTGGAAACAGCTGACGAACCGCGCCCTCGACCTGTCCCTGGTCTGGTCGGTGGTGCGGCGGGCGATGGCGGACGTCGAGCCGGTGACCGGCGCGGTGCCCGAGCCCCAGCCCGCCTACCCCGGCAGCCGCGTCCGGCTGGCCGACGTCTGCCCGGACCGGCGCTGGCCGCCGGACCCGGCTGCGCTCGACGCCACCGTCGAAGCCGCCGGGCCCCGCCGGTCGTGGGAGGAGTGCTACAACGCGGCGAGCGTGTACGCGGTCGCGATGCTCGAAGTCGGCCCGCGCGGCGAACGCGACCTGCGCGACCGCGCGCGCAACCCGCGGCTGCTCGGCGAGGCGCGGGACGAAGTGGCCCGCCGTGCCGTCCGCGAGCTCTACCACGCGGCGACGATCAGCCACAGCGGACGGCTGCCGGAACGCCGCTCCTGGGTGATGGGCGAGGACCCGGACCTCGCGGCCCTGCGCGGCCACGAGCTGTTCCGCGTCTTCGAGATGGTGACCTTCTCGCCGGACCGCGCGGCGCCACTGCGGCCGCAGCGCGCCCACGTCTGGGAACAGGTCGGCTACGTCCGGCGGCTCGTCGCCGAGATCGCCGGCTGCCGGGCGCACTTCTGGCGCGCCCGCGCGCTCGACGAAGGCCCGCCGCCGGACAGCCGCACCCTCGATCGCTGGCGTGCCGCCGACCGCGACGCCTGGCGGAAGCTGGCGGACCTGGCGGCCGGGAAGCAGGACTGGTACACGCGCTACCAGGCGATCTGCGCGTTCCGCGAGTGGGCGGCCGAGTCCGGCTACCCCGGCTCGATCGCCGGGTTCCCGCTGTACTGCGAGGAAAGCCTGCACGCCCAGCTCCGCGGCGCGGCGGGCCCGCGCGCGAAGACGGGCCTCGACGCGGACATCCTCGTCCGCGAGTACGTCCGGCTGTGCGACCGCCGCCTGGACCACCTGGTGGCGGACGTGGCCGAACTCGAGCAGACCCCGCTGGCCGCGGACGACTTCGCGGCCCGCGCGCAGCTGTGGGCGGCGCTGTGCTCGTGGTTCGACGACGACATCGCCGACGGGTCGTCGGCCGACGAGCGCCGCGAACGGTTCCGCAAGCTCGCGCGTCCCTGAGGCGCACCGGCCGGTCAGCCGGCGTTGCGGTAGAGGCTCGTCACCTCGCGGATTTCCGCCGCCCGCCGCTGCTGGACCTGCTCGAAGAAGCGGCTGTTGCGGATCTGGGCGGTGCGTTTGCGGCGGGTCCGCCCGGCGTCCCGCCGGAACACCGAGATGCAGTCGGTGAAGTCCGTGCCGCCCCACGGGATCAGCTCCTGGGCGACGCAGCGCAGGCCGGCCGCGGCCGAGAACCGCCGGAACTTGGCGGCCGACATGCTCGTCGCCCGCCAGTGCTCGTTCCCGATCGTGAGCTCACCGGTCTTGGCGTCCCGGTAGGAGTCCATGTTGGAATGGTGGAAAACGCCGGTGCCGCCGGGACGCAGTTTGCGGCCGAGCTGCGCCAGGTAGCCCTCGACCACGTCGTCCTCGACGTGGATCAGGGAATCCCAGCTGAACGCGAAGTCGATCGTGCCGTCGGCGACCATGTCGAGCGATCGTCCGTCGTTCACGTGGTATTCGATGTTTTCGTGGCCGGCGAAGCGCTTTCTGCAGGCCTCGATGCACGGCTCGGCGAGATCGACCAAGGTCAGCTTGTCGCTGGCGGGCAGGACGAACTGCGTGGCGCGGCCGAACCCGGGTGCGATCTCCAGTGTGTGCGCCGACGGCAGGAACGGGCCGATCCTCGGCTGGATCGCCCAGGCCCACATGCTTTCGGTGCCGCCGTAGCCGACCGACCATTCATCGCCCTTGCCGGTCCATGCGTAGTTCGTCCAGCGGTCGTGGTTTTCTTCGACGCTCGGCATGAGAACCGCCCCCTGCCCGCACAGGCAGCCGGCTCATCGGGTGACGACCCGGCCTTCCGCGCAGGATATCCGTCGGCCGGGGGGCGGCGCCAGCGGAATTCCGCCGTCACAACGGCGCTGACCTGCGGCGACGGCGCTAGGACGGCCGCGTGTAGCGGTGCTTGACCCCGGCCGGGAAGTACCCGGGGTCGCCCGCCGGGCGCAGGACGACGTCCGGCAGCTGCCGCTCCGCCGGGACGTAGTGCGCGAACTCGCTGTTGAGCCGCACCAGCTGGTCGCGCACGGCCGCCGCGATCCGGCCGGCGTCGGCGGTGGCACCCGGCGCCGTCTCGACCGTGATGCGCAGCCGCCGGTCGCGGTCGGCGTCTTCGACCGACTCGATGACGAACTTGCCCGTCACGGTGTCGCTGATGCCGGGCTGCTCCAGACCCACCGTGACGTTCTCCGGGTAGACGTTCGCGCCGAAGAACGACACCGTGAACAGCGAGCGGCCGAACACGTAGACGAATGGCAGCTCCGGGCCCGGCGGCGGCGTGAAGCCGTGCCGGGCGCAGAAGCCGAGGAGTTCGGCGTGCGGCAGGAGCCCGCCCTCGTCGGCGATGTGGTAGCGGATCAGCGGGATGCCGCCGTCCGCCGTGACGACCAGGGTGCCTTCGTGCACTTCGAAGAAGCGGCTCGCCGGGTCGTACTGCACCAGCGTCGGCAGCCGCGCGTCGCCGAAGACTTCGCGGGCCAGGTCCGGGCGGCCGGCGAAGAACCGGCGGATGCCCGCCGACTGCGGGGTTTCGGTGCCGAGCACGCCCGCGTCGGCCGTGCCGTACAGCGAAGCGATGTCGCGGACCGGGTCGGCGATCCCGGCCCGCCGGGCCACCAGCTCGCGCCACTGCTCGCTGAACACCTCGCCGGCCAGCACGAGCTTGACCGCGTACGCGGGCCAGTCGACGCCCTCGGCCAGGCCGGTGTCGACGACGTCCTTGACGAACGGCGGGTAGCCCAGCAGCACCACCTGCTCGAAGTGCGGCGCGAGCTCGGGCAGCACGCGCAGGATCTCGGCCTTGTTGTTGCCGGGCGCCACGACGGTGATCGGGCAGCCCTTGGCGGCGAGGTGGCGCACGCACGCCGTGGTGAACAGGCCGCCGACCCAGGTGCCGAGCGGGAAGCAGACGACGGCGAGGGTGCGGCGCCGATCGGCCTCGAAGGCACCGGCCAGCACCTGCTCGAACCGCCTCGCGACGTGCAGTTCGTCTTCGAGCGCCCGGGGCCAGACGGTCGGGTGGCCGCTGGAGCCGGACGAGACGGCGATCATGTCGAGCCCGTCGAACGTGCCGCCGCGGCAGAGCTCGGGCAGCGGGTACTTCCGGTGGTAGCCGTCCTTGCCGACCAGCGGCAGCGCCCGGAACTCGGCCATCGTCCCGACGGTCTGCGGCCCGATCCCGTGCTCCCGCAGGAATTCCCGGTACGCGGGCACGGTTTCGGCGGTGCGGCGAAACAGTTCGAGGACGTGGTCTTCCGACGGCGGCTCCGCGGTGCCGAAGAAGGTGTCGAACGCCTGCCGCACGCGGGTCTGCCGACCGAGGTCCATGATCGGAGCATAGCGGCGGGGGCGTGTCATGATGGGCGCCGTGAGCACCTCCGCCCAGGAGCACCCCGCCGGCGCGCCGTTGACCCTGTACCTGGTCAAACGGCTCGAGCTGGTGATCAGGGCCCTGCTCGACGACGCCCTGCGGCCGCTCGGGCTCACCACGCTGCAGTACACGGCGCTGACCGTGCTCGAAGCCAGCGGCGCGCTGTCTTCGGCGCAGCTGGCCCGCCGGTCGTTCCTGCGCCCGCAGACCATGCACGAAATGGTGCTGACGCTGGAAAAGCGCGGCTTGATCGCGCGGACCCCGAAGGCGGGCAACAAGCGCGTCCTGCTGGCCGGCCTCACCGACGCCGGGCGCGCGTTGCTCGCGGGCTGCGCACCGGCGGTCGCGGAGCTGGAGAACGCGCTCCTGGCCGACTTGAGCCCGGGCCAGCGCGCGACGTTCCGCGAGGGCCTGCAGCACGGCGTCACGGCACTGGGAGCGCTGTCAGGACAGCGGCGGGCGCAGGAAGCCTGATTTCGGCGGAGGTACCGCCGCGCGGGCACCTGGTCCATCCACCTCACCCGACTGGAGTCTCCGGTCGGCCGTGGTGACACCGAGGTACTAGGCCGGACGAGTGGAAGCGCCAGGCGGCCCGTAGCAGGGGTGTGACCGGAGCCGTTGGAGGGTACGTCCCATGCCTGTTCTCACCGTGGAGGTTCGCCGACGTGACCGGGGCTCGCGAGGTGGGCGGCGCGTCCGTCGCCGCTCGCAGGCTGCTGGTACTGGCGGGCGCGGTGGCCGGCTTCTGGCTGGTGACGTGGCTGACCTCCGCCGACGCCGACGCGGCGCCTCAGGCCGAGGATCCGATCGGGGCGGTGGTTTCGCCTCTGCAGGACGCGAGCCGCCTGCCGAAGGTCGAGGTCGCGCCCCGGGCAGCCCTGCGGGCTCCGGGAGCTGTCGTGCCGCCGGTTCCTCAAGCGGTCGCCCGGACAGTGTCGGGTGCGGGTGTGCCAGTGAGCCGGACTGCCGCGACGGGTGCTGCTGGTTCGCCTGCCGGGGCGAGCGCGGCCGGGGTGTCGGCGGTGGGTGCCGTGCGATCTGCTGGACGTGCGGCTGGGCCGGTGGGACGGGCGGGTGGGTTGGCTGCTACCCCTGTTGCGGCGAGCACAGCCGCGGCGGTTGAGCCGGTGTCGCGGGCTGCGGGTTCTGGGGAGCCGGTCGCGGGCGCTGCGGCCAATGTTGTGGCGCCGGTGGGCAAGGTTGTGCGTTCTGCTGAGCCGGTGGGGCGTGCGGTGGGTGCTGTGGTTTCGCCGGTGGGCGAACCCGTCGGAACTGTTGTGACGCCGGCGACCAAGGTCGTGCGTTCCGCCGGGCCGGTGGCGCGGGGCGCAGGTGTGGTGGCCTTGCCGGTGACCGGGACCGTCGCCGCGGTGGTGGCGCCCGTGGTGCGGAGTGCCCTTCCCGTCGTCGAGCCCGTCACCGGTGCCGCGAAGACCTTGCTCTCCCCGGTGACCAAGGCCGTCGCCGGGGTCGGCTCGCCGGTTGTCTCCGTTCTCGCTCCGCCCGTCGGCGATCTCGTCGGTGCCCTGGACCACCTGCTCAAGCCCGTCGCCGGCCCGGTGCTCGGCGCCGCTTCTCCCGCGCTGCCCGGCCTGCTCGCCCCCGTTGCCGACGGGGTCGGGCGACCCGTCGTCGTTCCCGTGGCCGAGGTGGTCGGACCGGCCGGGGCCCGGGCCGTTGTCCAGGCCGTTCCCCCGGCCGCCCGGGTGACCGTCGCGCTGCCGGATCAGCCGCTCGTTGCCGCGGCTGCCGTTCACCCCGCCGCCGGGCAAGCGTGGCGCATCGGCCCGCCCTGCTCGGCTCACTCCTCGCCCTCCTCGCCGCGGCGAAGTGCCGCTCACCAGCCGCGGCCGCAGCTCGTCGGCGGCCACCGGCCCGGGCCCGGCCCGGCGCCGGCCCGGCCCGGCCTGCCCGTGTCGTCTTCCGACGTCGCCTCCGGCAGCGGGTCCGGCTTCCCGCCCGCCTGCCTGAGCGCGGGCAACGCTCCGCACCACTTCCGGGCGTCCCCTTGGGCGCACGGGGACTTCGTGCCGCTGTGGCGGCCCTCCGAACCGGGCACCGGGCCCGGCTAGTCCCGTTCCGATCTTCCGCCCGTCGTGTGCTCCGCGGCGCGATCCGCGCTGCCCGCGACCGCCGAACTCGAATCGAAAAACCACGCGTGGAAGAGGGACGAAATGGAAGCGAGCGTGTTCGACCTGGGGAAGGTGCGAAGAGACGCGGTGGTCACCGTCCGCCTGGACGCGATGGCCAACGTCAGGTTGCTGACCGCGGTCAACTTCCAGGCCTACCGGCGCCGGCAGTACTACCGGATGCACGGCGGGGTGGCCACCGCACCGATGTTCAAGATCCACATCCCGGCCAACGCCCACTGGTTCCTGGTGATCGACGTCGAGGGCCTCGAAGCCCGGCCCCTGCGCCCGCGGGTGACCGTCGAACCGGAAGCGGCCGTCGCGGCCCGCGGACGCGGCTGCCGGGAGTGAACGTCCCCTTCGCGGCCGACGGCCGGGCCACGGTGTCACGCCCGGGCAAGAGAGTGTGCCGCAACCGGATCAACCACATCGACGCGTACATCGTTTCCTGCCTTCTGC
>NZ_JBSGAI010000043.1:0-95649 GCF_053600695.1 Amycolatopsis sp. NPDC005003 | reverse complement strand
CCCCCGGATCATGGGTTCGACTGGGGGCGCAAGTCATGCCGGGCCTGGCGACCACAACTCCCTGATGGGAGCCACGAAAAAGGTAACGGGGGGGGCTGGGCGTCGTGTTGTGGAGTTGCGTTGCCGTGTCGCGGGATGTGAGCGTCCTGTGCTGCCGGGGCTCGCTACGAAGCCTTTGCCGGGGTCACGGCTCGTACGCCCAGTAGCTCCTCGATTGCCGCGACCGCCAATGTCGCCGCGTTTCCTTCCCCGTAAGGGTTTCCCACCTGGGCTGGGCGCAACTCCCCGCTCAGCAGCTGGGCCGCCAGGTCCACGATCTTTGCGGTGTCCGTTCCCGCCAGCCAGGCGCAGCCCGCCTCCACCACCTCTGCCCGCTCCGTCACGTCGCGCAGGACCACCACCGGGGTGCCGAACGTCGGGGCCTCCTCCTGGATGCCGCCCGAATCCGTCAGTACCAACGACGCCAGCCGCAGCGCGCGGACCAGGTCCGGGTACTCCAGCGGGTCCGTCACCGTCACCCGGGGCAGGCCGGTCAGCGCCGCCTCCACCTGGGTGCGGACCTGGGGGTTCGGGTGTGCCGGGAACAGCACCTGGACGTCCGGGTGCTCGGCCACGATCAGCTGAACCGCCGCCAGCGTCCGCTCCAAGGGCTCGCCCCAGGACTCGCGGCGGTGGGACGTCACCAGCACCAGGCGCTCGCCCGCCTCCGCGAGCTCCATCTCCAGCAGTGCCAGCGCCGTGTCGCGGGCCGGGAGGTCGCGGGCCGCGATCTCGAGCACCGCGTCGACCACCGTGTTGCCCGTGACCGCGATCTGTTGCCGCGCAACGCCTTCCGAGCGCAATGCCGCCGCCGCGCCGAGGGTCGGGGCCAGGTGCAGGGCCGCGATCCGGGACACCATCTGCCGCGCTCCCTCCTCCGGGAACGGTGCCGCCAGGTCGTGGGTGCGCAGCCCGGCCTCCAGGTGGACCACCGGGATGCCCAGCCAGAACGCCGCCAGCGCGCCGGCCAGGGTCGTCGTCGTGTCGCCCTGCACGACCAGCGCGGCCGGGGCGTGGCGGCGAAGCACGTCGTCGAGTGCGGGCAGCAGGCCCGCCACCAGCTCGGCCTGGCCGCCGGTCACCCGCGGCGGCACGTCGAGCCACCCGTCCACGGTCAGCCCGAACGGCTCCAGGGCCTGCTCGACCATGCCCGGGTGCTGGCCGCTGTGCACCACGACCGGGCGCAGCACCGGATGGGCCGCCAGCGCCAAGGCCAGCGGCGCGAGCTTGACGGCTTCCGGCCGCGTCCCGGCCAGCAACATCACGTCCACCCCGTGCCGCCTCTTCTCCACATCGTCCAGTGTCCTGGGAATTTCCACCGAGTAGGGCCGCCGGCGTGCGAGGGGCACACGCCGGCGGCCGAGGAACGCCGTCTTCAGTCCCGCGCCTGGGAAAGACGGCGGTTGCGGCGGTGGACGGCGATCAGCGCGACGGTCCCGAGCAGGACCAGCAGCACGCCGACGGCCAGCCACCACCCGATGTCGGCGCCGGTGGCGGCGAGGGTGCCGACCCCGCCTCCGGCCACGCCGACTCCGGCGCCCGGCATCTTGTACATCCGGACCTCACTCAGGCCTGAGCGGAACGGCGGCGGAAGATGCGGGTGCCGACCGGCACCGCGACGGCGCCGAGCAGGCCGAGCCCGATCCAGAGCCCGGCGCCGGACGCCAGCGGCATCGGCGGCGCGGCCGGGCCGCAGTTGGCCTGCGACACGATCACGTCACCCGAGCCGAGCGCCCCGGCGCCGCCGCCGAGCAGCTGCACGTGGACGGCGTTGACCGTGAGGCTGCCGTCCTTGTTCTTGATCTGCTCGTTGAGGGTGACCGTCGCGACGTTGAGCGTGCCGAGCCCGACCTTGATCTTCGTGTTCGGCGCCGGGGCGGCGTCGACCGCGCCGGCGCTGCCGAGGTTCGCGCCGACCAGCTTCGTGCTGCCTTCGACGCCCTTCTGCGTGGCGGTGCAGACGGCCTCGACGAGCTTGATGCCGACGTTGCCCAGTGCCGTCTTGAGCAGCGGCAGCGTGACGTCGGCGGTGCTCGCCTTCGCCGTCACCGCACCGGAGTTCTCGTCCCGCTTCGCCTCCGTGTTCACCGCGCCGGCGGTGAGGATGCCGGGCACCTCCGCCTTCGCCAGGCTGTTGCTCGCCGGGCCCGCGGTGTTCGCCGCCGCGAGCGGGCCGGCCTCCACCGCTTTCTGGCCGAGCAGGTGCACGTCGACCCAGACGCCGTACGCGGATCCGTCGCCGGGGGCCGCCGAAGCGGGGGCCGCGCCGGCGAGCACGACGCTCGCCACGACCGCGGCGAGCAGTCCGCCGCGGCGCACGAGGGAGCTCTTCATCAAGTGGTCCTCCGAATTCGCTGGATTTATCCGGGGTGTGCGTGACGGTGGCGCGGATCGAACCGGCTTGCCTCGACTCGGCACGCGGATCGACTATCGCGAAGACCGGAGCGAATAGCACACATAATTTCCCGAATCACCGGATCGGGTAAGGCTCGGCGCCGTTTCCGCTGGTCGTTTTCGATATCACTCGGATGGCGTAACAAGTTCGCCGAACTTCCAGCCGAATGGGGCGACAAACCACCCCGCCGGGTGGAAACCGCGGGCGCGCATGTCCTACGCTCGCCGGTGCCCGCAACTTGATCGGAAAATCGACACCGAGAGGAACGTCGTGGCGGTAGCGAGCGCTCCGAACTCAGGAATGGCAAGGTTTCCGCTGGTCGTGGCGCTGAGCGCGCTGGCCGCCGCGGGGGTCGTGGTGGTGCTGGCCGAGCGGTTGTACCGCGAACTGGAAGTGCGGCTCGCCGGCGCAATCCTCGAGGTGTTCACTACATCGGGTGTTTATATCGCCCCCGATCGGGAGTCTGTTTACTTTGGGTTGACCAGTGCTGCTCCGTTCGGGTTGAGAATGACTCCGGAATGTTCCTCGGCGTTCCTTTTGCTTCCGCTGCTCGTTGTGACCATGGCCATGCTCTACTTCCGGCCGTCGAATGCGCGGCGGCTGTTCTTTTCGCTCGGCATTTCGGCGGTGGTCGTCATACTCGTGAACCAGCTCCGCATTCTGACGATCGTCGGGCTCGTGCACGGGTTCGGCACCGACGAGGGCTACTACTGGGGCCACACGCTGCTCGGCTCGATGGTGAGCGTGTTCGGCGGCGCCGTCTCGATCGTCCTGTTCGTCTGGCTCGCCACACGCTTGAAGAAGGCAGAGCAGAACGCATGAGCGTCAAGGTCCTGCTGGCGATCACCCAGGCGTTCGCGCTCACCATGAGCGTGGCGTTCCTCGTCTACGTCGTGGTGATCGTGGTGCCCTACCTGCGCCGCAAGCCCGGCCCGGTCGGCGACCCGGCCGGCTTCACCTGGCACTTCTTCGTGCCGTGCCGCGACGAGCAGACGGTCATCCGCGAGACCGTCCGCTACCTGCGCACGACCTTCCGCCAGGCCCACGTCTGGGTCGTCGACGACGACTCGGAGGACCGCACCGCCCGCGTCGTCCGGATGCTGTGGCGGCGCCACGGCGGCTACGACCCGTACCTGCACCTGGTGCCGCGCGTGCGCCCCGAAGCCCGCACCGGCAAGGGTGACGCGCTGAACGCGGCCTACCGCGCCCTGAGCGAGTGGATGGGCCCGGACGCGAGCCGCGAAGACGTCGTCGTGGTGGTCGTCGACGCCGACGGCCGCCCGGCACCGAACTGCCTGGAGGTCTGCGCGGCGGACCACCTCTTCGGCGACCCGGCGGTCGGCGCGGTCCAGCTCGACGTCCGGATGGGCAACGCCGGCACGCCGCCGCCGACGCGCAACCCCCTTGGCCGCTGGTTCGGCCTCAAGCTCGCGCAGCTGCAGGACCTGGAGTTCCGCACGGCGATCGCGGCGATCCAGACGTCCCGCGGGTTCACCGGCACGATCTCCATGGGCGGCAACGGCCAGTTCACCCGCCTCACCGCGCTGGACTCGATCGCGGGCGACGCCGGGGAGCCGTGGCGGGGCTCGCTGCTGGAGGACTTCGAACTCGGCGTCCACCTGCTCACCGCGGGCTGGCGCACCGGGTTCACCCCGGATTCGCACGTGTCGCAGGAAGGTCTGTACAGCCTGCGGCGGTTCCTCGTGCAGCGCACGCGGTGGGGCCAGGGCACCATGCAGTGCGCCCGGTACCTGCGGCGGATCTGGGATTCCCCGCACGTCAGCACGCTCGGCGCGGCGGAGATGATGTACTACCTGGCCCAGCCGTGGCTGCAGCTGCTCGGCTCGCTGCTGTACCCGATCCCGTTCGTGCTGCTGGTGATCGGCACCGCGGGCGACCCGGCGCAGATGTGGACGTGGTTCACCGGCGGCGCCTGGATCCTCTTCGCCATCTACGGCTCGTTCGGGCTGCTGCCGTTCCTCGTCTGGGGCCCGATCTACCAGCTGAAGTGCTTGCGCAGCAGGAACATCCTGCGCGGGCTGGGCATGGGCCTCGCCTACGCGCTGTACATCTACACGTTCTACGTGACGTCGTGGCGGGCGCTGTTCCGGCTCGTCCGCGGGCGCAACGGCTGGGCGAAGACGCGCCGCAACACCGAGCAGGCGGCCGGGGTGAAGGTCGCGCTCGACGCGTGAGCGCGACCTCCACCCCGCGGTCAGAACGCCGGGACGATCCGGACGTCGTCGGCCTTGACGAAGGCGATCCGGTGCCCGAACTGGATCTGGACGTACTTGAGCTTGCCCTTCACCACCACGTGGTTCGCCGGGTCGAAGGTGGTCGCCCAGTAGTACTCGGAGCCCACCGTGCCGCCGGAGGAGTACTTCTGCCCGGCGGACAGCGTGTACGGCAGCGGCGTGATGGTCTGCACGGTCACACCGGCCGGGTACGCCTCGGGCTCGGGGTAGGCGCGGCCGTACACCGGCACGGTCGCGAGGCCCGGCTTCGGCGTCGCGACCCAGCCGATCGCGGGCTTCGCGACCCGGGCGCCGCGCGGGTTGCGGAACCAGCCCTTCTGGCCGAGGTACCAGATCGCCGTCCAGTCGCCGCGGACTTCGGCGACGGCGTACCGCTGGCCGGTCGCGACCCGGCTGCCGACGTCGGCGACGTCCATGGTGGACGCCGTCCCCTTCGGGTGCAGGCCGATGTCGACCAGCAGCGGCGAGGACTCACTCGGCTCCGAGTGCAGCACGACGGCTTCCGAGCCGCGCAGCGGGCAGGGCGTGCCGCTGCCGGACTTGTCGCAGCCGGTGAACGCGGGCTGGTTCTTCGCGAAGTCCGGGTCGATGGTGACCAGCGACGAGCCGGGCAGGCCGAACCCGCCGAGCGGGGCGCCCATCAGGTCGAAGTAGTGCGACCAGTCCCAGTAGGGGCCCGGGTCCCAGTGCATGCCCGCGATGGTCGACGGGACGGTGCCGGGCACGTTGTCGTGGCCGATGATGTGCGCGCGGTCCAGCGGGATGCCGTACTTGCGCGCGAGGTAGCCGACGAGCTTCGCGCTCGTGCGGTACATGGCCTCGGTGTACCAGGTGCCCTTCGCGGCGAAGCCCTCGTGCTCGATGCCGATCGACTTCGCGTTGACGTACCAGTTGCCGGCGTGCCAGGCGACGTCCTTGGCCGGCACGTGCTGCGCGATCAGGCCGTCGGCCGAGCGGATGGTGTAGTGCCAGCTCACGTACGTCGGGTCCTGGACGAGGTCGAGGACGTTGGCCCAGTAGCCCTCGGTGTCGTGGATGACGATGTGGTCGATCTTCTGGCTCGACGGCCGGTTCGCGAGGTCGTGGTTGCCGTAGTCGTCCTTCGGCAGCTCCTGGTAGGGCGCGGGGACGGACTCGCAGGTGACCCGGCGCGGGCATTCGACGTCTTTCGGCGTCGAGCCGGCGTGCTGCGGGACGACCAGGTCCGGCGTCGGGGCCAGGGTGACCTGCTGGCCGTCGTCCGTGGTCCGGGCGGTGCCGGTCTTGATCGTGTCGAAGACCTCGTCGGCGAAGGTCTGCGCGGCGGCCTGGTCGGCGGAGCCGCTGTAGCGCGCGACGGCGTCGTACCAGTTCTTGCCGGTGTTGTACTTCGCGAGGAGGGCGGCGCCGCCGCGGATGTTCTGGGCGGGATCGGTGCGCAGCGTTTTCGCGTCGGTTTTCAGGAGCCGCGCGGCCTCGTCGACGGTCTGCAGGGTGGGTGGCGGGGCGGCGGGGCCGGCCTGCGGGTGCACGGCCGGGCGCGCGTCGTCGCCCCGGGCGTCTTCGGTGCCCTCGTCGTGGTGGGTGCCGGCGACGCCGGCCTCCCGGAGGTCCGTGAGGTGCATGGGGCCGTAGCCGGCCGAGGTGCTGGGCGTTCCGGCGTTGGTGTCCCAGCGAGACTCGAGGTAGGAGACGCCGAGGAGGACGTTCTCCGGGACGTTGAACTCGCGTGCTGCCGCCGCGAAGTCGCGTTGGCGTTGGCTCGTGGTGTCGGCTTGGGCTTCGGCCGGTGCCGCGGCCAGGCCGGTGAGGAGGGTGATGGCGGCGGCGATGGCCGTGGTTCTCGGGATGGGGCGGGACATGGGCAATGAACCCCCAGGGTGCAGGTGCCAGAGGTCAAAACCTAACCAGAAACTCACGCCGGGGGTAAGAGGTGTGCCGGGTGGTGCTTCACGCGCCGATCGTGGGCGGAGTGGTGGGCCGTTCGTCCGAGAACAGCTCGTCGGACGCCTCGAGGTGCACCCGACGGCGGGAGCCGACCCTGTCCCGGGCATCTTGGTCGGCGGAGTACTGGGCGAGCGACATTCGGACGAGACCGAACAACACGCCGGTCACGCCGTCCATCGTGCCGGCCGAGACGTGGTGGGTCGCGGTGATGGCGTAGTCGGCACCCGGGGCGTGCAGCAGGCCGTCGATCTTGGCGTACTGCTCGCCCAGCGCCAGCCAGTCGTCGCGGCGGGACTCGGACATGCGGCTCCCCTCTCGACGAGGCGGGTGAGTGCCCCGCGTCACAGATGCCGGTCCAACGGTGCCCGGTACCAGCGGGTTCCCCTGGCGGGCGGCGCCACCCGATCGGATGTCAGTGCCGGGTCGGGGGCGGGGGAGGTGTAGGGCGGTGGGTTTGGACCGTTGCCCGGTGCGGCTTGGTGGGGCGGAGGAGGCGCCGGCCGGTGTGGGCTTGGACCGGCGTGTGGCCCGGTCGCGGAGGATCCCGTCCCGGCGGCCGGCCACAGCCCCCGGCCAGTGCACTTCGCCGGGGGCCGCAGGCTGGCCAGCGGCGCAAGAGATCGTCACGTCAAGTGCCTCCCCCGGCCGGGTGCAGCCACCAAGCTGCGGGCCTATTGGTCCCAGGGGACCGCACAAGACCTAACCATCTGTCGCCCTGCCAGTTTCCCGGAACGCGGCGCCGCCATCAAGCGCGGCCTTCGGTGGAACCCGCGCGGAACAAAGAGGCCGGTCAGGGCCCGTCCGGCGGCACTGTCGCACGTCGGGTGGACCCTCCTTGCACGACTGGCACTCACGTGGCTAGAGTGCTAATCGCACGGCCCGACAGCCCCGGCACCCGCGACGGCGGGGGTGGTAGAGCCGTAACCACATCCTGCCAACGCTTTCGACGACCGTGGAGGTCAACCCGGTGAGCGTGAACATCAAGCCGCTCGAGGACAAGATCGTCGTCCAGACGAGCGAGGCCGAGGAGACGACCGCTTCCGGCCTCGTCATCCCCGACACCGCCAAGGAGAAGCCCCAGGAGGGCAAGGTTCTGGCCGTGGGCCCGGGCCGGATCGACGACAAGGGCAACCGCGTCCCGCTGGACGTGAACGTCGGCGACGTCGTCATCTACTCCAAGTACGGCGGCACCGAGGTCAAGTACAACGGTGAGGACTACCTCATCCTGTCCGCCCGCGACGTGCTGGCCGTCATCAACTGACGTCCGCTCGCAGCGCATGACGCCCCGGGCCCCGCACAACGCCGGGGAGCGGGGCGTTCTTGCGTCCAGAGACTTCGAAAGGTAAGCGGAACACGCTATGCCCAAGCAGATCAGTTTCGACGAGGACGCTCGTCGCGCGCTGGAGCGCGGGGTGAACAAGCTCGCCGACGCCGTCAAGGTCACCCTCGGCCCGCGTGGTCGCCACGTCGTGCTCGACAAGAAGTTCGGCGGCCCGACCATCACCCTCGACGGTGTCACCGTCGCCCGTGAGGTCGAGCTCGACGACCCGTTCGAGAACCTCGGCGCGCAGCTCGCCAAGAGCGTCGCCACCAAGACCAACGACGTCGCCGGCGACGGCACCACCACCGCGACCGTGCTCGCGCAGTCGCTGGTGAAGGTCGGCCTGCGCAACGTCGCGGCCGGCGCCAACCCGACCTCGATCGGCCGCGGCATCGAGGCCGCCGCGGAGAAGGTCATCGAGGTCCTCAAGGCCAAGGCCACCCCGGTCAAGGGCCGCGAGAACATCGCCCAGGTCGGCACCGTGACCTCCCGTGACGCCAACATCGGCGCCCTGCTCGGCGAAGCCGTCGAGAAGGTCGGCGAAGACGGCGTCATCACCATCGAGGAGTCGTCGACCCTGGCGACCGAGCTGGTGATCACCGAGGGCGTCCAGTTCGACAAGGGCTTCCTCTCGGCGCACTTCGCGACCAACCCGGAGGAGCAGAAGGCGATCCTCGAGGACGCCTACGTCCTGCTGCACCGCGAGAAGATCTCGGCCCTGGCCGACCTGCTGCCGGTGCTGGAGAAGGTCGTCGAGGCCAAGAAGCCGCTGCTGATCATCGCCGAGGACGTCGACGGCGAGGCGCTGTCCACCCTCGTGGTGAACTCGCTGCGCAAGACGATCACCGCCGTGGCGGTCAAGGCGCCGTTCTTCGGCGACCGCCGCAAGGCGTTCCTCGACGACCTCGCGGTCGTCACCGGCGGCGAGGTCATCTCCGCGGAGATCGGCCGCAAGCTGTCCGACGTCGACCTCGGCGCGCTGGGCAAGGCCCGCCGGATCGTCGTCACCAAGGACGACACCACGATCGTCGACGGTGCCGGCTCCAAGGACGCCATCGCCGGGCGGGTCGCGCAGATCCGCAAGGAGATCGAGACCACCGACTCCGACTGGGACCGCGAGAAGCTGCAGGAGCGGCTCGCGAAGCTCGGCGGCGGCGTCGCGGTCATCAAGGTCGGCGCGGCCACCGAGACCGAGCTGAACGAGCGCAAGCACCGCATCGAGGACGCCGTGGCTTCGACCAAGGCGGCCGTCGAGGAGGGCATCCTGCCCGGCGGCGGTTCGGCGCTGGTCCACGCGGTCAAGGAGCTCGAGGGCGGCCTGGGCCTGGAGGGCGACGAGGCCACCGGCGTGCGCATCGTCAAGGACGCGCTGACGGCCCCGCTGTTCTGGATCGCGACCAACGCGGGCCACGAGGGCGCGGTCATCGTCAACAAGGTGCAGGAGCAGGGCTGGGGCCAGGGCTTCAACGCCGCCACCGGCGAGCTCACCGACCTGCTGGCCGCCGGCATCGTCGACCCGGTCAAGGTGACCCGGTCCGCGGTGGCGAACGCCGCCTCGATCGCGCGGCTCGTGCTGACGACGGAGTCGTCGGTCGTCGAGAAGCCGGCCGAGGAAGAGCCCGCCGCGGCGGGCCACGGCCACTCGCACTGACGCAGTTCCACGACGACGGGGCGGCACTCGTGCCGCCCCGTTTTCATGCCCTGAACGGCACGGAGGGCGGCACCCCACCCGGTGCCGCCCTCCGATGTCTGTGTTGTGTCCAGCCTGTGGCGCGCTCAGCCGCCGGACATGCTGAGCGCGCGTTTGTCCGACTTGATGATGTGCTCCCGCTCGGACTCCGAAAGCCCGCCCCAGATGCCGTACGGCTCGTGCACCGCCAGCGCGTGGCTGCGGCACATCTCCAAGACCGGGCAGCTCAGGCAGACGGCCTTCGCTCTGGCCTCCCGTCGTGCCCGCGCCGGGCCGCGCTCGCCGTCCGGGTGAAAGAAGGACGCGCTGTCCATCCCCCGGCACGACCCTTCGAGCTGCCAGTCCCACATGTCGGCGTTGGGTCCTGGGAGCCTGCGCGTGTCTGCCATCCTGACCGCCTCCGTCATCCGGTCGATGCCGCTAGCTGCTTCGCTGTGGTGCCGATACTCCATTCGGTGCAACGGCGGTAACGTTAGAAGCGCGCCAATACTTGTTCAAGCGATTCGGTTCGATTCAGCCGTTAGGCATCCCCCGGATGTGTGAGCAGGGCTTTCGCCTCCGGTTGCCGACTGCGCTGGGTGCCTGGATATTGAGCCTCGTGGGAGCTGGGTCGGGCACCGAAGAACCCACCCTGCCGGTGGCCTCGGTCGCCCGCCGGCTCGGGGTCGCGCCGTCCACCCTCCGAACCTGGGACCGCCGCTACGGACTGGGGCCCAGCCGCCACACCGACGGCCGCCACCGCCGCTACGGCACCTCCGACATCGGCCGCCTCGAACTGATGCAGCGCGCCCTCCTCAGCGGCGCGTCGACGGCCGAAGCGGCCCGCTACGCCCTCGAGCAGATCCCGCGCTCCGGCCCGCCGCAGCCGGAGGAGCCCGGCGAACCGCCCGAGTCGGCGGTCGCCGACGACGGTCACGAGGTCCGGTCCCGCCTGGCCCGCCGGCTGAGCACCGCGGCACTGGCGATGGACGTCGGCGCGGTCCAGCGGATGCTCGCGGACACCATCGCCGAGCTCGGCGTGCTCCCCGCGTGGACGGGCGTGATCGAGCCGGTGCTCTCGGCGCTCGGGGCGCGCTGGCGCGGCGCGAGCGCGGGCGCGGAGGTCGAGTACCTGCTCGCGGAGTGCGTGTTCGCGGCGCTGGTCCGCGCGACCCCGGTGCTCGACGAGCCGCGCAACACCCGCCCGGTCCTCCTCGGCTGCGTCCCGGACGAGCGCGACTCGATGCCGATGTACGCGCTGGCGGCATCCCTGGCCGGCCGCCGGATCGGCGCGCAGCTGTTCGGCGTGCCGTTGCCGGCCGAGGTGCTGGCGGTGGCGGTCCGCCGCAGCGCGCCGGCCGCGGTGGTGCTGTGGGCCCACGGACGCGGGGTGGCGGACGCGCGGCTGTTCGCGCGGGTGTCCCGCGGCCGCCAGCGCAGCCGGCTGTTCGCCTGCGGCCCCGGCTGGGACCCGGCGGGGCTGCCGGACAAGGTGGAACTGCTGACGGACCTGCCGTCGGCGGCGGACCGCATCGAGCACGTCCTGGTCGGCGGCCGGCGGTAGCTCCCGCCCTCCGGCGGCGTGCGTGACGGCACTTCGATCATGTTTTTGTCGGTGCGAACCGCTAGAAAGGACGGGTGCACGAACCCGCCCTGAGGGCCGCCGCGTTCGGGAGCGACCCGCTGCCCGATCCCGCCGCCGTGCGCGGCGCCGGCAGCCCGCGGGAACGGCTGCTCGCCGCCGTCGTCCTCGGTGCTCAGGGCCGGTACGCGGCCGCGGCCACGCTGCTCGATCGCCTCCGGCGGGAGAGCGACCCGGTGACGGCCTCCCTCGCCGCCAGCACCTTCGCCTCGCACCGGCGGCAGCTGGGCGGCCACCGCCGGGCCCGCGCGCTCGACGGGGAGGCCTTGGCCAGTGCCGCTCGGCTGGGCACCGAGCCAGACCACCACGGCCTCGACGCCAAGGCCACCCCCCTCGAAGCAGCCGAGCCCGACCCGGACGGTCTCGACGCCGCCGGCGCCCGGGCCGACGCCCTGCTCGGCCTGGCCGCCGACAACCTGGCGCTCGGCCGCCTCACCGCCGCGCGCCGGCTCGCCGAGCGGGCCGCCGCCGGGAAAGCCGGGTGGCGGGCCGCGGTCCGCGGCGGCTGGGTGGGCGCCGAAATCGAGCTCGCCGCAGGTCAGGGCGCCGCCGCCGTGCCGCATGCCGAGCGCGCTTTGGAAACCGCGCTCGCGCGGGGCGCGCGGCGGCACACCGCGAAATCCCGGATTGTGCTGGCCGTGGCCCTCCTCTCCGCCGGGGATCCCGATCACCGGAAGATTTCGGACGACCTTGTCGGAAATGCAATGGCGACGGCGGAGGAATGCGAACTGCGTTCACTTTCGTGGCCGGCGGCGCTCGTCGCGGCCGACCTGCGCCCAGGACACGCCGAGGAGTATCGATTCAGAGTGGCGCAGGTGTTGCACGCAGTGTTACGAAGCGCAGATCCTTGCGGGAGGAGGGTTGCGGGGGAATCACCATGGGTCCCCGTCCCGGGTGGTTGAGCCGTCGGAATGGGGTGTTCCGGCATCCGGGCTAAGAAAGTTCAAAAAAAGCCACCGGATCGTGTCAAGGTTCGGGCTAAAGCGTCCGATAGGGGAAGAGGAATGTCACCCGGCTGCAGGAAGGAAACCCCGTGACGACGGTCTTGATCTGCGACGACCGACGCAGTGTCCGTGAAGGGCTCACCCGAGTGATGTCCGCGGTCCCTGGGGTCAGTCGCATCGACTGCGTAGCGCACGGTGACGAGCTGCTGGCCCGGTACTCCCGTCAGCCCGTCGACGTCGTGCTGGTCGGGACGCAGCGCGCGGTCCCGACGGGTGTCGAAGCCACCCGGCGGCTCGTCTCGGCCAACCCCCAGGCGAACGTCATCGTCTTCGGCGCCCCGGACGACGCCGGCAGCATCGCCGCCGCGATCGCCGGCGGTGCCCGCGGCTACCTCCGCTGGGACGCGTCCCGGCCGGAGCTGGTCGCCGCGCTGGCCCACACCCTGGCGAGCACCTCGGTGCCCGCGCCCCGTCAGCCGTCCGACCCGGGCGTCCAGCTGACCGAGCGCGAGCTTCAGGTGCGCCGCGGGATGAGCCAGGGCAAGAGCAACGGCCAGATCGGCCGCGAGCTCTACCTGTCCGAGGACACGGTGAAGACGCACGCCCGGCGGCTGTTCCGCAAGCTCGGCGTGCGTGACCGCGCGCAGGCCGTCGCGCACGGCTTCCGCCGCGGCCTGGTCAGCTGACCCGCCGCTCTCCCCGTTCCTGACACGGCCGGTTCCCAGGTGACGACGGGCCAGGGTGTTCCGCCCTGGCCCGCATCTATGTGGTCCCCATCACACTCCGGCGTTCGACGTGGCGGATTTCACCCCGCCGCCCCGCCCCTCCGGCGGATCTCGTACCCGCGGCCGGGCTCGCTCGTTGAATCGGCGACCGCGGGTCTCCAGCACGACCCGCAACAACCGGGGCTCCGCCATCCGGAACCCCGGAAGAACCGTATTTTCACGCTTCCGACCGCCGCGGCACGCCCGGGTACACCGCGCGCGCCGGCCCGGAGTGAGCCGACGGTACGGTAGCGGTCACCGGTGCGCGGTGGAGGCGACCACGGGCCGGGTTCTTTGCACACCTACACGTAACACTGGGACTGTTGTCTGCGATGGCCAATGTGGGGGATGGACTGGATGAGCCGGTCGCCGCTGCTGTCGAGGGAGATCCCCAGGCAGTGGAGCGGCTGCTGGCTGCTATCCGTCCACTGGTAGTGCGGTATTGCCGCGCCCGGGTTGGCAGGCAGGAGCGATCGTTCGCTTCGGCAGACGATGTTGCGCAGGAGGTGTGTCTCGCGGTGCTAACGGCATTGCCCTCGTACCGCGATCAAGGCCGCCCGTTTCTGGCCTTCGTCTACGGGATCGCCCAGCACAAGGTGGCCGACGCGCACCGCGCGGCGGCGCGCAACCGGGCCGAGCCGGTGGCCGAGATCCCCGACGAGGTCGAGGGCGGGGTCGGTCCCGAGCAGCGGGCGCTGCAAGGTGAGCTGAACGAGCGGATGTCCCAGTTGTTGCAGGTGCTGCCGGACAAGCAGCGGGAGATCGTGGTGCTGCGCGTGGTCGTCGGCCTGTCGGCGGAGGAGACCGCGGACGCGGTCGGCTCCACCCCCGGCGCCGTCCGCGTCGCCCAGCACCGCGCCCTCGCGCGGCTGAGAAAGGTCCTGGCCGCGGAGGAGGTGATCTGAGTGACCGGTCACGAGAAGAGATTCGAGCCGGATGACGTCTTCGGCAGTGGCCTGACGGCGTCGGAGGCGGAATTCGCCGCCGACCTGTCGGCTGTGCAGGCCGACGACGCGCTGCTCGACGCGCTGGGCGGGTCCGACCCGGCCTTGGCCGACGGTCTCGGCGACCAGGAGCTCAACGCGTTGCTGGTGGCGTGGCGAAGAGACATCGACAGCGAGCCGCTGGCCGAGCTCGTCGACGTCGACACCGCCGTGCGCACCGTCAGTACCGCCGCCCTCGCGAAGCGGCACGCCTCGAGCGGACGCCGCCGCAGGCTGCTCGTCCCGGTCGCCGTCGCCGCCGCCGTGCTGGCGATCGCGTTCACCGGCACCGGGCTGGCCGCGCGCTCCGCACAGCCCGGCGACACGCTGTGGGGCCTCGCCAAGGTCCTCTACTCCGACCACACCCGCTCGGTCGAGGCGGCCGCGACCGCGAAGCTCGACCTCGAGAAGGCCAACCTCGCCATCGCCGGCGGCAACCTCGACGCCGCCCGCCAGGCCCTCCAGGACGCCCAGGCCGCCCTGTCGCAGGTCACCGACGAGGAGAACCGCGACCAGCTGATGGAGCAGCACCGGCAGCTCGCCGCCCAGCTCCAGAACCCCGAGGCGCCGGTCCAGGGCCCGATCCAGACCTCGGTGGCGCCGGTTTCCCCGGGCGCGCCGACGAGCCAGGCGGCCCCGCCCGGATCGGCGTCGTCCCTCCCCGGCAGCGGCAGCGGCACGACGAGCCTGCCGGGCAGCGCGACCCCCACACCGACGCCCCCGCCGCCGACCACGACCCCACCGCCGACCACGACCGCAGCGCCCCCGACGACGACCGGCGCCACCGGCAACGACCCGGGCACCCCGCGCAGCGAGTCCGCCGGCGGTCAGCCACAGGGCGTCAGCGAAACGCCGTAGCGGCGGTCCCGCCCGGCAGCAGGAGCTGCCGGGCAGCGTCACGCGACCAGGATCGGCCAGGCAGGCCGCGCAGCGAGTCCGCGGGAGCCGCGGGGCAGCGCGAGTCTGCCGGGCAACGCGGCGTGTCGGCGGTACCCGAGCTAACTGGGCAGGCCGCGCAGCGAGTCCGCGGGCGAGCCAGCCTGCCGGGCAACACGCCGCGCTGGCGCTCCACGAACAAGCCGGGCAGATCGCGCGGGAGTCCGCGGGAGCCGCGGGGCCGCGAAGGCGCTACCCGAACAAGCCGGGCAGACCGCGCAGGTCACGAAAGCCGAGAAAGCCCTGGTGAGGAAGCTCACCAGGGCTTTCTCGCGTCCGCGAAGCGCTCAGTAGGCGCTTTCGTTGGCCGTGACCCCATCAGCGAAACCGCGGCAGTAGTCCCAGCTCACGTAGTCGCCGGGGTTCGGGTCGTAGGCCGGCTCGTGCGGGCGCATCCGCCCGTCTGCCAGCAGCTGCTCGAGGCTGGCCCGCAGCAGGTGCCAGTCGTGGTAGTGGGGTTCGTCGCACTCGCCGCAGTCGACCACGATCCCGCGTACCCCGCGGGGTTCGAGCAGGGCCTGGTAGACGGCCAGGTCCGAGAGATCGGCCAGCAGCTCGGTGCGTTCGGAGTCGCTGATCGGCTCGTCCAGCCGGTCCTCGGGGTCTCCGAATGCGCGGGCCGGGTCGTCCGGGTCGTCCGCGAACGGGTCTGGAGGCAGGACATCGTGCGCCACGGCCTGCACGGTACCGGGCGGCCCCACCGGCCCGCCCACCGCCCGGGGCGGGCGGGGAGCGGCGGATATCATGAGGGGAAGGCTCCGAGTCGCCGTTGATCGAACACAGCGACACGCTCATCCCGCGCCAGGAAGGCCCTTCACCCGCTATGACCAGCGACGGCACCACCGCCCCCGTTCCGGCCAAGTTCGCCATGCTCGGCCTGACCTTCGACGACGTGCTGCTGCTGCCGGCCGAATCGGACGTCGTTCCGAGCGCCGTCGACACGAGCTCCCGGCTGACCCGGAACATCACCCTCGGCGTCCCGCTGGTGTCCGCGGCCATGGACACCGTCACCGAGGCGCGGATGGCCATCGCGATGGCCCGCCAAGGCGGCATCGGTGTCCTCCAGCGCAACCTGCCGATCGACGAGCAGGCCGCCGCGGTCGAGGTCGTCAAGCGGTCCGAGGCCGGCATGGTCACCGACCCGGTCACCTGCGCGCCGGACGCGACGCTCGCCGAGGTCGACGCCCTGTGCGCGAAGTTCCGCATCTCCGGCGTGCCGGTGACCGACGCGGCCGGGACGCTGGTGGGCATCATCACCAACCGCGACATGCGGTTCGAGGTCGACCACAGCCGCCCGGTGTCCGAGGTCATGACGAAGGCGCCGCTGGTCACCGCCCAGGTCGGGGTGTCGGCGGACGCCGCGCTCGGCCTGCTGCGCCGGCACAAGATCGAGAAGCTGCCGATCGTCGACGGCGCGGGCAAGCTCCGCGGCCTGATCACGGTCAAGGACTTCGTGAAGACCGAGCAGTACCCGAAGGCGACGAAGGACCCGGACGGCCGGCTCATCGTCGGCGCCGCGGTCGGCGTGGGCGTCGACGGCCACAAGCGCGCGATGACGCTCGCCGAAGCCGGCGTCGACGTGCTGATGGTCGACACCGCACACGGGCACTCCCGCGCGGTCGTCGACACGGTCTCGCTGCTGAAGAAGGAGCTGGGCGAGTCGGTCGACATCGTCGGCGGCAACGTCGCGACCCGGGCCGGCGCGCAGGCGCTGGTCGACGCGGGCGCGGACGGCATCAAGGTCGGCGTCGGCCCGGGCTCGATCTGCACCACCCGGATCGTCGCCGGCGTCGGCGTGCCGCAGATCTCGGCGATCTACGAGGCCGACCAGGCCGCGCGCCCGGCGGGCATCCCGGTGATCGGCGACGGCGGCATCCAGTACTCCGGCGACATCGCGAAGGCCATCGCGGCCGGCGCCTCCACGGTGATGCTGGGCAGCCTGCTCGCCGGCACCGCCGAGTCGCCGGGTGACCTGATCCTCGTCAACGGCAAGCAGTTCAAGGTCTACCGCGGCATGGGCTCGCTGGGCGCGATGCAGTCCCGCGGCCAGGGCAAGTCCTACTCGAAGGACCGCTACGCCCAGGACGACGTGCTCAACGAGGACAAGCTGGTCCCCGAGGGCATCGAGGGCCGGATCCCGTTCCGCGGCCCGCTGGCCAACGTCGTGCACCAGCTGGTCGGCGGCCTGCGCGCCGGCATGGGTTACGCGGGCGCCGAGACGATCGCGCAGCTGCAGGAGGCGCAGCTGGTCCGGATCACCGCGGCCGGGCTCAAGGAGAGCCACCCGCACGACATCACGATGACCGTCGAGGCCCCGAACTACACCACCCGCTGAGACAGCCCGATCGGACATTCCGCCGGCCCTCCTTGATCGCGAGACTGGGTTTCCAGCGATCAAGGAGGGAAGCGGAATGGCGGTTTCGCGACGGACGGTGGCGGTAGCGGCCGCAGCGGCGGTTCTGGGGCTCGGCGGCGGCGCGGCGGCGTCGGCGGCTTCGGGTACCGGGACCGCCGAGGTGGCCCAGGTGCAGTCGCCCGGGGAGATCTGGAAGCGCACCGAGCTGTTCTTCGGCACCGGCAAGCCGGACGGCACCGAGGTGACCGACCAGGAGTTCGCGCGGTTCTCCGAGCGGGAGATCACCCCGGCGTTCCCGGACGGCTTCACCCGCCTCGACGGCAGCGGCCAGTGGCGCGGCGGGTCCGGGGCGACCGTCCGGGAACACACGCACGTGATCGTGCTGCTGTACCCGTTCGGCAACCGGGACGCCGACCGGGAGATCGAAGAGCTCCGCGCCGACTACAAGAAGCAGTTCCAGCAGGAGTCGGTACTGCGTTCGGACTCCGTGGAGAAGGTCTCCTTCTGAGCTCCGGTGACCTAGCGTGCTTACGGTGATCGGCCTATCGCCTTGCGTGGCAGTCGTGGTGTGCACTAGAACACATGACGGTCCTGCGCAGGGTGTTCTTCACGGCCGTCGCCCTGGTGTCCCTGTTCCTCGGCGGCGTGGTGTGCCTGATGTGCCAGGTGCTCGCCGGCCGTGACGCGCCGACGTACCGCGTCGACGGGCACGTGGTGTCCCACACGCGCGGCGTGCTCCCGGTCGGCGGGTACCAGGACGCGGAGAGTCACACCGTCGAGGTCGACGCCGCGGGCGGCCGGCACTACCGCGTCACGGCGGTGGACTCCGGCCTCGACCTCCCGGCCGGTCAGCCGGTGACGCTCGACGTCTCGACGGCGGACGGCAGCATCGCGTACCTGCGCGCGGGCGGCGGCGTGGTCGACCTGCGGTCGGGCGTGATCCGGCCGGTGCTGTTGATCATCACCAGCCTGCTGGCCCTGGGCGCGGTGTACTTCGGCGCGGTCCGGCTCAACGTCTACCCGCCGGTGGCGACCTGGCTGGCGCTCGCGCTGGGCGCACTGCTGGCGCCGATCGCCGTGTTCGTGAGGGTGTAGCGGTGATCGGGAAACTGATCACACCAGCGGTGTTCGCGGCCGTCGCCGGGGCCGTGTTGGCCTTCGGGACGTTCGGGATCGTCCAGGCGGGTGGATCAGGAGAGCGGGAAGAAGCCGTCGTCGAGACGCGAAACGACGTCGACATGGGCATGCAGGGCCGCAGGTACGACCTCGTCCTCCGCACGGCTTCCGGCGAGCGCTTGGCGACATCAGGGGGCGACCGCAACCTCGACCTGCAGCCGGGAACGCCGGTCCTCCTGGAAATCTCCAAGCTCGGCAGGTCGGTGCGGGCGGTGGAGGCCGACGGCCGCCGGACGGCGACCTTGAACTCTCCCGCCCCTCTCGGCATCGTCGTGGTGTTCATCGCCGCCCCGCTGTTGCTCCTGACGCTGGGCGCCGCCGCCTCGGCCGGTCGGCCCGCACTGGCCACGCTGAGCGTGACGGCCGGGCTGGCGGCGGGCGCACTGCCCGTGCTGCTGCTGTTCTAACCCCCGTGCGCGGGTCACCCACGCGGCCTAGCGACAATGGGGCACGGCAGATTGTCGTCGTCGGAGGAGGCTTCACGTGCGGGACCTGGTCGAGATCGGGATGGGCCGCACCGCGCGGCGGGCGTATGACCTCGACGACGTCGAGATCGTGCCGTCGCGGCGGACTCGGTCGTCCTCGGTGGTGTCCACCTCCTGGCAGATCGACGCCTACCGCTTCGACCTGCCGCTCGTCACGCACCCGACGGACGCGATCGTCTCGCCCGGCACCGCGGTCGCCGTCGGCGAGCTCGGCGGCCTGGGCGTGCTCAACGCCGAAGGGCTCTGGGCGCGGCACGCGAACGTCGAGGACGCCATCTTCCAGCTCGTCCGCGCGGCCGAGGACCTCGAGGACCCGACCGCGGTCGGCCGCGTGCTGCAGGAGCTGCACGCCGCGCCGATCCGGCTCGACCTGCTGACCGAGGCGATCAAGACGGTCCGCGAATCCGGCGTCACGGTGGCGGCGCGGGTCAGCCCGCAGCACGCCGCCGAGCTGACCCCGGACCTGATCGCGGCCGGCGTCGAGATCCTCGTCGTCCAGGGCACGATCATCTCCGCCGAGCACGTCCAGCGCGATGCCGAGCCGCTGAACCTGAAGGAGTTCATCGGCCGCCTCGACGTCCCGGTCATCGCCGGCGGGGTCAGCGACTACCGCACGGCGATGCACCTGATGCGCACCGGCGCGGCCGGCGTCATCGTCGGCCACGGCTACACGCCGGGCGTCACGAGCACCGACCGCGTGCTCGGCATCGGCGTCCCGATGGCGACGGCGATCATCGACGCCGCGGCCGCCCGCCGCGACTACCTCGACGAGACGGGCGGCCGGTACGTGCACGTGCTCGCCGACGGCGGCATGACGGTTTCGGGCGACATCGCCAAGGCCATCGCGTGCGGCGCGGACGCCGTCATGCTGGGTTCGCCGCTGGCCGCCGCCTCCGACGCGCCCGGTCAGGGCCTGTACTGGACGGCGGCCGCGGCGCACCCGTCACTGCCGCGCTCGCGCGTGGCGGCGGGCCCCGACTACGCGGTCGACCTCAAGACCCTGCTGTTCGGGCCGTCGTCGGACGCGGAAGGCGTGGTGAACCTCTTCGGGGCGCTGCGCCGCGCGATGGCGAAGACGGGCTACTCGGACCTCAAGGAGTTCCAGCGGGTGGGCCTCACCGTCCGGCGGTGAGGTGCCCGAGGAACGCGGCGAAGGCGGTCGCGGAGTAGACGAGGACCGGCCGGGGCGCCGCTTGCTTGGTGTCCCGGACCCCGACCACGCCGTGGCCGGTGCCGATCTCGACGCAGGCGTTCTCTTCGAAGTGGCTGTGGCTCGACTTGCGCCAACCGGTGAGCGTTCGTGGGCTCATCGTGGTGTCTCCCGCCCTTGTGTCCCGACCGGCGGTGATTCGCCGACGTGGACATCGACCACCTTTGAGATTACCCATTGTTGTCGTCGGACAAGCGTGACCGGCGGGTAACTTACCTCTGGTCAGAACGCGGAGCCGGAGTTACGCTCCAGGTGTGACTGCCAGTAACACCACCAGTGCGGGTGGCCCCGACTACGACGTCGTCGTGGTGGGGTCGGGGTTCGGCGGCAGCGTCGCGGCGCTGCGGCTCACCGAGAAGGGCTACCGGGTAGCCGTCGTCGAGGCCGGCCGCCGGTTCGCCGACGACGAGTTCGCGAAGACGTCGTGGGACCTCAAGCGCTACCTGTGGGCCCCGCAGGTCGGCTGCTACGGCATCCAGCGCATCCACATGCTCAACGACGTCATGGTGCTGGCGGGCGCCGGTGTCGGCGGCGGCTCGCTGGTCTACGCGAACACGCTGTACCGGCCGCTCAAGCCGTTCTACGCCGACAAGCAGTGGGCGCACATCACCGACTGGGAGGCCGAGCTCGCCCCGCACTACGACCAGGCGAGCCGCATGCTCGGCGTCGTCACGAACCCGACGATCACCCCGTCGGACGTCGTGATGCGCGAGGTCGCGAAGGACATGGGCGTCGCCGGTTCCTTCCACCCGACGCCCGTCGGCGTCTACTTCGGCAAGCCGGGGGAGAAGGCGGCCGACCCGTACTTCGGCGGCGCCGGCCCCGAGCGCGTCGGCTGCACCGAATGCGGCTCCTGCATGACCGGCTGCCGCGTCGGGGCGAAGAACACCCTGGTCAAGAACTACCTCTACCTGGCTGAGCAGGACGGCGCGCGGGTCATCCCGCTGACGACGGTGACGTCGGTGAAGCCGATCGACGGCGGCTACGAAGTCGGCCTCAAGAAGACCGGGACGACCTCGAAGAAGTTCCGGACGACGATCACGGCCGAGAAGGTCGTCTTCGCCGCGGGGACCTGGGGCACCCAGAACCTGCTGCACAAGCTGAAGGACACCGGCACGCTGCCGCGCCTGTCGCGGCGGCTGGGCGAGCTGACCCGCACGAACTCCGAGGCCATCATCGGCGCGGCCCGCACCGACGTCGACGAGAGCCGGAACTTCAGCCGCGGCGTCGCGATCACCTCGTCCATCCACCCGGACGAGAACACCCACATCGAGCCGGTCCGCTACGGCAAGGGCAGCAACGCGATGAGCCTGCTGCAGACGGTCGCGACGGACGGCGCCTCGCCGGTGCCGCGGTGGCGGCAGGCGGTCACGTTCATGCTCAAGCACCCGGTGCAGGCGGCGAAGCTGCTCAACGGCTACCGCTGGAGCGAGCGCACGGTGATCCTGCTGGTGATGCAGAGCCTCGACAACTCGATCACCACGTACACGAAGCGCGGGCTGTTCGGCCGCCGCAAGTACACGTCCAAGCAGGGCCACGGCGAGCCGAACCCGAGCTTCATCCCGGCCGGCCACGAGGCCAACGAACGCACGGCCGAGCACATCGGCGGCATCGCGGGCGGCACCTGGGGCGAGATCTTCGACATCCCGCTGACCGCGCACTTCATCGGCGGCGTCCCGATCGGGTCGTCCGCGGAGGACGGCGTCATCGACCCGTACCACCGCGTGTTCGGCTACCCGGACCTGTCGGTGGTGGACGGCGCGGCGATCACCGCCAACCTCGGCGTGAACCCGTCGCTGACGATCACGGCCCAGGCCGAGCGCGCGTTCTCCTTCTGGCCGAACAAGGGCGAGGAGGACCTGCGGCCGGCGCAGGACGCGCCGTACGTCCGGCTGGCGCCGATCGCGCCGAAGAACCCGGCCGTGCCCGCGGAAGCCCCGGCGGCCTTGCGGCGGTCCTAGACTCGGGGCCGTGACGGCATCCGAGAAGGCACACGCACTGCTCGAGGGCATCCGGAAGCTCGACGACGAATGGGCGCGGGTCATCGGTGGCCTCGGCGAGCCCGAGCTGCGCGCCCCCAGTGCGTTGCCCGGCTGGTCGCGCGCCCACGTCCTCGCGCACCTCGCCCGCAACGCCGATGGCCTGCAGAACCTGCTGACCTGGGCGAACACCGGCGTCGAAACCCCGATGTACCCCAGCGCCGAGGCCCGTGAGCGCGACATCGAAACCGGCGCCCGGCAGGCGGCCGCCGACCTGCTCGCGGACTTCGTCGCGTCGGCCGGGCGGTTCGAGCAGTACGCCGCCGCGATGCCGGACGACGCCTGGGCGCGCGAAGCCCGCAACCGGCAGGGCGAGCCCGTCACCGGGGCCGTCGTGGCGCGGATGCGGCTGTCCGAACTGACCATCCACCTCGCCGACCTCGACCGCGGCTACGACCTCGACCGCGTGCTCGCGCTGCTCGGCCCGCTCACCGAGGACGTCGTCCAGCACGCCGTGACCTCGCGCGGCGCCCACCTCCCCGCGCTGCGCTTGGCCGCCGACGGGTTCGAGTGGACGATGGGCGCGGCTCCGAACACGACCGTCCGCGGCTCGGCCGGGGCGCTGCTGGCCTGGCTCAGCGGGCGTTCCGACGGCGCCGCCCTCGACGGTGCCGTGCCCCGGATCCCCGCCTGGGCGTGACCGGTCGGCTCCGCCCGGTGCACGCCTTGCGCCCGCTCTACACTGGGCGTTCCCGGCCCCGAGGAGTCCGCTGTGGACAGTGAGCACGACCAGGGGCGGCCCGGCGTCCGCCGCCGGACGTTCCTGCGGATCGCGGGTGTCTCGGCGGCCGGTGCCGTCGCCGCCGCCTGCGGGCCGCAGAACCCCGCGGCCCCGGTGGCCTCGACCGCCCCGGCGCCCCCGACGTCGGCCCCGCCCACCACCGGGCTGCCGACCGGGCCGCCGAACTGGGACGAGCTGCGCAGCCAGCTGACCGGCGCGCTGCTGCGGCCGGGCACGGCGGGCTACGACACCGCCAAACTGGGCTTCAACCCGCTGTTCGACGGCAACAACCCGGTCACCGTGGTGACCGCGGCGAACGCACAGGACGTCCAGGCCTGTCTCCGGGCGGCCGCCGGCCGCGTCACGATCGCCGCACGCAGCGGCGGGCACAGCTACGCCGGTTACTCGGTGCCCGTGGGCGGGCTGGTCATCGACGTCGCCGCGCTGAACAAGGTCGACGTCCAGGGCGGCAAGGCCGTGATCGGCGCGGGCGCGAAGCTCAAGGACGTCTACGCCGCGCTGGCGCGGGCCGGGCGCGCGCTGCCCGCCGGGTCCTGCCCGACGGTCGGGATCGCCGGGCTGACCCTCGGTGGCGGCATCGGCGTGCTCGCCCGCAAGTACGGCCTGACCTGTGACCACCTGAGCTCAGCCCAGGTGGTCACCGCCGACGGCCGGGTGCTCACCGCCTCCGCCGGGTCCGAACCGGACCTGTTCTGGGCGCTGCGCGGCGGGGGCGGCGGCAACTTCGGCATCGTCACCGAGTTCACCTTCGACACCGATCCGGCGCCACCGCAGCTGACGGTGTTCTCGCTGCACTTCCCGGCCGGGGCCGCGAGCGGCGTGCTCGCCGCGTGGCAGCAGTGGATCGCCGCGATGCCGCCGGAGCTCTGGGCGAACCTGGTGCTCTCGGGCGGGTCGCCGGTGCAGTGCCGGGTCGGCGGCTGCTACGTCGGGGACGCCGCCGGGCTGAACACGCTGCTGAACAACCTGACCACCAACGCCGCCGCGAAGCCGACGCAGCGCGTGGTGAAGACCCTGGACTACCTCGGGGCCATGAAGTACTTCGAAGGCAGCTCGAACCGCCAGTCGTTCATCGCGTCCTCGCGGATGATCACCACCCCGGTCGACGCCGCGAAGGTCGTCGCGGTCGCCGACGGCAGGCAGGGCATGGACCTGCTCATCGACGGTCTCGGCGGCGCGGTCGCCGGGCCGGCCAAGGACGCCACCGCGTTCTGGCACCGCGACGCGCTGGCCAGCGTCCAGGTCTACGCGCCCGCGACGGCGAAGACCCGGACGAAGGTCACGCAGGCCGTCGGCGAAGTCGTCGCGGGCCTCGCCGCGGCCGGCGCGGGCGGCGGGTACGTCAACTACATCGACCCGGCCCTGCCCGACTGGAAGACCGCCTACTACGGCGACAACGCCAAGCGGCTCCAGGACGTCGCGGCCAAGTACGACCCGCACAACGTCTTCCGGTTCGGGCAGGGCATCAGCACTTAGAGGTCGATACCGGTGAAGACCGTGACGCGCTCCTCGGTCAGGTCGTGCATGGCGGCGAGGACGCCTTCGCGCCCGACGCCGGAGCCCTTGACCCCGCCGTAGGGCATCTGGTCGGCCCGGTAGGACGGCACGTCGCCGATGATCACGCCGCCCACCTCCAGTTCGGCCGACGCGTGGAACGCCAGCTGGACGTCGGTGGTGAAGACGCCCGCCTGCAGGCCGTACGCGGATTCGTTGACCGAACGGAAGGCCTCGTCCACACCCTCCACAACGGACACAGCAAGCACCGGCCCGAAGATCTCTTCGTTCCACGCCTTGGTGTCCGGCGGGACGTCGGTGAGCAGCGTCGGGGCCACGGTCGCGCCGTCGCGGGTGCCGCCGGTGAGCACCTTCGCGCCCGCGGCGACGGCTTCGTCGACCCACGCGACGATCCGCTCGGCGGCGGCTTCGTCGACCACCGGGCCGACGTCGGTGTTGCGGTCGTACGGGTCGCCGGTGCGCTGCGACTCGACGGCTTCCACCAGGGCGGGCACGAACTCCTCGGCCACGGCGGCGTCGACGATCACCCGCTGCACCGCGATGCACGACTGGCCGGCCTGGTAGTTGCCGAAGGTGGCGATCCGGTGCGCGGCGCCCTCGGGGTCGGGCCAGTCGCGAAGCACGACCGCCGCCGCGTTGCCGCCGAGCTCGAGCACGACGTGCTTGCGCGGCGCGGCGTCCTTGAGCGACCAGCCGACCGGGCCGGAGCCGGTGAACGACACGACCGGCAGCCGCGGGTCGGCGACGAGCGCCCGTGTCTCCTCGTTTCCCAGTGGCAGCACGGAAAACGCGCCTTCCGGCAGGTCCGTCTCGGCCAGGATTTCGCCGAGGATCAGCGCCGACAACGGCGTCCTCGGCGCGGGCTTGACGATGATCGGCGCGCCGATCGCCAGCGACGGCGCGACCTTGTGCGCCACCAGGTTGAGCGGGAAGTTGAACGGCGCGATGCCGAGCACCGGCCCGCGCGGGACGCGGCGGGTCAGCGCCAGCCGCGCCTCGCCCGCGGGGTCGGTGTCGAGGCGCTGGACGTCGCCGGTGAAGCGGCGGGCCTCCTCGGCGGCGATCCGGAACACCGAGACCGCGCGCTTGACTTCGGCTTCGGCCCACTTGAGCGGTTTGCCGTTCTCGGCGGTGATCACCTCGGCGATCTCCTCGGCGCGCCCGGCGAGCACGCGGGAGACGTGGTCGAGCGCGCCCGCGCGCAGGTGCGCGGGGCTGCGCCGGAACTCCTTGGCGACCGAGGCCGCGGCGGCCACCGCGCGTTCGACCTGCTCCGGCCCGGGCACGGCGACCGTGGCGACCTCGCTGCCGTCGTACGGGTGGTGCACGACGAGGGTGGTGGCGCCCGGCTCCGGGCGGCCGGCGATCCAGGCGGGGCGCGGCTCGGGGGTGATCATGTCCATGCGTACCAACGTAATGCGGGTGGGGGCGCGATCGGGTGACCCCCACCCGGACGGGTCACGGCTCGATGAGCACCTTGAGCGCTTCGCGGTCCGCCATCGCGCGGTAGCCACCGGGGATCTCCTCGACGCCGATGGTGCGGTCGAAGACCTTGCCGGGCTGGTACCTGCCGTCGAGGACGTCCGGCAGCAGCTCGGGGATGTAGTGCCGGGCCGGGGCGACCCCGCCGGTGACGGTGACGTTCCGCCGGAACAGCGCCGGGCCGATCGGGCCCTCTTCGTACTGCGGGACGCCGACGCGGCTGACCGCGCCGCCCGCGCGCACGACCCCGACGGCCATCTCGAAGGCGGGCTTGGTGCCGACGCATTCGAGGACGGCGTGCGTGCCCTCGCCGCCGGTCAGCTCGCGGACCTTCGCGATGCCTTCCTCGCCGCGCTCGGCGACGACGTCGGTCGCGCCGAACTCGCGGCCGAGGTCCGTCCGTGCCTGGTGACGTCCCATCAGGACGATCCGCTCGGCGCCGAGGCGCTTCGCGGCGAGGACGGCGGACAGGCCGACCGCGCCGTCGCCGATCACGGTGACGTTCTGGCCCTTCGCGACCCGCGCCTTCGTCGCGGCGTGGTGGCCGGTCGGGAAGACGTCCGACAGCGTGAGCAGCGACGCCAGCAGCCCGTCGTCCTCGGTGTGCGGCACCTTCACGAGGGTGCCGTCGGCCTGCGGCACGCGCACGGCCTCGCCCTGCCCGCCGTCGACGCCCTTCGCGCCCCAGAACCCGCCGTGCACGCAGGACGTCTGCAGGCCTTCGCGGCAGAACTGGCAGGTGTTGTCCGAGTAGACGAAGGGCGCGATGACGAGGTCGCCCTTGGTGACGGTGGTGACGTCCGCGCCGGTCTCCTCGACGATCCCGAGGAACTCGTGCCCGATCCGGCGGCCGTGCTCGCTCGGTGCCATGTCGGCGTACGGCCAGAGGTCACTGCCGCAGATGCAGGACCGGACGACCCGCAGGACGACGTCGGTCGGCGCCACCAGCTTCGGGTCGGGGACGGTCTCCACCCGCACGTCGCCGGCGCCGTAGATGACTGTCGCTCGCATGCAAGTCCTTTCGTTAGCTTCCCTAAGTAAGACCGGCGGCGAGGAGACGGCATTCCGGCATGTGGTTTTCGTGACAAACGGCGGGGGTGCGGCGGTCTCGGCGCCCCTAGATTTTCGGCCATGCCCGCCCGCACCGCATCCCGCAACCCGTTCGCGGCCCTCGCCCCGGTGGCCCGCCGCCCGTACCTGACCGCCGTGGTCTTCGCGGTGACGCTGGCCTGCGGGATCGCCCAGCTGGTGCACCCGCCGTGGTACGACGCGATGCACCGCGACGCGGCCCGCATCGACGCCGGTGAGTGGTACCGCCTGGTCACCGGCATGTTCTTCCAGGACGCGTGGGCGTTCGGCCTGACGTCGAACCTGGTCTGGCTGGCGGTGTTCGGCACGCTCGCCGAGCGCGTGTTCGGCCGCGTGCGCTGGCTCGTCCTGTACTTCGGCTGCGGCCTGTTCGGGCAGTTCGTCAGCTACGTCTGGCTCAACCCGGTCGGCGCCGGCAACTCGATGTGCGTGGCAGGCCTGATCGGCGGCCTCGCGGCCGTGGTCATGGTGGCTTCGCGCCGCTACGGCGTGGTCCTGCCGGTCCAGTTCCGCGTGCTGGCGTTCGCCCTGCCGGTGCTGGCCGTCGTGGACACGGTGGCGCACGACAACCACGGTCTCCCGTGCCTGCTCGGCTTGGCGCTGGGATTCCTGCTCCTGCCGCGCCCGGTCGCTCAATCCGGGTAGTGGCCGCCGAGCCGGCACCAGTGCGCGACCAGGTGCGGCTGCGGCGGCACCGCGAGGAGCTCGGCGAGGTCCGCTTCGGCCCGGCGGGCCGCTTCCTCGGTGCGCTGCCACTCCCGGTCTTCGTCCGGCGGCTCGCCCGCGCCGGGCAGGTCGGCCCGGGCCTGTGCGGCGGCGATCCGCTCGCACCGCAGCTCGTCGGCCCGGCCGAGGTCCTCGGTGTGCCGGGCGTCGAGGATGATCCCGCTGCCCGACTGCGCGCCGTAGCGGACGGCGATCCGCAGGAGATCGTTGCTGAACGCGCGTGCTTCGGCGGGCACCCAGGACAGCCGCTCCCAGTCCGGCGGTGGCTCGTCGTCGGCGCGGCAGACCACGTACCCGGGCACGTCGCACCAGGTCAGGGCGCCTTGCGGGCGGAGTCGGTAGAGCATGCGCGGGTCCCCCTCGGCGGTGGCGGGCCCCGGCCGGAACCGCCCTCGATACCCGGTGAATCGGGCCGGTGGTGACTCGGTGTTACACCGACGCCGCCGGTCACCGGCTCCGGTACAGGTCGCGCAGCAGGAGCACCTCGGCGCAGTGGTGGATCACCTCGCGGTTGATGTGCAGCACCAGCGTCGCCATCGGGTACTTCGCGTACGGCCCTTCCGCCGGGCCGCACGGCCGCGCCAGCGCCTCCTCGTCGAGGGACCGCACCCCGGCGATCCACTGCTGTTGGAGCGCGTCGAGCTCCGACAGCGCCTCGGCGGCCGTTCCCGGGTACGGGTAGCTGTCGTAGCCGATCGGCGCCCCGCCGAAGTGCGCCCCGATCCGCGCGCCCAGCACGCCGACCAGGAGGTGGCCGAGCCGCCAGGCGATCGTCGTGACCGGCGGGGGCACCGGCTCGGGATAGGCCCAGTCGATGGTGAACGGACCGGTGCCGGGTTCGTCGTCCGACTTCCGCGGCCGCACGGTCCAGCAGCCCGGGACCGGCTCCCGGAAGTACTCCTCGTCGGTGAGCCCCTCGAGCTTCGGGCGCGTGTGCACCTTCCAGTGGAAGTCGAGCTGGTCGGCCAGTTCCTTCGTCCAGTTCACAGCCATACCGGGCACCGTAGGCCCGATCGCGGACAGCGCCCGCCCTGAATCCCGGGTGACCGGGCCCACCTGGGACGATGGAGGCCGAACCCACTTCTCGTCTGGAGGCGCCAGGTGCCCAACCCCACCGGTCCGGTTCTCGTCGTGGACTTCGGGGCGCAGTACGCGCAGCTGATCGCCCGGCGCGTCCGCGAGGCACAGATCTACTCGGAGGTCGTCCCGCACAGCGCGTCCACCGAAGAGATCCTCGCGAAGAAACCCGCGGCCATCATCCTGTCCGGTGGTCCTTCGAGCGTGTACGCCGAAGGTGCGCCGGGCATGGACCCGAAGCTCACCGAAGCGGGCGTGCCGATGTTCGGCATCTGCTACGGCCACCAGCTGCTGGCCAGCGCGCTCGGCGGGGTCGTCGAGCCGACCGGGGTCCGCGAGTTCGGCCGCACCGAGGTCCGCGTCACCGGTGACGGCGGCGTCCTGCACGCCGGCCTGCCCGCGCACCAGCCCGCCTGGATGAGCCACAACGACAGCGTCACCAAGGCCCCCGACGGCGCGGTCGTCACCGCGTCTTCGGACGGCGCCGCGGTCGCCGGCTTCGAAGACGTCGAGCGCCGCTTCGCCGGCGTCCAGTACCACCCGGAGGTCGCGCACTCGCCGCACGGCCAGGAGGTGCTCCGCCGGTTCCTGCACGACATCGCCGGCATCAAGCCGCAGTGGACGACGTCGTCGATCGTCGAGGAGCAGGTCCGGCGGATCAGCGACCAGATCGGCGACGGCCGGGCGATCTGCGGCCTGTCGGGCGGCGTCGACTCCGCGGTGGCCGCGGCTTTGGTCCAGCGGGCCATCGGGGACAGGCTGACCTGCGTGTTCGTCGACCACGGCCTGCTGCGCGCGGGGGAGCGCACCCAGGTCGAGCGCGACTTCGTCGCCGCCACCGGGGTCAACCTGGTGACCGTCGACGCGCGCGAGCGGTTCCTGGACGCGCTCGCCGGCGTCACCGACCCGGAGCAGAAGCGCAAGATCATCGGCCGCGAGTTCATCCGCGTCTTCGAGCAGGCCGAACGCGACCTCAAGGCGCAGGGCGACTACAAGTTCCTGGTCCAGGGCACGTTGTACCCGGACGTCGTCGAGTCCGGCGGCGGCGAGGGCACGGCCAACATCAAGAGCCACCACAACGTCGGCGGCCTGCCGGACGACCTCGAGTTCGAGCTGGTCGAGCCGCTGCGGCTGCTGTTCAAGGACGAGGTCCGCCGCGTCGGCCTGGAGCTGGGCCTGCCCGAGACGATCGTGCAGCGCCAGCCGTTCCCCGGCCCCGGCCTGGGCATCCGGATCATCGGCGCGGTCGACCAGGAGCGTCTCGACACCCTCCGCGCGGCCGACCAGATCGCCCGCGAGGAGCTGACCGCGGCCGGGCTGGACCGCAGCATCTGGCAGTGCCCGGTGGTGCTGCTGGCCGACGTCCGCAGCGTCGGCGTCCAGGGCGACGGCCGGACCTACGGGCACCCGGTGGTGCTGCGGCCGGTGTCGTCGGAGGACGCGATGACCGCGGACTGGACACGCCTGCCGTACGACGTCCTGGAGCGGATCTCCACGCGCATCACCAACGAGGTCGCGGAGGTCAACCGGGTGGTGCTGGACGTGACGTCCAAGCCGCCGGGCACCATCGAGTGGGAGTGAGCCCGCACCTGGACAAGGCTCGAGGCCCCGGCGTGGGATCCGGGGCCTCGAGGGATTTCGGGTGGGGTCAGCGCCGTCGTTTGCTACCGAACGACGCGCCGAGGAGCATGAGCCCGACGAACACCGCACCGCCGGCGATCACCCAGCGGAAGTCGAACGAGGGCAGCCAGCTCGCGCCGTCCGAGAGGACGTACGCCGACACCAGCAGCGTCGCGATGCCGAAGATCAGGGTGAAGACGTCCACGCCACCGCGCTTGGCGGGCTGGGTGTCGGCCGGTTCGTCGTAGGCGTAGGGGTTCTGGTCAGCCACGCCGCACCTCCACGTTGCCCACGCTGTTCGAAACCTTCAGGGTGATCTGCTGGCCGCCAGGGCCGTCGGGGCCGTAGTCGATCCCGGTCAACGCGTCCTGGCTGACGCCGTTCGTTTCGTGGCCGAAGCACGACGTCTCGCCCGCCCCGGTGTGGCAGTCGTAGGTGACGTCCGCGTTCTCCGGCACGATGACCTTGGTGTCGCCCGCGCCGTTGGACACGGCCGTCGAGTACGGCGCCCCGGCGGGCAGCTTGCGCAGGTCGAGGTCGATGTCGCCCGCCGCGTGCTGGTACAGCGGCTTGACGTCGGTCACCGCGGCCGGGGTTTCGTCGATGTCGCCGAGACCGCCGCGGACGTCGAAGTTCTTGAACGGCGCCGTCGTCAGGACCAGCCCGGCGATGGCAAGGGGGATCGCGAGCCCGATCAGGCCGCGTCCGCCGCGGGCGAACGCGCCGGCGACCAGGCCGATGCCGACCACGCCGAGCACCAGGCCGACGATGTGCTGCGCGTCGAACCAGGTGGCGCCGTTGAGGCCGGCCAGCACGCCGGCCCCGGCGGTCACCACGGCGAGCGCGAACGTGGCCGAGCCGACCTTCGACCGCGGGCCCCGCTGCACCCCGTGGTGGTGTGACGGCCGTGGAGGCGGCGTGGGCCGCGGCTCCGGCGGGGGCGGCGCGTCGGGCAGGTCCCAGCCGGCCGGGTCGGCGGCGAGGGGATCCCAGCCCCGGGCCGGCGACGGCGCCTCGGCGGTGTCGGTCATGGTGAAGGCTCCGTTTCCGGTGAAGGCCGGGGTGGCAGCCCGCGCGGCAACGGGCGCGGGCCGGTTCAGGTGACCGCGGCTGCGGTGCAGCAGGTAGAGCGCGGCGGCGATGAGGGCGCAGCTGATCAGCCCGCCGCCGTCGAACCACGACCCGGTGATCGAGCCACCGGCGCTGACGACGGTGAGGACCATGAGCACGACGGCGAACGCGGGCGACACCGACGACCGGCCGCGCCCGATAAGGCTTTCGAAGCCGGAGACCTCGTCGCTCTCGCCGGGCAGGAACAGCCACCCCAGCAAGTAGAAGGGAACGCCGAAGCCGCCGAAGATCGTCGTGACCACCAGCGCGATCCGCACGACGACGGGATCGACGCCGTACCGGTACCCGATGGCGGCGGCCACGCCGGCGAGCTTCCGCCCGGCGTGCGGCCGCCGCGGCCGGCTGGCCCAGAAGTCCTTCACGGTTTCCTCGAAGCCGTCCAGGACCCCCGGCTTCGTGCTCGCACCACTCATACCGAGAAGCATGCGGCACCCGCGACGGCGGGACATCCGGGATGGTCCCTGAGGTTTCCCCTGGCTCGCCGGATCAGGGGTTTCCCGGATGGAACCGCAATCCCGTGCGTGTGACCATGGACGGCGTGCAGGAGTCCCTCGACCACGTCACCGCCGAAGCGGCCGTTCCGGCCACCACGGATCCGGCCGTGCCCAAGATGTTCCGGCGCCGGTCCGGGCGGGCCATCGCCGGGGTCGCCGGGGGGCTCGCCGATCACCTCGGCGTGCCGGTCCTCTGGGTGCGGACGGCGTTCGCGTTGCTGGCCGCGCTCAACGGCGCCGGGCTGCTCGCCTACGGCCTCCTCTGGGTGTTCGTCCAGCAGCAGTCCGAAGAAGCCGCGGAGGCGCCGAAGCCGAAGGAACGCCAGCAGGCGTTCGGCCTGATCGCGCTGGGCGTCGGCCTCGCCGTCGGCAGCGGGACGCTCACCGGGTTCATCAGCGGCTGGGTCGCCGTGCCGCTCGCCGTCGCCATGATCGGTCTCGCGGTCGTCTGGCGGGAGGCCGACGAGTCGCAGCGCCGACGCTGGCGGGTCGGTGCCAAGGACGGCTTCGCGGGCGCGTTCCTCGGCGGGGGCGGCTGGTCGGCCGCCATCCGGATCGTCGCCGGCGTCGCGCTGGTGATCACCGGCATCACCGTCGTCGTGCTGCGCAGCGGCACCCTCGACCAGGTCCAGTTCGCGCTCATCGCCGTCATCGCCACCCTGATCGGGGTGGCCGTGCTGACCGTGCCGTTCTGGCTGCGGCTGGTCCGGGACCTCTCCGACGAGCGCAAGGCCCGCATCCGCACCGACGAACGCGCCGAGATCGCCGCCCACCTGCACGACTCCGTGCTGCAGACCCTCGCGCTGATCCAGAAGCAGAGCGAGTCGCCGCGCGAGGTCGCGCGGCTGGCCCGCAGCCAGGAGCGCGAGCTGCGCGGCTGGCTCTACGGCCCGAACGGCTACGGCAAGCCCGCCGAGAACGTCGAGGAAGCGACCGGCCAGCTGTCCGAAGCGCTCGCGACGGCGTGCGGCGAGGTCGAGGACACCTTCGCGATCTCGGTCGGCCAGGTCGTCGTCGGCGACGCGGAGCTCGACGAATCGCTGGTCGCGCTCGTCCAGGCCGCCCGCGAGGCCATCGTCAACGCCGCGAAGCACGCCGGGGTCGAGGAGGTCAGCGTCTTCGCCGAGGTCGAGCCGACGTCGGTGACGGTGTTCGTCCGCGACCGCGGCAAGGGATTCGACCCCGGCCTCGTCCCGGACGACCGCCACGGCCTCGCCGACTCGATCCGCGGCCGGATGACCCGCCACGGCGGCACCTGCAAGATCCGGACGGCGCCGGGCGAGGGCACCGAAGTGCAGCTCGCCATGCCGGTGAAAGCGGGCAAGGGAGCGGCGTGAGGCGGCTATGCTCGAACTCGTGACTGACACCCAGCGCGAACCGGTGAAGGTGTTCCTCGTCGACGACCACGCGCTGTTCCGCGCCGGGGTGCGCACCGAACTCGACTCGATCACCGACGAGGTCCGCGTGGTCGGCGAGGCCGGTTCGGTGGCCGAGGCGGTGGCCGGCATCGCCCGCACGAAGCCGCAGGTCGTGCTCCTCGACGTGCACATGCCCGACGGCGGCGGCGCCGAGGTGCTGCGCCGGGTCCGCCCGGAGCTGCCGGACGTGGTGTTCCTGGCCCTGTCGGTCTCGGACGCGGCGGAGGACGTCATCGCGGTCATCCGCGCGGGCGCCCGCGGCTACGTGACGAAGACGATCTCGTCGAAGGAGCTGGTCCGCGCGGTGGTCCGCGTATCGGACGGCGACGCGGTGTTCTCGCCACGCCTGGCGGGGTTCGTGCTGGACGCGTTCGCCGACCGCCCGGGCTCGGCCCCGATCAACGACCCGGAGCTGGACCTGCTGACGCCCCGCGAGCGCGACGTCCTGCGCCTGCTGGCGCGCGGGTACGCGTACAAGGAGATCGCGTCGGAGCTGTTCATCTCGGTGAAGACGGTGGAGACGCACGTTTCGAGCGTGCTGCGGAAGACCCAGCTCTCGAACCGCTACGAGCTTTCGCGCTGGGCCTCCGACCGCCGTCTCGTCTGAACCTTCAGTCCGCCAGGGGAGCGAGCGGCCGCGGCGCGCGCCCGGCGGTGTCGTCACCAAGCCCATCCGCCTGGTCACCGGGCACGGCCACGGCCCCCCGCTCCGGCTTCTGAAGCCGTGTCAGCGCCACGCCACCGAGCACGACCACCATCCCCGCGATCACCCGCAGGTGCAGCTCCTCACCCAGGAACACCGCGCCCAGCAGCACCGACACCACCGGCAGCAGGTACCCGACCACCGAAGCCGCGACCGCGCCTTCGCTCGCCAGCAGCTGGTAGTTCAGCGCGAACGCGATGCCCGTCGACCCGATGCCCAGCACCAGCACCGCCAGCAACGGCCCGGTCGACACGTGCACCGGCGTGAAGCCACCCGCCGGCAGGGCCAGCAGCAGCATCCCGCTGGCCAGGATCATCTGCCCGGCCGAGATCGCGTACGGCGAAGACGTCGACGAAGACAGGTACTTGCCCTCGTAGACGAACGCGAAGCCGTAGCTCGCCGCCGCCGCGAGGCAGGCCAGGGCGCCCCAGCTCAACAGCCCCGACGCCTGCCACGGCGCGAAGATCAGCAGGATCCCGCCGAGACCCACCACGAGCCCCGCCAGCCGGGTGCCGGTCATCCGCGAAGACGTCCCCATCAGCGGCGCGGCGAGCAGGACCCACAGCGGCGTCGTCGAGTTCAGCACCCCGGTGATGCCCGAATCGACCGTCGTCTCGCCGATCGCGAACAGCAGGAACGGCAGCGCGTTGTGGAAGAACGCCGCGACCGCCAGGTGTCCCCACAGCCGGCGGTCGCGCGGGAGCCGGGCGCGCTGCAGGCGGCACAGCACCAGCAGCATGACCGCGCCGAGCACCAGCCGCGCCAGCACCAGCTGCACCGGCGAAAACATCCCCAGTCCCAGCTTGATCCAGAAGAAGCTCGAGCCCCACATCAGCGCCAGCGCACCGATCCTGAGCAGGGTCTTCGTCTCGCCCACCCCAGTCCTCCTTCGACAGCCGACGTCAGCTAAACGCGGACCAGAAGTAAGGACAAGCGAAAATAACTGTATGAACACTTAAGCTCAGCTGTACGATCAACGGCATGCTGGACGTCCGCCGCATGCAGGTCCTCCGTGCCGTCATCACCAGCGGGTCGATCACCGCGGCGGCCCGCAACCTCGGCTACACGCCGTCCGCGATCAGCCAGCAGTTGTCCGCGCTGGAGCGCGAGGCCGGCACCGAACTGCTCGAACGCGTCGGGCGGGGCGTCCGGCCGACGCCCGCGGGTGCGCTGCTGTCCGAGCACGCCGAGACGCTCAGCGCCGAGCTCGCCAGGGCCGAAGCCGCGCTGACCGAGCTCAAGGAGGGCCGCATCGGCCGCGTCTCGATCCGCTACTTCGCCACCGCGGGCGCGTCGCTGGTCCCGCCCGCGATCGCCGCGGTCCGCCGCGAGCACCCCGGCGTGCGCCTCGATCTCAAGCTCGTGGAACCCCACGACCCGATGACGGACGTCGAAGCGGGCAATGCCGACGTCGCGATCACCGTCTTCCCCCGCAAGACCCCGCCTGGCAAGGGCGTCGAGCTGGTGCACCTGCTGGACGACCCGTACCGCGCCGTGCTGCCGAAGACCCACCCGCTGGCGCGCAAGCGCGTGCTGGACCTGACGGAGTTCGCCGAGGAGCCGTGGGTCGGCGTCGACGGCCTGCCCGGCGTCTGCCGCGACATCCTGGACAGCGCCTGCGCGTCGGCCGGGTTCGCGCCCAACGTCGTCGTCGAGTCCGAGGACTACCAGACGGCGCTGGGGTTCATCGCCGCCGGCATCGGCGTCGGGCTGATCCCGGAGCTCGGGCTGGGGCTCGGCGCGCAGCACCCCGGCGTGGTCGTCCGGCGGATCCGCCACCCCGAGCCGGTCCGCGCGATCCACGCCGCGGTCGCCTCGCGGGCCTGGGGCCAGCCGGCCGTCCGCACGCTGCTGGAAGCCATGCGCGCGGCGACCGCCAAGGTGGCCTAGACGAAGAACAGCTCGGTGACGAGGATGCCGACCAGCACCGCGGCGAGGATCGCGGCCACGGTGACCAGCGTCTTCTTCGACACCGGCAGGTTCCACTGCTCGGCCGGCCGCGGCGCGGCGGCGGGCGGCGGCGCGTACTGCGTCGCCTGAGGACCGTACTGGACCGGCGAGATCTGCTGGGTCGCCCCCTGCGGGTAGCCGGGTGGCGGCGTCAGCGGGATCTGCTGCTGGAACTGCGGGCCCGACGGCGGGATCGGCCCGGCCGGGTGCGGGCCCGAGGGCGGCATCGGGGGGCCCGCCGGCCAGCCGACCGGCATGGTCGGCATCGCCGGTGCGGTCGGCGGGATGAACGCCGTCTCGCGGCCTTCGGTGATCGCCTTCAGCGCATGGACGGTGTCCGCCATCGTCGGCCGGGTGTTCGGGTCCGGGCGCAGCATCTTGCGCAGCGCCTCGGTGAGGACGCCGGAGTTCTGCGGCGGGCGTTCGGACGACTGGCCGTCGTCCCCGAACGGCGGCACGCCCTCCACGGACGTGTAGAGCGTCGCGCCGAGGGAGAAGACGTCCGCCGCCGGCGTGCCCGGCAGTCCGCGCGACACCTCGGGCGCCACGTACGCCGGGTTCGGGCCGCCGCCGCTGATGCCGATGTCGGTGAGCTTGACGCCGCCGTCGTCGGCCAGGAGCACGGTGCCCGGCTCGAGGGTGCGGTGCACGAACCCGGCCGCGTGGATGGCGGTCAGCGCGTTCCCGAGCTGGATGCCCAGCTGCGCCGCCTGGTCCGGGGTGAGCCTGCCGTGCTCGGCGAGGAAGGTCGCCATGCTGCGCGACGGGATGTACTCCATCACCAGCCAGACGTCCTGGCCGTCCGGCAGCACGTCGAACACCTTGATCGCGCACGGGTGCTCGATCCGGGCGGCGTCCTTGCCCTCCTGCATGGCGGCGGCGCGCGCTTGCTCGGCGCGCTCGCCCGCGCCGACCGGCAGGTACATCCGCTTCATCGCGACGGTGCGGAACAGCCGCGTGTCGAACGCCAGCCACACGATGCCCGCGCGGCCGCGGCCGATCGGCTGGTCCAGCCGGAACCGGCCGCCGACGATGGTGCCTTCGGAACTCAATACATACCTCGGGCTATCAGTTGTTACCGGTCGCCGTTGGCGATTCCGGCGGAGACGTCGGCGACGACTGAGACGTCGGCGTTGTCGACTCCGGAGGCTTCGGCGTCGTTGAAGTCTTCGACGGTGTGGTCGTCGGCGTTTCGCTGGCCCGCGAGGTCGTCGCCCGCTTCGAGGACGACGTCGACTCGGTCACCGGAGGCGGCACCTCCGCCGTGCTGAACGGCGAATCCGTCGTGGACGGCGCCGACTCCGAGGTCGTGGTGGGCGACGACTTGGTGCTGGAGATCGGCGCGGCCGGTGCTTCCGGGTTGTTCGGGCTCAGCAGCCAGACGACGAGCGCGACCAGGCCCACGACCACGATGCCGCCGATGATCGCCGGGCGCTTCCACGCGCCGGGCTTGTCGTCTTCGTCGTCGACCGGGCTCAGCTGCGGACGCGACCGGGCCGGGGGCGGCTCCGGATCGTCGTCGTAATCGTCGTAGTCGTCCTCGTACCCGTGCTCGTGCGGCGGCACCGGCACGGCGCGGGTCGCGGCCAGCCCGGGCGGCACGCCGCCGGCCGCGTGGTGGTCGTCCTCGCGGTAGTGGTCGTACCCGTCGTAGTCGTCCTCCGGGTAGCCGGTGGCCTCCGGGTAGTCGTCTTCGTCGTAGAACGGCACGGCCTGCGTCGGGGCACCGCCGCCGCTGAGCAGCGTGCCCGAGTGACCCGCGGGGATCTCGTCGAACATCTGCGTCGCGTTCGGGTCGGCGACGGCGGCCGCGCCGAGGACGCCGGCGGAGGGCGCCATCATGGTCTCGTCCGCCGGGCCGCCGAGCGGGGTCTCGCCGCGGGCGACGGCCGCGAGCAGCTCCTCGCACTCCTCGGCGGTCGGCCGGTGCTCGACGTCCGGGTGCAGCAGTACGGCCAGCACGCTGGCCAGCGGCCCGGACTGGCGCGGCGGGTTGATCTGCCCGGCCGCGACCGCGTGCAGCAGGCTCAGCGTGTTCTCGGACAGCCCGAACGGCGGCTGGCCCTCGCACGCCGCGTAGAGCGTGGAGCCGAGGGAGAAGACGTCGGACTCCGGCCCGGGCTCGCCGCCGATCGCGACCTCGGGGGCCAGGTAGGCGGGGGTGCCGGCGATCATCCCGGTCTTCGTGACCGTGACGTCGTCCTTGGCGCGGGAGATGCCGAAGTCGGTGATCTTCACGACGCCGTTGCCGCCGAGCAGGATGTTGCCGGGCTTGATGTCGCGGTGCACGATCCCGACCGCGTGCGCCTCGCGCAGCGCCGCGGCGACCTGGGCGCCGATGCGCGCCACCTCGGTCGGCGGCAGCGTGCGGCGCTCCTGCAGCACGGCGGCCAGGCTGGTGGAGTTGAGGTACTCCATGATCAGGCACGGCTGGCCGTTGTCGTCGGTGACGACGTCGAAGACGGAGATCGCGTTGGGGTGGTGCAGCCGGGCCGCGATCCGGCCCTCCCGCATCGTCCGCTGGCGGGCGTCCTCGGCGTCGTGCTGGTCCAGGTGCGGCTGGAGGAGGAGCTGCTTGATGGCCACGGTGCGGCCCAGGACCTCGTCGTGCGCCTGCCAGACGGCCCCCATCGCGCCCGTGCCGATCCGGCCGACGATGCGGTACCGATCGGCGACCAGACGACCCTCGTCGCTCACGCGACCTCCCTTTGGGCTCCGGCTTCACCAGGGCATGAGGATCGTTGCCTGGTGACGCGGCCACGATCACGCCGCTTCGCTGGAGCGTATGCACATGTCGTGGGCTCTGAGCCGGTTTTTCCGAGACCGGCCCGTGACAAGGCTAGGCGCTCACTCTGCGCACACGAATCCGGCACGGGCACTTGACCAGGGGTGAAGGGGTGATCGCGGTGGGCTACATGTACTGGGCCGAGACGAGCTCGGCTTCGGTGATCAACCCGCCGGTGTCGGCCACCCGGAACAGCTGGGTGACGCGCAGCAGCGCGCCGTCCGGCCGGCGCATCGTCGCGACCGCGAGGATCGAGCCGTCCGGCTTGATCTGCGTGTCGGACTCCTGGACGTCGATGGCGTCCATCGCGCTCCAGGTGCGGACCAGCTCGCCGGCCGTGCCGTCGACCAGCGCCGGGCTCAGCAGCGCCAGCGCGCCCGCCGAGTCGCGGGCGATCTTGGTGTAGAAGTCCTTGACGGCCTGGATCTTGCGGCTCGCGCTGCGCGCGTCGGCGGCCTTGTCCGGGACCGGGGCGGCCGCCGCCTGCGTCGGCTGGGTCCGCGGGGTGCCGTTCGACGGCTGGGTGGCCCGGGTGTCGTCGGCGGGCGTGTCCGGCGTCGCCGGGCTGTGCCGCTCGGGTGCGCTGCCACCGGCCTGGTGCTGCGGGACGGCGAGGCCGCCGAGCTCCGCCGCGCCGGTGAACCCGGCGGGCGTGGACTGGCCGCCGGAGGGCGAGGCGGCGCGGTGCGAACTGGTCAGCATCGGCGCGGCGACCACCGCGCCGGCGACGAGGGCGCCCGCGGCGACGAGCCCGGTCAGCTTCGCGCGGCGCGCGAACCGGCTTTCCGGCTCGCCGGCTTCTTCCGCCTGCTCCGGCTCGCGGGCCGGCTCGGTCCGCGACGGCAGGAACCGTTGCGGGTCGCGGAAGACCTGCTCGAGATGGTCGCGGTCGGCGTCGGCGACACCGTCCAGGATCTCGGCCGGGATGACGTCCTCGACGCGGACGGCGTGGGGTGACTCACGCCGTGTGCGCTGCCGATCAAGCACGAAAGTCCTCGCTCTGGGTTCCGGGGACGGGCACTCGGCCGTTCGGCCGGGTTCCCGTTGGTCCGGTCGGCCGACTCGTGGCCGGTCTTCGGATTCACTGTCGGATTCGCTGTCGTCAGGTAACCCTGTGCGGACGGCGACCACCAGGCTCTGTCGCCGGAATGCCGTCGCAGTACGACGAGCGGCAGCTTATGTCACCCACCCGGACCAGGCATAACCGCTCGGCGCACCGCACGTGCATCAGAACGGGCGAACCGCACGTGCAGGACTGGCTACTGACCGTCAGCGGTGATCTTGTCGCCGTCGCCGAAGGTCAGCGTGCGCTGCTCGAGCGTCTTGGTCCCGTCGGTGTGGGTGACTTCGACGGTGTTGACCGTGACGCCGCGCTGCTGGTCGATGCTGACCTTCTTGACCTCGAAGTAGGCGATGCCGGCGTACCGGTCGGCGAGCGCCTCCGGCCCCTGGTCGTGCAGGTGGCCGGTGGTCACCGACGACGCCGCGGACGGGTCGGTGGTGACGGTGTTGAAGAACTTCTCCGTGTTGTCCCCCATGGTCTGGGCGTCCGGCGGGAAGGAGTACCACCACGGCGGTTTGACGGGGGTCTCGCGCTGGGCGGGCGTGACCGGCGGCTTCCGCGGCGTCGCGCTCGGCGCGGCGGGGCCGGTCGTCGCCGGGGCGGGTGCGCCGGTGTCGGCGGTGGGCGGGGGAGCGGCGTCGTCGACCGGCCCGGCGCCACCGCCGCCCTGGGTCTTCCCGGCGGCGTGCTCCGGCCGGGACGGGGTCTCCGGGCCGAGCGCGGAACCGCCCTGCGTGGGCGGCCGGTGCGCACCGGTCGGGTCGCCGACGGTCGGCACGCCCTGGTAGCCGGGCCAGGCGCCCTGCACGGCCTGGTCCATCGGCGGCTTCCCGACGAGGAAGGAGCCGGCGCACAGGAGCCCGACGACCACGGCACCGGACGCGCCGGTGGCGAACCAGGCAGCCTTCCGCCACGTCTTCGGCGGCGTCACCGACGCGGGCACGGACCCGATCGTGAAGCCGCCGAGGCCGTCGATGGGCGGCGCGGAGTAGATGCGGACGTCGTCCTCGTCGAAGTCCACACACCGCGGCGCGGGGGTGGCCAGCGAGACGCGGGTGCGCCGGGCGACCTGCTCGGCATGGCTTTCGACGACCGGCGGCTCGTCCCGGCCGGGCTCGAGGTCGTCGGCTTCGGCGGTTTCGCAGGCGTCGAGCGGAAGACTGCCGTGCGACGCCGGGAAAAGCCCCGCGGCGGGCCGTGGATCACGCGGCTGCGGCAGCGACGGCTGAGGAAGCGGAAGCGACCCGCACACCGGCGGATCGGCGGGCGCGGAATCGCCGGCGTGGGGCCGGGAAAGGCGGCTGCCGCCTTCTGAGGGCTCGGCCGGCGCGCGCTGCGGCCAGGGAGCGGAACCGGCCATCGGCGGCCCGGCGGCCGCGGGGCCGGCGGGGTGGGGCCGGAAAGGGTGGCCGCCGCCCTCCGGTGGCTCGGTCGTCTCGCGGTTCGGCCAGTGGCGGAAGCCGGACCCGGCCGGCTCGACCGACCCGCGGTGCCGCAGGGGGTAGAAGCCGTCCGCCGGTGGCTCGGCCGTTTCGCGGTTCGGCCAGTGACAGAAGCCGGACCCGGTCGGCTCGTCCGCCGGTGGCTCGGCCGTCTCGCGGTTCGGCCAATGACGGAAGCTCGACCCGGCGGGCTCGACCGACCCGCGGTGCCGCAGGGGGTAGAAGCCGTCCGCCGGTGGCTCGGCCGTCCCGCGGTTTCCCAAGGAATAAGCCCCGCCCTCCGGTGGCTCGGCTGGCGCGTGCTGCCGCAGCGGCGGCGAGCCGGGCTCCGGCGCGGCCCCGGCCGCGTGGTGCCGCACCGGGCGGTGCTGCGGCAGTGGTGGCGTCCAGCTCTCCGCGCCGCCGCGCCGGTGCCGCCCGGGATGCGCGGACGCCGCGGCGCGTCCGTGGAACTCCGTGCCTTGGCTCATGTGGGCTCGACCACCCGGCGGTGCGGTCCTGACGCCGTCCGGCGGCACGACCAACCGATCGGAGCATCCTCACGCGCGGAATCTCGTTCGTAATCCTGCGCAAATGCACGCGCACGCGACTGTGGGCGCGCGGGGCCGATGCCCCCGCGCGTCCCCCGGGCATCGCCCGACCCAGACGCAAGGGTCCTCACGCCGTAAACCCTAGGAGCATCCGGCGGAGAAAGTCGCCCCCAAACCTGCAAGTTGCAGAGGTTTCACTCGGTCGGGCGCGACCGAACGGGCGATGGTGACGCTGCGAAGTTTCACGCAGCGCCATCGGCCCTGATCAGGAGTTTCAGCCTCCCGTGCGGTAACGGTCCCGGGTGGATTGCAGCGCCTTCGTCGCCACCACACCGCTACCCGCGGCGACGATGATCGCGAAGACGTCCAGCGTCGGTCCCCCGGCCGTGAGCAACCAGGCGAACAGCGAAGCGGCGGTGGTACCGCCGGCAACGGCCCACCTGCTCTTCACGTACTGCGCGACCGGAGCACCCCCCGCCCGCTTACCCGCTGCGTTGTTCAGCAGCGCCAGATACCCCACATGGCCCAGCGCGGCCAGCACGCTCGCGAGCGCGACGATGACGGCGATGAGGTTCACGAGCCAGTCCATGACCCCAGTCTGCCTGCCGCGGGGCCGCCGGTGCCTCGGGGAAGTCCCCGAATTCGCCGCAACCGTTACCGGCCGAGCCGCCCGCGGCCCAGGTTCAGCAGCGCCATGGCGAGCTGACGGCCTTCCGGGCCGAGCTCGCGGTAGCGCGCGAGCACGTCCATCTCGCGGTTGTAGACGATGCGCGTGCCGCCGGCGGCCATCCGCGCGGCCCCGATCGTCTTGGACACCTCGACCCGGCGTTTGACCAGCCGCAGGATCTCCTTGTCCAGCCAGTCGATCTCCTCCCGGAGCGACGCGATGTCGTCGCCCGCGGGGGTGTGCTCGGCGGGCTGGCCGTCGGCGTTCGTCGCGTGTGCGTTCATCGGGACCTCTTTCTCGAAGCCCGGACCCGGCCCCAGGGACGGCGACAGCCCCGGGTCCGTGGACTCCGGGGCTGGCGTGATGGCGGTTCGGGCACTACGCGATCACGGGAGCCGGAGTCCGGATCCCGTAAAAAAATCGCTCTGCGTGGTGCCGCACACGGTCAGTATGGCACAGCGGCACCGGGCCGCTCCCGGAACGCGCGCACCCGGGCATGGACCAGGAGGCTCACCGCGAGCCAGAACAGCGGGAAGGCCGGCCAGAAGAAGCCGGCGCCCAGCACGACCCACCGGACGAGCACGACCACCGAGATCGCCACCACGACGGCGAGGTGGAGCCGCAGCGCGGGATGCCGCCGCAAGGCGTCCCGGGTGAGCGGGAAGCCGGGCCGTGGCGGCGCCGGCCGCGGCAGGTCGTGGGTGAGCGCGGTGAGTTCGTCGGTGAACCGGGCGGCGTAGACGTGGGTGAGGCGCTCTTCGACCTCTTCGAGGGTGAGCCGGCCTTCGGAACCGGCGTGCTGGACGGCCGTGGCGACGCGTTCCCGATCGGCGTCGGCGGCCCGGATGCGGGCGGGGCGGGTGTCTTCCATGTCGCCGATGCTCCGCGCGGGGGGCCGCCGGCGCGTCGGACGGCAGGCGACACCTCGCGGTACGCCCGGTGCCGTAGCCGTGTGCCGCGAGGTGAGTCCTCGCGCGCACGCCCGCTAGCGGGCATGCCCGCCCGCTCGCCCGCTCGCCCGCTCGCCCGCTCGCCCGCTCGCCCGCTCGCCCGCACGCCCGCACGCCCGCTGGCGCGCGAGGCCGTGCCCGGCTCGCGTCGGCACGCTGTGCCGCACTCCTGCCCACCCGGGGTAGCGTGGACCCACGATGGACACCCTCTTCGATCTCCCCGCCGCGACCCCTGTGCGCAAGCCCGCCGCCGGCGGGCAGGCCGAGCTGCTCGACGACCTCAACCCCGCCCAGCGCGAAGCCGTCACCCACGCCGGTGGCCCGCTGCTGGTGGTGGCGGGCGCGGGATCGGGCAAGACCCGGGTGCTGACCCGCCGGATCGCTTACCTGCTCGGCCAGCGCCGGGTGCACCCCGGCGAAATCATGGCGATCACGTTCACCAACAAGGCCGCCGCCGAAATGCGCGAGCGCGTCGCCGCGCTCGTCGGGCGCCGCGCGAACGCCATGTGGGTCTCGACGTTCCACTCGATGTGCGTGCGGATCCTGCGCCGCGAAGCCAAAACGCTCGACATGTCGTCGAGCTTCTCCATCTACGACTCCGACGACACCAAGCGGCTGATCACGTTGGTGGCACGGGATCTCGACATCGACCCGAAGCGCTACGCCGCCCGCACGCTCGCCGTGCACATCTCGAACCTGAAGAACGAGCTCACCGACCCGGAGACCGCGGCGGCGAACGCGGCCAACGACCTCGAGCGCCGCGTCGCCGAGGTCTACGTCGAATACCAGCGGCGGCTCAACCAGGCCAACGCCTTCGACTTCGACGACCTCATCATGCGCACGGTCTCGCTGCTGCAGACGTTCCCGGACGTCGCCGAGTACTACCGGCGGCGCTTCCGGCACGTGCTGGTCGACGAGTACCAGGACACGAACCACGCGCAGTACACGCTGGTCCGCGAGCTGGCCGGGACAGCGCCGAACGAAGCGGGCGTCGAGCCGGCCGAGCTGGTCGTCGTCGGTGACGCGGACCAGTCGATCTACGCCTTCCGCGGCGCGACGATCCGCAACATCGAGGAGTTCGAGCGGGACTTCCCGAACGCGCACACCATCCTGCTGGAGCAGAACTACCGCTCCACGCAGACGATCCTGAACGCGGCCAACGCCGTCATCGAGCGCAACCCGAATCGCCGGGCCAAGCGGCTGTGGACGGATTCGGGCGACGGCGAGAAGATCGTCGGTTACGTCGCGGACAACGACCACGACGAGGCCGCGTTCGTCGCGGGCGAGATCGACGCGCTGGCCGAGAAGGGCGAAGCCGACTACTCCGACGTCGCCGTCTTCTACCGCACCAACAACCAGTCCCGGGTCTTCGAAGAGATCTTCATCCGGCTCGGCCTGCCGTACAAGGTCGTCGGCGGCGTGCGGTTCTACGAGCGCCGCGAGGTCCGCGACATGATCGCGTACCTGCGGGTGCTGGCGAACCCCGAAGACACCGTCAGCCTGCGGCGCGTGCTGAACGTGCCCAAGCGCGGCATCGGCGATCGCGCGGAGGCGGTGGTGGCGACGCACGCCGAGCGCGAGCGGATCTCGTTCGCGCAGGCGCTGCGCGACGCCGTCGAGGGCAAGGTGCCGCTGCTGAACCCGCGCTCGGTCAAGGCGATCGGCGGGTTCGTGGCGATGCTCGACGAGCTGGGGACGCTGGTTTCCGACGGCGCCGAGGTGCACGACGTCCTGGAAGCCGTGCTGGACAAGACCGGCTACCGCGTCGAGCTCGAGGAGTCGGAGGACCCGCAGGACCACACGCGCGTGGAGAACCTGGACGAGCTCGTCACCGTGGCCCGTGAGTTCACCGAGATCACCGCCGAGGTCGTCGCGGACGAGAACGCCGAGCTGGTGGTCGAAGAAGGCGTCCCGGCGCCGGGCTCGCTGCCGGCCTTCCTCGAGCGCGTTTCACTGGTCGCGGACGCCGACTCGGTGCCGTCGCCCGACGGCGGCGAGGAAGGTGACGGCGGCGCGGGCGTGGTCACGCTGATGACCGTGCACACCGCGAAGGGCCTGGAGTACCCGGTGGTGTTCTGCACCGGTTGGGAGGACGGCGTCTTCCCGCACATGCGGGCGCTGGGCGACCCGACCGAGCTGGCCGAGGAGCGGCGGCTCGCGTACGTCGCCATCACCCGAGCCAGGAAGCGGCTGTACGTCTCGCGCGCGATCACGCGGTCGGCGTGGGGTCAGCCGTCGATGAACCCGGCTTCGCGGTTCCTCGACGAGCTGCCGCCGGACCTGGTCGACTGGCGGCGGCTGGAGCCGTCCAGCAGTGGCTTCGGCTCGTTCGGTTCCGGTTCGCGCGGCACCCCGCGGGCGGCGACCACCTGGGGCGGCCGCCGGTCTTCTTCGCCGTCTTCGTCGGGCACGCCGTCGTTCGGCAAGGGCTGGAAGGACACGGTGGCGCTGAAGCTCGACGTCGGCGACCGCGTCAGCCACGACAAGTACGGCCTCGGCACGGTGATCTCCTGCGACGGCGTCGGTCCGCGCGCGACGGCCACGATCGACTTCGGCCAGGCCGGCAAGGTCCGGCTGATGCTCATCGGCAGCGTCCCGATGGTGAAGCTCTAGCTCCCGCGCAACCCGTCCGAGTGAATCCGGCGGCGATCTCCCCGATCGCCGCCGGAATCGTCGTACCCACCCGGTACAACTGACCCCGTGATCGAACACAGGTTCGACGGAGGGGGTAGTGTGGTGTGGACGCGGTGCTGTTTGGGCTGTTGGCCGAAGGGGTACAGAAATACCTGCGAGGAGTCCTGGGGTCGACGGTTCCGGATCGGGGTCGGGAACCTGCGGGGGCTTCAGGAGATCCTTCGCGTGCGGGAGCGGAGGCGTGCCGGCTGGCCGCCGCTTGGCGAGCGCTGCTCAGGCAGCACGAGCTCGGCGCGGACGGGCGCTGTGTCACCTGCGGCCGGGGACGCCGCTGGACGACGAGGGCCCGGAGTGCCGCGCGTGTCCGCTCCGCGGGGGGCGCCGGGGGAGCGGTGCCCTGGGGCTGGCTGCCGGTCCGGCGGCCGGCGGAGCTGTGCACGGTGTGGCAGGTCGCCGTGGCCTACTTCATCCGGCGGTTGCCGGGTGGGCAGCGATAGGCGGTTGCGGGCGCTGAAGCGCCTGTGGGCGGTTCTTCCCGGCTCGGGAGTGGTTTCGGCCGTCCGGTGGTTTCCCGCGTGGCTCGGGGCGCTTCCGGTGGTGGGTGCGATCTGGCCGGAGATCTTCCGCACGGTCGGCGCACGCCGAGAAGTGGCTGTGCCGGATCCGCTCGATGCCGTCCGGTCGCCCGATGTCGTCCGGTCGCCTCTGCCGGAGCGCCGAGGCGTACCCGATCCGGGTGTTTGTGTTTGGCCGCCAATGGCCAACCTTGATCTTGTGACCGGTTTCAGCGCACGAGTGCCGCCTCGGCGGAGCGCGGGTTGTCAGCGCCCTGCGCCTTCGGTGGCTGCCTGCGGTGTCCCGGCCAAGGCAGGTGGTCGCCCGGTGGCCGGGTTTCCGTTGGTGGTGCGAGCTGCTCCGGGGGGAGGATCAGAGAACGATGCCGCGCTGGGCCAGCCAGGGCCGGGGGTCGATCTTCTTGGTGCCGTTCTGCCACACCTCGAAGTGCAGGTGCGGGCCGGTGCTCTGGCCGCGGTTGCCGATCTCGGCGATCTGCTGGCCGCACTTGACCTTCTGGCCCTCCTTGACGGAGAAGCTGTTCATGTGGCCGTAGACCTGGATCGTGCCGTCGTCGAGCTGGATCCGCACCCAGAGGCCGAAACCGCTGGCGGGGCCGGCCTCGATCACGGTGCCGTCGGAGGCCGCGTAGATCGGCGTGCCGATGGAGTTGGCGATGTCGATGCCGAGGTGGCTCGTGCCCCACCGGGCACCGAAGCCCGAGGTGAAGGTGCCGTGCGCGGGCAGGCAGGTCTTGGGGCGGTTGGCTTCTTCGGCGGCCTTCTTGGCGGCGTCGGCTTCACGCTGCTCGCGGGCCTGCGTGATGGAGGCGCTGTCGGCGAGCTTGGCGGCCTCGGCGGAGGCGTCGACGGTGTGGCCGGTCGGCAGGAGTTCGGGGGCACCCCCGGAGCCCGCACCTCCCGCGGTCAGCGAAGCGCTGGCGTCCTGGCTGTTGGCCAGCGGCGTGACGGCGGTGTTCGAGTCGGTGACCGTCTTGAGGGTCGATCCCGCAGCAGCGGCGGCGAACGCACCAGCCGCAACAGCGGCAACCACGACACGGCCGCGAAGGGCCGAAGAGGGCGGGGCGATGCGGTGCGCGCCCCGGACACGGACGACCGCGCCTTCGAGCGCGTCCTTCAGTGCCGGGGAAGGAGCTTGGCCGCCGGGGGAGCGGTGTGAAGCCAAGACAGGGCCTTCCATCGTCGGGGAGCCGGGTCGAGGACTGCGGGCGGGGGAACCCGGTGAGCCAACCTCGGGGGTGGTTTGCTCGGCGTCCTACTTCGTGACCTGACTGTAATGGGGACCCCGGGACAGTAACGAAGGGGTACCGCTGTCGGCAAGACGTGCCCCCGCAGTCGGCCGTTCGGGTGGAACCGGCACGGCGCTCACCTGTGGAAATCACCCAAAGTTAGAGGGGGTTTACGGCGTTCGGTGTGACTTCCCTTACAGGCTGAACGGATGGTGAACGTCCCCCGAAGGGCCCAACGGGGCACCTGAGGCGCCCGAAGCCCGGAATAACGAATTGCGGAGGAGGGTTTAAGCGCATCCGACGACTCGCGCCCTGCCGACACTCCAGGGCGTATCGAGCTTGCTAGCGTCGCGGGCAAGATGCCCCCACGCGCAGAGCCCCCCACCGGAAGCAACCCAGGCCCCCGCCGAGAACCCGAGGCCCGAGGTCCGGACAGAGCGGCCCAGGGCCCGTCGACGGCCAACCCGGCCAAGCCCGAGCCGGCCCCCGAAGGCCCAGGCCGAAGCGATCCGGCTCCAGACGCACCAACCCGGCCGGTGCCGGCCGCCAATGCCCCGGCGGCGGCATCCGAAAGCTCCGCCGGCTCCGCGGGTAGCGCCGCGGGCAAGGGCGGGTCGGGCGGTCCTTCGCGGCCCGGCCCGACCGCCGAGGGTGCGGCGGCGGTGTCCGGAAGTTCCACCGGCTCTGCGTCCTCGGGGCCCGAGGCGGCGCCCGAAAAATCCGCCGGATCCGACGCGCCGACGAGCCCCGTGCCCGCCTCGGGACGTGTACCCGGCGTGCCCGAAAACCCCGAAAACTCCCCGCGCAGTTCCACCAAACCGGCCTCTGCCACCTCCCGTCGAGCCGGCAGCCCCGCCCAGCCGCCCACCGCCACCCGGCGCACCTCCACGCCCTCCACCCCCACCCCCCGAACCGCACCCGGCGGCGACCCGGCCGAACCCTGGGCCGACGACACCCACCCCTCCAGCGCCCTGAAAGCCGCCCTCACCCTGGCCGCCCTCGGTGCCGTTGCCCTTGCCGTGGCCGCCTTTGTCCCCGTCTCGCCCGCCGCCGGGCCCGGGTTCGCCGGCTGGCCGTGGCTCGTTCTCCTCGCCCTCGGGCCCGTCGCCGCGGCCTGGTGGCTCGCCACCACCGGAAAGCCCGGCCTCGGCGGTGGTCTCGTGCTCGGCCTGGCCGCGCTCGCTCCCGGGCGGCTGGTCCTCGACCTGCAGTTCGCCGTCGACGGCCCGCTCGCCATCCGCCCCGAGCTCTACCTCGCCGACCGGTTCCTCGACAGCTCCGCCGTCGGCGGCGGGTTCTGGCTGCTCGTCGCCGGGCACCTCCTCACCGGGGCCGCCGGCGTGGTCGCCTGGCGGGCCCTCCGGAGCCACGACGAACCCGAACGGCGACGCTGGCGGCTGCTCGTCCCGCTGCTCGCCGTCGTCGCCGGGGCCGGGCTGCTCACCGCTCCCGTCCACTCCGACAACGGCTTCCTGCTCGCCCGGGCCGCCTTCGAAGGTCCCTGGCCCGCCCTCGGCGGGTACCTCCTCCTCGCCGCCGCCCTGCCGCTCGCCGCCGCGCTCGCGCTCGCCGCTCCGGCCGAGCACGTCGCCCGGGGTGCTCTCGCCGGGCTGGCGGCCGCCGCCTTCGCCGTCGCCGCGCCGCCCGTTCTCGCCGGGCTCTTCCGGGACGATCTGCACGTCACCTGGGGCCCCTCGCTCGCTATCGTCGCGACGGCGATCATCGCCGGGCTGGCGGGGACGCGGCTCACCGAAAGCGCCAAAAAGGCCGAAACCGGCAACGCCGAGCTTCCCGGCCTCTTCTGGTGGCGGCTCACCACCGGCCTGCTCGGCCTCGCCACCGCGCTCGCCGCGCTCATCGGCGCCTTCGCCCCGCAGGTCGCCGTCACCGCGCTGAACCCGGGCGCCGCCGCGCCCGTCAGCGTCGCCGCCGACAGCCCCGCCCGCTGGTTCCTGCTCGTCGCCGCGGTCGTGCTCGCCGTTCCCGCCGCGCTCGTGCTCGTCCCGAAGACCGCCGCCGTCGCGCGGCCGGTGCTCGGGGTGGCCTGGGCCGGGATCGTCCTGGCCGGCACGGCCGTCCTCAACACCGCTCTCACCGCCACCCAGGCCGGCAACCTCGCCGGCTTCGGGGGCACGGCCGCCCCCGTCTTCACCTACGACCTCGGTGCCGGCGCCGCCTGGACGTTCGCCGCGCTCGTGCTCGCCGCGCTGGCCGCGCTCGCCGCCGCCGGCACCGGCGTCGTCGAACGTGAAGACGCCGGCGAAGGCGCGGCCCGAAGCACCGTGCTCACTCCCGTCGCGGCCGGGGCGATCCTGGCCGTCGCCGCGTTCGGGCTGCCCGTCTTCGCCGTCCCCGGCTACGTCGCCGCCGGCCTCTGGTCCCACCTGGACACCCCGTCGTGGGGGCTGCTGACCGCCGCTGTGGTCGTCGTCGGCGCCGCCGCGCTCGCGACGCGGTCCCGGCCGAAACCCGCCGCCGCTCTGCTCACCGGCGCCGCCCTGCTCACCGCGCTGCACGCGGCCGAGCTCCCGCTCGTCGGCGGCTCGCTGGGCGACGCCGGCCCGGCCGCCGGGTTCTGGGTCGCGCTCGCCGCCACGGCCGCGCTGCTGCTCGCCGCCGGCATGGCCGCCGGTCTCGGGGGACGCCGTGGGTCGTGAGCGCCTCCGGGTGCTGCTCGTGGAGTTCGCCAGGCCCGATCCGGCCGCCGTCGCGCTGGCCCGCGTGCTGCGTGACGAAGGCATGGAAGTCGTCCACGCCGGCCCGCTGGACACCCTCGAGCAGCTCCGCGGCATTGCCGAACAAGAGGACCCGGACGCCGTCGGCGTGCTCGGCGAGGGACCGCCGCCCGGGCTCGCCGAAGCGTTGAACGGCGTTCGCGTCTTCGCCGGCGGCGACCTCGCGGACCCCGGAAAAGCCGTGGAACGGTTGCGCGGTGGGCGGTCTCACACCGCGGACGCACCGTCTGACCGCGCACGGTGACCGACTTCACCAGGTGCGGAGTCCCCTGCGTCTGCGCAGGTCGCTAACCTCGACTGGTCCGACAGCGCGGTCCGGCAACGGACCACCACAGTGGCGTGTCGTCAGGAGACTGGAGTAGTGGACCTCTACGAGTACCAGGCGAGGGATCTCTTCGCCGCCCACGGAGTACCGGTTCTGCCGGGCTCGGTGGCTAGCACCCCCGAAGAAGCCAAGACCGCCGCGGAGCAGATCGGCAACCAGGTCGTCGTCAAGGCGCAGGTGAAGGTCGGCGGCCGCGGGAAGGCGGGCGGCGTCAAGCTGGCCCAGACGCCGGACGAGGCGAAGGAGAAGGCGGAAGCCATCCTCGGCCTCGACATCAAGGGCCACATCACGCGTCGCGTGCTGGTGGCCGAAGCCTCGGACATCGCGTCCGAGTACTACTTCTCCTTCCTGCTGGACCGCGCGAACCGCACGTTCCTGGCGATGGCGTCCTCCGAGGGCGGCATGGAGATCGAGCAGCTCGCGGTCGAACGCCCCGAAGCGCTCGCGAAGATCCCGGTCGACGCGATCGCCGGTGTCGACAAGGCGAAGGCGCTCGAGATCCTCAAGGCCGGCCACTTCCCGGCCGACATCATCGACGAAGCCGCCGACGTCGTGGTGAAGCTCTGGGAGACCTTCGTCTCCGAGGACGCCACCCTGGTCGAGGTCAACCCGCTGGTCCGCGACCCGCAGGACAAGATCATCGCCCTCGACGGCAAGGTCACCCTCGACGAGAACGCGGACTTCCGCCAGCCGGGCCACGAGGCCCTGGTGGACAAGGAAGCGGAGAACCCGCTGGAGGCGAAGGCCAAGGCCAAGAACCTCAACTACGTCAAGCTCGACGGCCAGGTCGGCATCATCGGCAACGGCGCGGGCCTGGTCATGTCCACTTTGGACGTCGTGGCGTACGCGGGCGAGAAGCACGGCGGCGTGAAGCCGGCGAACTTCCTCGACATCGGCGGCGGCGCGTCGGCGGAGGTCATGGCGGCCGGGCTGGACGTCATCCTCAACGACACCGACGTCAAGAGCGTCTTCGTCAACGTCTTCGGCGGCATCACCGCCTGCGACGCGGTGGCGAACGGCATCGTCGAGGCCCTGAAGATCCTGGGCGACGAGGCCACCAAGCCGCTGGTCGTCCGCCTGGACGGCAACAACGTCGTCGAGGGTCGCCAGATCCTGGCCGACGCGAACCACCCGCTGGTCACCGTGGTGGACACAATGGACAACGCGGCCGACAAGGCTGCCGAGCTCGCCGCGGCAGGTGCGTGAGATGTCGATCTTCCTGAACGAGAACAGCAAGGTCATCGTCCAGGGGCTCACCGGCTCCGAGGGCATGAAGCACGCCACCAAGATGCTGAAGTCCGGCACGAACATCGTGGGTGGCGTCAACGCCCGCAAGGCCGGCCAGACCGTCACCATCGAGGGCAAGGACCTCAAGGTCTTCGGCACCGTCGAAGAGGCGATCAAGGAGACCGGCGCCGACGTGTCGGTCATCTTCGTCCCGCCGAAGTTCGCCAAGGACGCGGTCCTCGAGGCGATCGACGCCGAGATCCCGCTCGCCGTGGTGATCACCGAGGGCATCCCGGTGCACGACTCGGCCTACTTCTGGGCCCACGCCGTCGCCAAGGGCAACACGACCCGGATCATCGGCCCGAACTGCCCCGGCGTGATCAGCCCGGGCAAGTCGAACGCCGGCATCATCCCGGCCGACATCACCGGCCCCGGCTCCATCGGCCTCGTGTCGAAGTCCGGCACGCTGACCTACCAGATGATGTACGAGCTGCGGGACATCGGTTTCTCGACCGCGGTCGGCATCGGCGGTGACCCGATCATCGGCACCACGCACATCGACGCCCTCGAGGCGTTCGAGGCGGACCCCGAGACCAAGGTCATCGTGATGATCGGCGAGATCGGCGGCGACGCCGAAGAGCGCGCCGCGGCCTACATCAAGGAGAACGTGACCAAGCCGGTCGTCGGCTACGTCGCGGGCTTCACCGCGCCCGAGGGCAAGACCATGGGCCACGCGGGCGCCATCGTCTCCGGCTCCTCCGGCACGGCCGCCGCGAAGAAGGAGGCCCTCGAGGCCGCCGGCGTCAAGGTCGGCAAGACCCCGAGCGAGACCGCCGTCCTCGCGCGTGAGCTGTACAACAACCTGGGCTGACCCCGGGAAGTAACTCCTGGTAGGGCCGGGCACCCACACGGGTGGCCGGCCCTACTTCGTTCCGGTATGAAACCGGGCGAGGTATTCACACGTCTGGTGGGCTGGCGGCCGCGGAGTGCGCTAGCGTTCTGCGCACACCAGCCGCCTCGTCTTTCCCCGGGCGCCCGTGCGCGTCCGGGGTGCCGGTCGAACCGACAGGAGTGCATCCGATGACCTTCCCCAGCGGTGGGCCCGGCTACCCCCAGCAGGGTGGCGGCCAGCAGCCCCCCGGACCGCCGTCCAGTGGCTTCCCGGCGCAGCAGCCGCCGCATTCGCACCAGGCGTCCTCCGGTGGCGCGGGCCTGCCGCAGAACCTGCCGCTGCTGCTCGCCCTGGTCGTCGCCGGCCTCGGCCTCGTGCAGTACTTCCTCGGCTTCTCCGACAACGGCGAAGTCGGCCTCGGCGGCACGTTCCTGCTCGGCGGCGGCCTGCTCGCCGCGATGACCGCGCTGCCCAAGGGCCCGAAGACGCTGCCGTTCGCGGCGCTGTTCAGCGTCCTCGGCGCCCTCGAGGTCCTGGACACCCTCGTCGGCATGCAGACCTCGCCCGGCATCGTCACCGTCATCCTGATCCTGGGCATCCTGCAGATGCTCGTCGCGGTCGGCGCGCTGCTGATCGCCCACGACGTCATCAAGCCGCCGTCGCCGAAGCCCGCCGCGCCGTCCTACGGCGGCCAGTACGGCCAGCCGGGCCAGCAGCAGTTCGGCCAGCCCGGCCAGCAGGGACAGCAGTTCGGCCAGCAGCAGCCGGGGCCGGTCGCCCCGACCGGGGAGCCGTCGGCGCCGTTCTCGCAGCCGGGCCAGTACGGCTCGCCGAACCCGCCGTCGACCACGCCGCCGCCGGGGCCGCAGGCCACCCTGTACGCCCCGCAGCAGGGCCAGTTCTTCCAGCAGCCGCCGCCGGAGAACCCGGGCACGCCGCCCGGGGGCTTCGGCAAGACGAACTGACGCAGCCCCCTCTCGGGCACCCGCTGTGACGCTCCGTGTCACAGCGGGTGTTTCGCGTCCGGGCCGACCCGACCGGGTGAGCTCGCTCGCCCGGCGGCGGCGTGGCTCACCCGGACGGAGCAGCCCGGATGTCAGGGTGCGGATCATGGACGTGCTCGCCGACGAAACCCACCCGCCGGGTGACGACGTGGGCGCGCCCGGGCCCGCCCCGGCGTCACGGACGCGCGTGCTGGTCGCCGCCGCCCTCGGTCCGCTGGTCACCGGCTACACGGCCGTCGCGACCGTGCTGGTCCTGGTCGCCCTCACCGCGGGCCGCGCCGCCTTCTCCGACACCGGGGTGCTGCTGGCCTCGGGGCCCGGCTGGCTCGCCGCGCACCAGGTGCGCCTCGGCATCGGCGGCCACCCGCTCGGGGTGCTGCCGCTGCTGCCGACGCTGGGCGTGCTCGCGCTGGCCGCGCGGACGGCGTCCGGTGCCACCCGGCGCCTCGGCTGCCGCTCGTTCCGCGAAGCCCGGCCGGTGCTGCTCTCGATCACCGGCGCGCACGCGGTGTTCGGGCTGGTCATCGCGCTCTGCGCGCAGGGTTCGGCGGTGACGGCGAACCCCGCGGTCGCCTTCGCCGTGCCGGGCCTGCTCGCCGGCGCGGCTTCGGCCGCCGGCGTCATCCGGTCGTGCGGGCTGCCGGACGCCGTCGCGGACCGCCTCGACCCGCTCGCGCTGCGCGGGGTCCGCGTCGGCGCGATGGGCCTGGCCGTCCTGGTGGCCTGCGGTGCCGCCGTCTTCACCGTCGCGACCGGGCTCTCCTGGGCCACGGTGTCCGACACCTACGCGCCCGGGCTCGGCACCAGTGCGGGCCTCTTCCTGCTCTCGCTGCTGTACCTGCCGAACGCCGTTACGGCGACGCTGTCGTTCATCACCGGGCCCGGGTTCTCGATCGGGCCGCTCACCGTCGGCATGTTCGGCTACCGCGGTGGCGCCGTGCCCGGCGTCCCCCTGCTCGGCGGCCTGCCCGCGCAGCACGCGGCCTGGTGGCCGGCGCTGCTGGTGCTGCCCGCCGCGACCGGCGCGCTGGCCGGCTGGACGCTGCGCAAGGCCGATGCCGATCCGGCGCAGCGCATCCGCGCGGTCGCGGTCGCCGGGGCCGTCGTCGCGTTCGGCTGCGTCGTGCTGGGCACGCTGGCCGGCGGACGCCTCGGCGACGGCCCGTTCGACCCGGTGAGCGTCCCGGTCGGCGTCGCCTCGGTCGTCGCGTTCTGCTGGATCGTCATCCCGGGTTCGTTCGTCGCGTTCTTCGCGGGCGAGCACGAGCCGCCCGCGCCGCCGCCCGAAGCACTCGAAGAGAACGAAGCCTTCGAGGACGCCGAAGCCGTCGACCCCGAAGAAGCATCCGAAGCCGTCGAGGAGCTCGAAGCGGCCGAAGCCACCGAAGAGCTCTCCGAAGAGGACGAAGGGATTTCCGTCGAGGACGCGGAGTTCGAAGCCGAGGCCGACGCCGAACTGGGTCTCGACGAACCGGCCGGCAGCGTCCCCGAGACCGGCGACGCTGTGACCGGAGGCACCGAGACCTGCGGCGACGTCGAGCCGGCCGAGGGCGACCGTTAGGGTTTACGTGACCTGGTGAAGCGCCGTGCGCCCGGCTGCGCACCGCCCGCGGCAAGGAGCCCGCTCTGTCTCAACGGTTGGAGCTGCCCACCCCGGTGAAGCTCGTCGTCCTCGCGTCGGGCTCCGGCACCCTCCTGCAGGCGGTGCTGGACGCCACCGGGCGGTCCGGCTTCCCGGCCAAGGTCGTCGCCGTCGGCGCCGACCGCACCGGCATCGAAGCCCTCACCCGCGCCGAGCGCCTGAGCATCCCCTCGTTCACCGTCCGCGTCGCCGACCACCCGGACCGCGCCGCCTGGGACAAGGCGCTCACCGAAGCCGTCGCGGCGTACCGCCCCGACCTGGTGGTCTCCGCCGGTTTCATGAAGATTCTCGGCGAGCAGTTCCTCGGCCGCTTCACGGTGATCAACACGCACCCGGCGCTGCTGCCGTCCTTCCCCGGGATGCACGCGGTCCGCGACGCGCTCGAAGCCGGTGTCAAGGTCACCGGCTCGACCGTGCACTTCGCGGACGCCGGGGTCGACACCGGGCCGATCATCGCCCAGGAGGCGGTCGTCGTGGAGAGCGACGACGACGAAGACGTCCTGCACGAACGGATCAAGGCCGTCGAACGCAGGCTGCTGGTGGAAACGATCGAGCGACTCGGCCGCGGTGGCTGCACCGTGGACGGACGAAAGGTGACATTTCGTGAGCACTGACCTGGGACGGCGCCCGGTCCGCCGGGCGCTGATCGGCGTCTCGGACAAGGCGGGCCTCCTGGACCTCGCGACCGGCCTGCACGCGGCCGGCGTCGAGATCGTCTCCACCGGCGGGACGGCGAAGGCGATCGCCGACGCCGGGGTCCCGGTCACGCCGGTCGAGCAGGTCACCGGCTTCCCGGAGTCCCTGGACGGGCGCGTGAAGACGCTGCACCCGAACGTGCACGCCGGGCTGCTGGCCGACCAGGGCAACCCCGACCACGTCGAGCAGCTGCGCAAGCTGGACATCGCGGCGTTCGACCTGCTGGTCGTGAACCTGTACCCGTTCGCGCAGACCGTCGCCTCCGGCGCGAGCCCCGAAGACTGCGTGGAGAACATCGACATCGGCGGCCCGGCCATGGTCCGCGCGGCCGCGAAGAACCACGGCAGCGTCGCGGTCGTCGTCGATCCGGCGAGCTACGGCTGGGTGCTCGAGCGCGTCGCCGACGGCGGCTTCGAGTTCGAGGACCGCAAGCGCCTCGCAGCTCGGGCGTACGCGCACACGGCGGCGTACGACACTGCTGTCGCGTCCTGGTTCGCCAGCGCGTACGCGCCCGCGGATGACGCCGGCTTCCCGGACTTCCTGGGCGCCACCTGGGAGCGCGCCGACGTCCTGCGCTACGGCGAGAACCCGCACCAGAAGGCCGCGCTGTACAAGAGCCAGAACCCGGGCCTGGCGCACGCGGAGCAGCTGCACGGCAAGGCCATGTCCTACAACAACTACGTCGACACCGACGCCGCCCGCCGCGCCGCCTTCGACTTCGACGCGCCCGCCGTCGCGATCATCAAGCACGCCAACCCGTGCGGCATCGCGATCGGCGCGGACATCGCCGAGGCGCACCGCAAGGCGCACGCGTGCGACCCGGTTTCGGCCTACGGCGGCGTCATCGCGACGAACCGGCCGGTCAGCCGTGAGGCCGCCGAGCAGATCGCCGAGGTCTTCACCGAGGTCGTGCTGGCCCCGGACTTCGACGCCGAAGCCCTCGAAATCCTGCAGCGCAAGAAGAACATCCGCCTGCTGAAGCTGCCGGCGGCCCCGGCGTTCCCGGTCGAGTTCCGGCCGATCTCCGGCGGCGTCCTCCTGCAGACGGTCGACGCGATCGACGCGGACGGCGACGACCCGGCCAACTGGACGCTGGCCACCGGCGCCGCGGCCGACGAGCAGACCCTGCGCGACCTCGAGTTCGCGTGGCGCTCACTGCGCGCGGTCAAGTCCAACGCCATCCTGCTGGCCGCCGACGGCGCGACCGTCGGCGTCGGCATGGGCCAGGTGAACCGGGTCGACTCGTCGCGGCTCGCGGTGGCCCGCGCGGGTGACCGGGCCAAGGGCTCGGTCGGCGCGTCGGACGCGTTCTTCCCGTTCCCGGACGGCCTGGAGGTGCTGGTCGAGGCGGGGGTCCGCGCGATCGTGCAGCCCGGCGGCTCGGTCCGCGACGCCGAGGTCATCGCGGCCGCGGAGAAGGCGGGCGTCACCATGTACCTGACGGGGACCCGCCACTTCGCGCACTGACCGCTTCCGGGGGCTCCGGAGCGAAGCCCCGGATGTCACTGACCCGCGCTTCGAGAGGGAGGGCTCGATGCAGCAACCGCCGTACGGCCAAGGTCAGCAGGGGTACCCGGGCTACCCGCAGCAGCAGCCCGGGTACCCGCCGCAGCAGGGTTACCCACAGCAGCCCGGGTACCCGCAGCAGCCGGGTTACCCGCCGCCCGGGTACCCGCCCGCCGGGTACGGCGCGGCGGTGCCGCCGCCGAAGAAGAAGCGGACCGGGTTGATCCTCGGCGTCATCGGCGGCGTCGTCGTGCTGCTCGGCGCGGGCATCCCGCTGGGCACCACGGCGGCCGACTACTACGCGAGCACCGGCGCGGCGCCGTCGTCGTCGCCGGTGCCCGCCGAGTGCCAGGTCCCGGCGCCGGTGCTGGAACAGGCGGGCTTCCCGAGCTTCGTCCTGGCCGGCCAGGGCACCCAGGACCTGCCGGGCATCAAGCAGCAGGGCTGCAGCTGGAAGCCGGGGCCGGACGAGAACGTCCGCGACGCCACCATGCACGTCCAGATCACGCGGTACTCCGGGGAAAGCGCGCGCGAGCAGGCGAGCGACCTGTTCCAGCCGAAGGCGCCGCCGATCCCGCCGACGGAAGTGCGCGGCATCGGCGACAAGGCGCTCCTGGTCCGGCTCGCCACCGGCAGCGCGTTCAGCGGCTCCGAACTGCACGTGCTGAAGGGCACGACCGTCGTCGTCCTCGAGGTGTCCGGCTGGGACAAGGGGTTCTTCACGAACTCGCCGATGCCGCAGGAGGAGACCGACGCCGCCGTGAAGGCGGTCGGCGCGGAGATCGTCAAGAAGCTGCCGCGCTAAGCGGGCGCGGGCAGCGTCCGGCACAGCGCGGCCGGGAACTTCGGCTCGGCCGCGCGGATCTCCGCGCAGCCGGCGGACCGCGTCCGCACGAACGACGTCCACCCCGTTTCGCTCCAGCGAAAAGCGGTGCGGGACGGCGGCTCGGCTTGGAGCTGCGGGACGTCGAGGATCAGCCAGCCCGGCTCGCAGGCGCGGGTGGTGCCGGGGCTCGCGGCGCCGGCGGCGGACACCGCGGCGCCGATCCACGCGGGGTCGCAGTGGTCGGCGGGCGGGGCGCAGGCGCCCTGGCTGTTGCAGTGGCCCCAGCCGGCGCCGAGCTTGTGCCAGGCGTTGCCGGTGTCGGCGTTGAGGATGACCGTCCGGTCCGCGACCGGGTCCGCCGTCGTCAGCCGCAGCTCCGCGGGCACCTTGTCCTGGCAGCCGCCCGCGGCGGGGCGGGTCGAGTAGACGACGTCGGCGCGGATGTCGGTCTTCGCCTCCACGACCTGCTCGATCCGCGGCTCGCGGACGCAGCCGGGGTCCTTGCCGGGCAACGCGACCTGCACGAAGAGGCTGCGGTCGTCCGGACCGGGGCGGATCCCGGTGACGTCGGCGCGGAACGAACGCCACTGGGCGCCGATGGTCGTCGGTGCCGTGGCCGCGGCCGTGGAACCGGGCACCCCGCAGCCGGCCACCGCGGCGGTGGCTCCGGCCGCGGCGAGCGCGCAGGCGACCGCGCGGATCGGCCGTCTCCGCGGTTCGGTCATCGCCACCCCCAAAGTCCACCGGGGAATCTAGCCGACGCCGCAGCGTCAGTCGGCCGGACCGGGTTTTTCGCTGAGGGTGACGTCCTTCTCCAGGTAGACCGCGCCGCGGATGTGGCCGTCGACGGGCCGCATTTCGGTGAGCCGGTAGCCGGCCCGCTGGTACAGCGCGATGTTGCGGGCGCTGCGCGCGCCGGTGAAGAGGGCGAACCGGCGGGCTTCGGCGGGCGCCTGCGCTTCGGCGTGGGCGAGCAGCCGCCGGCCCAGCCCGCGCCCGGCGAGGTCCGGCGCGACCATCAGCCTGCCGAGTTCCCAGCGGTCGCCGTCGAGGCGGGCGCGCACGGCGCCGACCAGCCGGTGGTCCTGGCGCAGCACCCAGACCGACCACGTCTTCGTCCAGTCGCGCACGTCTTCGAGGGTTTCGTGCAGCGCGGGGATGTCGAGGGTTTCGTTGAGGACGGCCTCCTGGACCCAGCAGCAGCGCTGGAGGACGAGCAGTTCCGGGACGTCTTCGGGGCGGGCGTCGGTGAGCTCCACGCCGTCTGTCTAGTGACCGGACCCGGCGCGGGCAACTTCATTACCTTGGCGGGGGTGAACCTGCGCGACGCTCTCGACGCCCCCGGCTTCGCCCCGCTGCCGTCCCGGGCCCGGACCCTGCTGGAAACGCTGGCCGCGCCGCCGCGGCTGGGAGCGCACCTGCGGGTGGTGCACGACGTCGCGGTCACGCTCACCGGGTGGGTGGGGCCGAAGGTGGACGTCCCGGCCGTGTTGTTCGGCGCGGCCACGCACGACATCGGGAAGATCCGGCACCCCGAGGAGCTGTCCGGCCCGGGATCGGCGCACGAACTCGCCGGGTACGCGTTGCTGCTTTCGATGGGGGTCGAGGAGGAGCTGGCGCGGTTCGCGCGGACGCACGGTTCTTGGGACGCGCCGGACGTCACCTTCGAAGACCTGCTCGTCACCTTGGCCGACAAGGTGTGGAAGGGAAAGCGGCTGCCGGAGCTGGAGCAGCGGGTCGCTTCGCGGCTCGGCGGGGAGCAGTGGGAGACGTTCCTGGCCCTCGACGACGAGCTCGAGCGGATCACTTCCGGCGCCGATGAGCGCCTGGCTTTCCAAGCCGCGTACCCCACTAGTGGGTGACTTGACACCCCGGGAGGTTCGCGGTTGACTGGACTACGTCGAACAGATGTTCGACGTGGAACCGCCGCCTTCCCCGCGGCGAACCAGTGTCGTCGGTCGTGTTTTTGGGAGAGGCCCGGCCGCCGGCTCTAGTCCGTGGTGGGGAGGTGCGTGCGGTGACCGCTGTCGTGACGTCCGTGGCGGAGCCGCCGGTGGCCCGGCTGGCGGCCCTGCCCGGGGTCAGCACGGCGAGCCGGGTGGCGGCCCGGGCCGAGCGGGCCAGGGCGACGGGAAGGGTGCTCCCGGTCGTCCCGGCGCTGGCCGGGCTGCTGCCCGACACCGGGCTCCGGCGCGGGAGCACGGTGGCGGTCCACGGCGGGACATCGCTGCTGCTCGCCCTCCTCGCCGCGGCGACGAGGGCGGGTTCCTGGGCGGCGGTGGTCGGCATGCCGTCGCTGGGCATCGCGGCGGCGGCCGAGTACGGCGTCGAGGTCACCAGGCTGGCCCTGGTGCCGAGCCCGGGGCCGGAGCAGCCGGCGGTGATCGCGGCGTTGCTCGACGGCGTGGACCTGGTGGCGGTCCAGCCTTCGGTGGCGCTCCAGCCTTCCGTGGCGCGGCGGCTGTCGGCCCGAGCCCGCCACCGCGGGGCGGTGCTGTTGTCGGCCGGGGCTTGGCCAGGGGCCGATGTGGAGCTTTCCTGCCGCCGTTCCCCTTGGTCGGGCCCGTCTTCGGGGTACGGCCACCTCCAGTCCCGCCGGGTACAGGTCCGAGCCCACGGCCGCGGCTCGGCGGCCCGCCCTGTCACGGCCGACCTCCGCCTCCCGTCGGCGGACGGAGCGGTCACCACAGCGCTCCCGGCACCCTCGCTCCGCGAGGCAACCGCATGACCCCACCCACCCACACCCCCCACCCAGGCCCCACCCCCGCGAGTCCCGCCCCCAATCACGCGAGTCCCGCCCCCAATCACGCGAGTTTCGTCCCCGATCACGCGAGTTCCGCCTCCAGTCACGCGAGTCCCGTCCCCGACCACGCGAGTTACCTCTCCAGTCACGGGTGTGGCCCCTCCAGTCACGCAGGCCAACCGTCTGGGTGGGCGGGCCGACTGTTCGGGTACGCCAGTCGACCGCTCAAGTCCGCGGGCCGGCGGTCCCGGCACGCGAGCCGACCCGACGAGCACGTGGGTCAGCCGCCCGGGCGCCGGAGCCGACTGTCCGGGTACGCCAGCCGACCGTCCGGGTACGCCAGCCGACCGTCCGGGTGCGCCAGCCGACCGTCCGGGTGCGCGGGCCGATCGCGCGGGCGCACCGGCGCGCTCTCCGGGAGCGGGAGCCCACACCGACACCTCCGTCCCCGTCGGGGCGGCGGCCGGGTTCGGGAGGCCACATGACCGTCCCCTCCCCGCGCGCCACCCCCGATGCGCCCGCGCGCATGCTGGTCCTGTGGTGCCCCGACTGGCCCGCCGTCGCCGCCGCGGCCGTGGGTGGGGTTGCCGCCGATCTGCCCGTTGCCGTCTTCACCTCCAACCGGGTTGTTGCCTGCAACGCCGTGGCCCGGCGGAACGGGGTGCGGCGGGGGATGCGTCGGCGGGATGCTCAATCGAACTGCCCGGAACTCGCCGTCTTCCTCGCCGACGACGGGCGGGACGCGCGGCTGTTCGAAGCCGTCGCGCGGGCCGTTGAAGGGCTCGTCGTCGGGGTCGAGGTCGTGCGGCCCGGGCTGGTCGCCGTTCCCGTCGACGGCGCCGCCCGCTACTTCGGCGGGGAACACGCGCTCGTCGAACGGCTTCTCGACGAGGTCGCCGCCGCGGCCGGGGTCGAGTGTCAGGTCGGCGTTGCCGACGGGCTCTTCGCCGCGACACTCGCCGCGCGGTGCGGGGAATTGGTCGCGCCCGGGCGGGCCGCCGAATTCCTCGCCACGCTTCCCGTCACCGAACTCGACCAGCCCGGCGCCGAGCGCGCGGAGCTCGTCGACCTGCTGCGCCGGCTCGGGCTGAAGACGCTCGGCGCGTTCGCCGCCCTGCCCGAACGGGACGTCGGCAACCGCTTCGGGACGGCCGGGCTGCTCGCCCACCGGCTGGCGCGGGGCCGTTCCGAACGGCCGCCGCTGCGTCGGCGGCCGCCGCCCGAACTCACCCTGGCCGAGGAGTTCGACCCCGTCATCGAGCGGGTCGACGTCGCGGCGTTCGTCGCCAAGGGGCTGGCGACGCGGTTCTGCGCCGGCCTCGCCCGGCACGGCCTCGCTTGCACGCGGCTCGGCATCTACGCCGTCACCGAAGAAGGTGAACACCTCGGCCGGGCGTGGCGGTGCGCCGAACCGCTGACGCCCGCCGGCGTCGCCGATCGCGTGCGCTGGCAGTTCGAGGGCTGGCTGCGCGCCGCACCGGGGGAGCGCCCGACGTCCGGCGTCGTGCGGCTGCGGCTGGAACCCGAGGAGGTCGTCGAAGGCCGGTCGCTGCAGCTCGACCTGTGGCGCAGCGGCGGCTCCGACGAAGCCGACGAGCGCGCGGCCCGCGCGTTCGTGCGGGTCCAGGGCCTGCTCGGACCCGAGGGCGTGCTCACCCCGGTGCTCGACGGCGGCCGCGACCCCGCGGGCCGGGTGCGGTTGGTGCCCTGGGGCAACCCCCGCGAGCGCACGACGCCGCCGGACGCGACCTGGCCGGGACGCCTGCCGTCCCCCTCGCCGGCGACGGTCCTCACCCGGCCGGTCCCGGCGCAGGTCTTCGACGACGACGGCCGGGCGGTCGGCCTCACGGTTCGCGACCAGGTCACGGCGCCCCCGCGACGCCTCACCATCGCGGGCGGCGCGGGCCGGGAGGTCGTGGGCTGGGCGGGCCCGTGGCCCCTGACGGCCGACCGCCGACGGCCGGGGCCGCGAACGGCGCGGCTGCAGCTGGTGCTGGCCGGCGAGGGGGACGAGCCGCCCGAAGCGGTGCTGGTGCACTGCGCAGGCACGGAAAATCCACTGTGGACGGTCGAGGGAGTGTACGACTGAGCATGGACGAGGACTACGCACGAAAGCTGCGCAACTGGCTGCGAGCCGAGCCCGGGGCCGCCCACGGTGGGGCATCGGAGGAGCGCGAGTGGCTGCGCGAGATTCCCGAGCCCGCAACGGAGGAGCAAGCGGACACCCCGGACAGGTGGACGGTCCGAGGCGAACTGCCGCAGACCCCGGCCGACGAAGCCTGGGTCTGCCCGGTGATCGTGCTCCCGATCCCACGCCCGTCTCGCGAGAACGGCTGCCGCATGAGCGGGGCCGAGGTCCGCGTGCGTTGGGACCGCCCGGCGAACGCGGCTCGCGGCCGCGCCGAGGCTCCGGCCGCGAGCCCCATGACGGAGGCCGAGGCTCCCGGCCGCTGGGGCCATCCCGCCACTGCCGACCACCGGGCCGAGGCTCGGGATCCCGGCCCGATGACCGATGCCGAGGTTCGTAGCCGCTGGAGCCATCCCGCCAATGCAGACCGCCGGGCCGAGGTGCCGGATGCCGCCCCGATGACCGAAGCCGAAGCCCGATCCCGGTGGAACCATCCCACCAACTGGCACCGCCGCCGCGCCGCCGAAGACCGCCGCGCTGCCGAAGATCGCCGCCGTGCCGAAGAGCGCCGCGATCAGCCCGGGGGTCACTGAATGGGCTGGAACAACCCGCCCGTCCGCTGGAAGGACCTCGCCCGGACCCTCGCCGGCGGGCTGCCACCCGGCGATCACGGTGACAGCCCCGCTTGGGGCCGCCGCCGCGAGGGCTACCGGCGGCCCGGCGACCTCCCCGCCCGGCGCAACGACGATGGCGCCGAGGCCGTCCGCGTCCCCTACGCCGAACTGCACTGCCACTCCAACTTCAGCTTCCTCGACGGCGCCAGCCACCCCGAAGAACTCGTCGAGGAGGCCGCGCGGCTGCAGCTCGACGCCATCGCCCTCACCGATCACGACGGCATGTACGGCGTCGTCCGCTTTGCCGAAGCCGCCCGGGAGCTCGGCGTCGACACCGTCTTCGGCACCGAACTCAGCTTCGGCCTGCAGAGCCCGCAGAACGGCGTTCCCGACCCCGAAGGCGAGCACCTCCTGCTGCTCGCCCGCGGCGACCAGGGCTACCGGGCCCTCTGCCGCGCCATCACCGCCGGCCAGATCCACCACCAGGCCGAAAAAGGGCGGCCGAGCTACGACCTCGGCGCGGTCGCCGAAGAGGTCGCCGGGCAGTGCGTGGTGCTGACGGGCTGCCGCAAAGGCGCGGTGCGCTCGGCCCTCGTCGCGCGCGGCCCGGCGGCCGCCGCGGAGCAGCTCGAAATCCTCGTCGACCGCTTCGGGCGCGACAACGTCTACGTCGAGCTCACCGATCACCGCCAGCCCTTGGACAGCACCCACAACGACCTCCTGACGCAGCTCGCGAGCGACCTCAAGCTGCCCACTGTCGCCACCACCGCCGCCCACTACGCGCGCCCTGAACGCGCTCCGCTCGCCGACGCGCTCGCCGCGATCCGGGCCCGGCGGGGAATCGACGAACTCGAGGGCTGGCTGCCCGCCGCCGGGACGGCCTTCCTGCGCAGCGGTGCCGAAATGGACGTCCTGTTCCGGCGCTACCCGGGCGCCGTCCGCCGCTCCGCCCTGCTCGGCATGGAATGCGCGTTCCCGCTGAAGCTGATCGCCCCCGAACTGCCGCCCTTCGACGTCCCCGACGGCCACACCGAAACCACGTACCTCCGGGAACTCACGAAGAAGGGCGCCGAGGAGCGCTTCAAAGGCAAGGCCCACGAAGAAACGGCGAAACAGCAGATCGAGCACGAGCTCGCCATCATCGAAGAGCTCGGCTTCCCCGGCTACTTCCTCATCGTCTGGGACATCGTCCGGTTCTGCAACGACAACAACATCCTCTGCCAGGGCCGCGGGTCGGCCGCGAACTCGGCCGTCTGCTACGCGCTCGGCATCACCAAGGTCGACTCCGTCGCCTACGAACTCCTCTTCGAACGCTTCCTCGCCCCGGACCGCGACGGCTACCCGGACATCGACCTCGACATCGAGTCCGACCGCCGCGAGGAGGCCATCCAGTACGTCTTCCGGAAACACGGCCGGCTGCGGACCGCCCAGGTCGCGAACGTGATCACCTACCGCGCCCGGTCCGCCGTCCGCGACGCCGCCCGCGCACTGGGCTACTCACCGGGCCAGCAGGACGCCTGGAGCAAGCAGATCGACCGCTGGGGCGCCCTGCAGAACACCGAAAAGGACCACGACCACGACATCCCGGACGAGGTCCTGCAGCTCGCCTTCGCGCTCGAGGACTTCCCGCGGCACCTCGGCATCCACTCCGGCGGGATGGTCATGTGCGCCGAGCCGGTGAGCCAGGTCGTCCCGGTCGAGTGGGCGCGGATGGCCGACCGCAGCGTGATCCAGTGGGAGAAGGAGGACTGCGCCGCCGCCGGGCTGGTCAAGTTCGACCTGCTCGGCCTCGGCATGCTGTCCGCGCTGCACTACATGATCGACCTCGTCGACGAGTACAAGGGCGAGAAGGTCGACCTCGCCGAACTCGACCTCACCGACGAAAAGATCTACGACATGCTGTGCCGCGCCGACGCGATCGGCGTCTTCCAGGTCGAGAGCCGCGCCCAGCTGGCGACGCTGCCGCGGCTGCAGCCCCGCGAGTTCTACGACCTCGCCGTCGAGGTCGCGCTGATCCGGCCCGGCCCGATCCAAGGCGGCTCGGTGCACCCGTACATCCGCCGCAAGCAGGGCCGCGAGGAGTGGTCCTACGACCATCCGCTGCTGGAGAAGGCGCTGCACAAGACCAAGGGCGTGCCGCTGTTCCAGGAGCAGATGATGCAGATCGCGCTGGACGTCGCGAACTTCACCGCGGCGGAGGCCGATCAGCTGCGGCACGCGATGGGGTCGAAGCGGTCGGACCGGAAGATGGACCGGCTGCGGCAGCGGTTCCTGGCGGGCGCGGCCGCGAACGGCGTCGACGACGAACTCGCGCAGAAGATCTTCCTGAAGCTCAAGGCGTTCGCCAACTTCGGCTTCCCGGAAAGCCACGCGCTGAGCTTCGCGCACCTGGTCTTTTCCAGTGCCTACTTCAAGTTCTACCACCCGGACGCGTTCCTCGCGGGCCTGCTGCGCGCCCAGCCGATGGGGTTCTACTCGCCGCAGTCGCTGGTCGCCGACGCGCGGCGCCACGGCGTCGCCGTGCACGGCCCGGACATCAACCGCAGCCTGCCGCACGCCACCCTGGAGGCCGGCGCCGGGAAGTTCCACGACGTGCGCACCGGGCTGAGCACCGTGCGCAAGATCGGGGAGGACCTCGCCAAGCGGATCGTGGCCGAGCGCGCGGAAAACGGCGACTACCGCGACATGGCCGACGTCGCCCGCCGCGTGCGGCTGACCACGCCGCAGATCGAGGCGCTGGCCACGGCCGGCGCGTTCGGCGGCTTCGGCGGGGATCGCCGCCAGGCGCTGTGGACCGCGGGCGCGGTCGCCGGGGAACGCCCGGAGCGGCTGCCCGGCCTGGTCGGCGCGCCGGCCCCGGTGCTGCCCGGGATGGACGGGCTCGACGTCGCGGCGGCGGACGTCTGGGCCACCGGGGTGTCGCCGGACAGCTACCCGACCGAGTTCATCCGCGACCGCCTCGACGAGCTCGGCGTCGTCCCGGCGAGCGGCCTGGCGGACCTCGAAGACGGCGCGCGCGTGCTGATCGGCGGCGCGGTCACGCACCGGCAGCGCCCCGCGACCGCGGGCGGCGTCACCTTCCTCAACATCGAAGACGAAACGGGGATGGTCAACGTGATCTGCACGCTCGGCCTCTGGCAGCGCTACCACCGCGTCGCGCGCAGCAGCCCGGCGTTGCTGATCCGCGGGGTGGTGGAGAAGGCCGACGGGGTGGTCAGTGTCCTCGCCCACCGCGTCGAGCCGCTGCCGATGCGCATCAAAGCGAAGTCGCGCGACTTCAGGTGAGGGGACGCCGGACGATCGTGACGATCTCCGGGCTGGTGTCCGTCACCGGCGAGCGGTCCCAGTGGCCGTACTGCTCGTCGACGACCAGCCCGGCTTCCTCGATGAACAGCGAAAGCGCGGGCACGTCGAGGAAGCGCAACGTGCTTTCGCTGAACTTCGGCGCGGCCCAATCCGGGCTCTCGTAGGTGGTTTTGAAGCTGACCAAGCCGTTCTCGAACGGCCCGGCGTCGTTCCACGAGCGGACGGTTCCGGCCTCCCAGACGTTCGACGGCGTCCAGCGCTCCCAGGCGCGGGCCGCCGGGTTGCGCGTCTCGAAGCCGAACCGGCCGCCGGGCTTCAAGGCCCGCCGGACCGCGGCGAACGCCGTGCGCAGTTCGTCGTCGGTCAGCAGCACCTGGAACGCGTGCCCGGTCATCACCGCGAAGTCGAACTCCGCGTCCCAGGACGCGGTCGACAAATCGCCCTGCACCCATTCGATGTCGGTGCGGCGGCGGGCCTGGAGGAGCATTCCCCCGGCGGGGTCGAGCCCGACGAGCCGTCCGGTGTGGCCGGACTCGCGCGCCCAGTGCAGCAGGGAACCGGTGCCGCAGCCGACGTCCAGCACCGATCCGGCGGCCATGATCATCGGCAGGTAGAACAGGTAGTCGCCGCCACTCTCCCGCGGGTTCATCGCGTCGTACAGCGAGGCGAGGCCGGCGTCGGTGTAGTGCTCGTCGGGCATGGGGTCACCGTAGTGATCACAGCGGTCAGGAATCGACCTATTTTCGCCTTAGGTTCGGGGCAGCCAACCCGAGGAGGAAACATGGTCAACCCCGTTCCCGACGGCTACACGACGGTCACCCCGTGGATCATCGGCCGCGACACCGCCGGCCTGCTCGACTTCCTGAAGGCCGCCTTCGACGCCGAAGAACTCGGGCGGGTCGTCGGCGAGGACGGGAAGATCGGGCACGCCGAGGCGCGCATCGGCGACGCCGTGGTGATGGCGTTCGACTCGCCGGACGGCTGGGCCGACACCCCCGCCTTCCTGCGGCTTTACGTGCCGGACAGCGAAGAAACCCAGCGGCGCGCGACCGAAGCGGGCGCGACCGAGGTGACCCGCCAGACGGTCCTGTTCTTCGGCGACCGGGTCGGCCGCGTGCGCGATCCCTTCGGCAACCTGTGGTGGATCCACACCCACCTGGAAGATCTGGACGAAGCCGAACTGGCGCGGCGGGCGCAGCTGCCCGAGTACATCGCGGCGATGGAGTACGTGCAGGGCATGAGGCCCTGACCGCGGTGTGGCACCCTGGGCCCGTGCTGGAGACCGGGGAGGACTACCGCGAAGCGGTGTTGTCCGGGCAGTGGTGGGAAAAGCGGCGGTTCACCGGGTGCGACTTCACCGGCGCGGACCTGAGCGGGCTGCGGACGCGCGGCTGCACGTTCGACGACTGCGTGTTCACCCGGGCCGACCTGTCGCGCTCCCGGCACGACGCGTCGGCGTTCCGTTCGTGCACCTTCGACCGGACGGTGCTCGCCGAAAGCCGCTGGACGGCGTGCTCGCTGCTGGGCACGTCGTTCACCGACAGCGGGTTCGGCGGGATCGCGCTCACCGAATGCGATCTCTCCCTCGCGTCGCTGGCGAAGGCGCGGCTGCGCAAGCTCGGGCTGTCCGGCCTGCGGCTGCGGGAGGCCAACCTGATGGAAGCCGACCTCACCGGCGCCGACCTGCGCGGCAGCGACCTGACCGGCGCCCGGCTGCAGGGCGCGAAGCTCGACGGCGCCGACCTGCGCGGCGCGCGGCTCGACGCGAACGCCCTGGTCCAGGCCGACCTGCGGGGCGCGGAGGTCGACGTCGAAACGGCGATCGCCTTCGCCGCCGCGCACGGGCTCGTCATCCGCTGAACCGGCGAAGGCCCCCGGCAGCACGCTGCCGGGGGCCTTCGAAACGGGACTCAGTCGATCGGGGGTTCGCCCGGGTCGAGCTCGATCAGGTCGCCCTCGGCCAGCAGCTCTTCGATCGACGCCGGCAGCAGGTACGCCGAACCGCCACCCGGCTGGTTGAACCACGGGATCGCGACGCCGGCGAGCGTCTCCAGCGGCCGCTGCACCCGGTAGACGTGGTACGGGCGGTTGACCCACTCCGGCACCAGCGACCGCTCGGCGAACGGCGTGCCCGCCGCGTACGTCAGGTTGCCGTTCGGGCCGCCGAAGCGGTCCAGCTCGCTGCCCGCCGGCAGCTCACGCAGCTCCTTGCCGCGGAACAGCGTCAGCGGCGGCTCGCCGGCGAGCGGGCCGATCGGCCACTGCTGCTGGCCACCGCCCCCGCCGCCGTTGACGGGCGGGCGGGCCGGTTCGTCCCGGCGCGGCGGCGCAGGCGGGGCCGCCGGAGCGGGCGGCGGCACCGGCGGGACACCCGGCGGCACCGGGGCCAGGACGGTCGGTGCCGACGGCGGTTCGCGCCGGGGCGGGGCCGGCGGCGCCGGCGGCGGGCCGGCCTGCTGCGCCATCGGCGGCGGCCCGGCCGGGACCGGCGCGGGCTGGCGCGGCGGGGCCGGCGGCTCGTCGTCCTCGAGGTCGCCGAAGAGCTCGTCGGCGCTGGTGAACGCCGTCTGCTCCTGCGGCGGCACCGGCGGCTCGGGCTTGCGGACCGGGTACGAACCGGTCGCGACCTCGGGCGAAAGCGTCGCGACGACCCGCTTCGGCGCCGGTTCCGGCTCGGGCTCGGGTTCCGGCTCGGGCTCCGGCGCGGGCGGCTCCGCCGGGGGCAGGTGGCCCTCCGGGTTGAGCAGCAGCTTGCCGAGCATGAACGCGGCCGCGTCTTCGGCGTCGCCGAACACCGCGGGGTTGCTGAGCTTGCCGTCGTACCAGCCGACGCGCCAGCCGTCCTCGACCTCTTCGACGCTCCACCCGTGCTCGGCGGGTTCGCCCAGCTTGTAGCCGCTTTCCGGGACGTCGAGCTCGTCGAGCTTGGCCTGGAGGCCAGCGAGCACCGGGTGGTCCGGGGTCTCGCGCCGCAGCGCCCGGCGGCCCGGCCGCGGGGCCGCGGGCGGCTCGGCCTGCGCCGCGGGCTGGGGGGCCGGCGGTTCCGGCACCGGCGGCACCCCGGGCACCTCGGGGTGGGTGATCATGGTCGGCGGACCGGGGTCGAACGCGGCCGGCTCACGTCGGGGTGGCTGGAACGGGGGCTCGTCGTCCGGCTGGCCCTGGGCCTGGAAGGCGTGCTCCTCCTCGCGCCGCGGCGGCTGGAAGGCCGCGTGCGACGGCTCGTCGTCGTGGCGCGGCGGCTGGCCCGGGGCCTGGAGGGCGTGTGCCGGCTCGTCGTCGTGGTCTTCGGGTTGGCCCGGCTCGAAGGCCGGGTGCGCCGGTTCGTCCGGCTGACCCGGCTGGAAGGCGTGCTCGTCCTCGGGGCCCGTCGGCTGGAAGGCGTCCGCGTGGCCGGTGTCGAAGGCGTGTCCCGCCTCGTCGTCCGGCCCGGCCGGACCGGTGTCGAACACCGCGTGCGACGGCTCCTCTTCGCGGTGACCCGCCGGTTCGTGCTCGGCGGCCGGGCCGGGCTGGAACGCGGCGTGCTGGTCTTCGCGGTGCGGGAAGGGTTCGCCGTCGCGCGGCTGCTGCTCCTGCCCGATCGGCTGGTCGGGGACGTACTCCGCGGTCTCCTCGAGGTCGGGCACCCGGCCCGGCTCCGGCGACGTGCCGTTCGTCCCCGGGGCGTGCTCGGGGTGCTCGTACCCCTCCTCGCCGTACTGGTGGTCCTCTTCGGCGAAGCGGTCGTCGAACTCCTGCTCGTCGTAGCTCTCTTCGGCGTATTCGTGCTCTTCGGCCGGAGCCTCCGGTTCGGCCGGGGCGTGCACCGAGAGCGGCGCCTCCACCGGCGCGGGCGGCTCCTGCGGCAGCGGTGGCGCGACCGGCGGGGGTGCGACCGGCGGCGGACCCGCGGGCGCCTGCTGCTGCGGCGGCGGGCCCTGGGGTGGCGGAGGCGGCCCCTGGGGCGGCGGCCCGGCCGGGCGCTGCTGCGGCGGCGGCTGGTTGCCCCGGGTGAGGTACGCGGCGGCGGCCTGCAGCGTCGGCTCGTCCACCGGCGGCAGCGTGAAGCCGACCGAGCGAACATGCGCGACCAGGTCCGGTTCGGGCGAAACGCCGTACTTGTGAAGGTAGAAGTTGACGGCGGCGGGCCAGATCCACTGGCCGTCGCTGTGGAAGGCGACCGGGACGGTCGCTTCCGGCGTCGCGGCCAGCCGGTCGATGTCGTAGCCGCGCTCGGGCACCACCAGCGGGGCGTGCTCCAGGTACTCCAGCAGCCGGTCCTGCTCCTCGACCTCGAGGTCGGGCCGGTTGATCACCGGGCGGCCCGCCGGGCCGACGGTGTCGAAGATCCGGGCGATCCGGAAGTGCGGCCCCGGCTGCTCCGGGCCGAGCCCGGACATCCGCCGGATCAGCCACTCGGGCACGTTCTCCTCGGTGCGCGGGAACATCCGCAGCTCGTCGGAGTAGGCCTGCGGGGGCGGCGCGAGGTTCCAGACCGGTTCGTCGCGGTTGTACTCGAGGTTGTAACTGGACGGGTGGTCGAGCTGGTAGCGCGCGTTGAACCACGTTCCGCGGCCGTCGCGGTACATGCCGCCGCGGAGCCTGCCGAAGAGCGTGGCGATGTCGTGGGTGGCGAGCCACTCGTGCACCGTTCCGTCCTCGGTGACGATCTCGCCGGTCAGCTCGTGGTACCTGCCGACCGCTCGGTACTCCGCGGTGACCTTGCGCCAGTCGCGCGGGGCGGCACGGAGCAGGGCAAGTCCGATCTGCTTGACCAGGGTGTCCTGCTCGGTCGCGTTCAGCTGCGTCGTCGGTTGTGCCACGGGGACATTTTGACTGCTCGCGCGCGCGAGTGCACCCCGCATGTGGGTTTTGCCGCCCGGCCACCCGGTGGCACCGGGTCTGACCTCGGGTGATGCGACGTGCGGTAGGTCACAGCTTGATCGCGGGCACCGTCGCGATTGGACCGTGTGGGGTAGCGATCAGTCTACGGGCTGCGACCAGCCGCGCCTGGAAGCGACGCGCGGGGGTCGCTTTGCCAGAATGGGGCACGTGACGGCGAAGATTCTCGACGGCAAGGCCACCAAGAACGCCATTTTCGCGGAGCTCGAGCCCCGCGTCGCGGCCCTCGCCGCGAAGGGGGTGACGCCCGGCCTCGGCACCGTCCTGGTCGGCGACGACCCGGGCTCGCACTCGTACGTGCGGATGAAGCACGCCGACAGCGCCAAGATCGGGATCAACTCGATCCGCCGCGACCTGCCGGCCGACATCAGCCAGGAGAAGCTCGAAGCCGTCATCGACGAGCTGAACGCCGACCCGGCCTGCCACGGCTACCTGGTCCAGCTGCCGCTGCCGAAGCACCTGAACCCGTACCCGGTGCTCGAGCGGATCGACCCGGAGAAGGACGCCGACGGCCTCGCGCCGATCAGCCTCGGCCGGCTCGCGCTGGGCGAACCCGGCTCGCTGCCGTGCACGCCGTACGGGATCATCGAGCTGCTCAAGCGCCACGGCGTCGAGCTGGACGGCGCGCGCGTCACCGTGGTCGGCCGCGGCATCACCGTCGGCCGCACCCTGGGCCTGCTGCTGACCCGCCGCAGCGAGAACGCCACCGTGACGCTCTGCCACACCGGCACCCGCGACCTCGCCGCCGAGGTCCGCCGCGCCGACGTCGTGATCGCCGCGGCCGGCGTGCCGGGGATCATCACGCCGGACATGGTGGCGCCGGGCGCCGCGGTGCTCGACGTCGGCGTGTCCCATGTGGACGGCAAGCTCACCGGCGACGTCCACCCCGGCGTCGCCGAGGTCGCCGGCTGGATTTCGCCGAACCCGGGCGGGGTCGGCCCGATGACCCGGGCGATGCTCGTCAGCAACGTCGTCGAAGCGGCGGAACGCTCGGTACAGGGCCGATGACGATGACCGAGGACCGGCGGGAGGTGTCCGGTCACCGGCCGTCCCGGTTCACCCAGGTGCCGTTCGCGGTGGTCCTGCTGGTGGTGGCCGTCGCGGCGCTGCGGATCTTCCAGTACCACTGGCGGGAGGGTGCGGCGCTGATCGGCGCCGCGCTCCTGCTCGCCGCGGTCCTGCGGGCGGTGCTGCCGACGGCCAGGGCGGGCCTGCTGGCCATCCGCGGCAAGCTCGTGGACGTGGTGACGTTCACGAGCCTGGCCGCGGCGGTGCTGTACGTCGCCCTGACGATCATCGGCGGCCCGCTCGGGTCCGCTTAGGACGCCAAAAGCGGCACTTTCCCAGGGAAAGTGCCGCTTTTGGCAGGTGCGGTCAGGAAGCCAGGGCGAGTTCCCGGCGTTCGGCCTTCGCCTCGCGACGGTCCAAAGTGCCCGACACGACGGCCAGCGTGAGGCCGAACACCGCGAGCAGGGCGCCGACCCAGTTCGGGGCGACCAGGCCGAGGCCGCCGGCGATCACCAGCCCGCCGAGGTAGGCCCCGATCGAGTTGGCGATGTTGAACGCGGACTGGACGGCGGCCGACACCAGGGACGGCGTGCCGCCCGCCTTCTCCATGATCCGCGCCTGCATCATCGGGCCGATCATGAACCCGGCGACGCCGACGAAGAAGATCGTGATCGCCGCGCCGATCTTGCCCTGCGCCGTGATGGTGAAGATGCCCAGCACCGACGCCAGCGCCAGCAGCGCGATGTAGAGGCTCGGCATCAGCGCGCGGTCGGCGAGCCGGCCGCCCAGCAGGTTGCCGATCGTCATGCCGACCCCGGCCAGCGACAGCAGCAGGGTGACGTTCGACGGCGAGTAGCCGGCGACGTCGGTCAGCATCGGCGTGATGTACGACAGGCAGGCGAACACGCCGCCCAGCCCGAACGTGACGATCGCCAGCGCCAGGTGCACCTGCGGGCGCTTGAACGCGCCGAGCTCGTTCCGCAGCGACGCGTCGGCCGAGGGCTTGCCCTGGTGCGGGACGAGCTTGGCGATGGCCGCGATGGCGACCAGCCCGATCACGGCGACGACGCCGAAGGTGGCGCGCCAGCCGACCTGCTGGCCGAGCAGGGTGCCCAGCGGCACGCCGATGACGTTCGCCAGGGTCAGGCCGAGGAACATCAGCGACACGGCCTTGGCGCGGTCGCCCTGGCCGACGAGGCTGGAGGCGACGACGGCCCCGGCGCCGAAGAACGCGCCGTGGGGCAGGCCGGCCAGGAACCGGAACGCGACGCCGAACTCCTGGTTCGGCGACAGCGCGAAGAGGGCGTTGCCCAGCGTGAACAGGCCCATCATGGCCAGCAGCATGGTCTTGCGCGGCAGCCGGACGGCGACCGCGGTGAGCAGGGGGGCGCCGACGACGACGCCGAGGGCGTAAGCGGAGATGAGGTGGCCGGCGGTCGGGATGTCGACGCCGAAGTCGGCGGCCGCCTGGGGCAGCACGCCCATCATGACGAACTCGGTGGTCCCGATGCCGAAAGCTCCGATGGCGAGCGCGAGCAGCGCGACGGGCACGGCACTCCTTCCAGGGTGGGTAAACGATTACCGAGCCGATCTCTGGATCGGTTCAGTAAGGGGGCAGAAATAAAGGCAGCCAATCGGCCCCAGCGCCGTGAGCTGCCTACGCCCAGTCCAACAAGCGAGGGGGGCGGTTGTCATCCCGATATCGGGTGACGATCCACACCGTAACGCGGCGATCAGCGCGGAGCGGCCAGGACGCCGTCCAGTAGGCCCGGGAACAGGGCGTCAAGATCGTTGCGGCGCAACGAGTTGAACCGCGTGGTGCCTTCCTGGCGGCCGGCCACGACGCCGGCCTGGCGCAGGATGCTCAGGTGGTGGGTGATTGTGGACTTCGTCACCGGCACGGTCAGCCCGCTGCACGAGATCTCCTGATCGGTCCCCGCGAGCTGCCGGACGATGGCCAGCCGCACCGGGTCGGCGAGGGCGCGGAGCACGCCTTCGACGGTGATCTCGTCCCGTGCCGGGTAGTAGAGCGGCGGCAGGGTCCCGTGCTTGGCCATGCGCTCATTGTACGACGTCGGTCGAAATTCGGTGGCGAGTCGTAGTACGGTGACTGTCGAACTACGACGTTCGTCGAACTTATCCCTGCTTCGCTTGGGGGCCCAGCCCATGTCCGCACCTGCTCCGTCGAGGATCTCGGTCCTCGCCTTCGGCGCCTTCGGCGTCGGGACCAGCGGTTACATCGTCGCCGGGCTGCTGCCCGCGCTGACCGGCGAGCTGCACGTCTCGGCCACGGCCGCGGCGCAGCTCGTGACCGCTTTCGCCATCGCGTACGCGGTCGGCTCGCCGCTGTTCGCCGCCGCCACCGGCACCTGGGAACGTCGCACGCTGCTGGTCGCCGCGCTCGCCGTCACCGGCGCCGGCAACCTGTTCGCCGCGCTCGCGCCCGGCTACGGCTCCCTGCTCGTCGCCCGGGTGGTGACCGCGATCGGCGCCGCGGTGTTCACGCCGGCGGCCAGCGCCGTGGCCGCCGAGCTCACTGTTCCCGAGCGCCGGGGCCGCGCCGTCGCGCTGGTGTTCGGCGGCCTGACCGTGGCGCTCATCTTCGGCGTCCCGCTCGGCAGTCTCATTTCCCAGCACCTCGGCTACCGGACGGCGTTCGCGCTGGTCGCCGCGTTCTCGCTGGCGAGCGCGCTGGCCGTGCGGCTCGCGCTGCCCGCGGTCGCCGCGCCGCCGCGGGTGGGCCTGGCCGAGCGGTTCGCCGCCGGGCGCGACCCGCGGGTGCTCGTCATGCTGGCCACGACGGTGCTCGCCTGCCTGGCCGCGTTCATGGTCTACACGTTCGTCTCGCCGCTGCTGGCCGCGACCGCGGGCCTGCACGGCACGACTGTGACGGTGCTGCTCTTCTGCTACGGCGTCGGCGGCGCGATCGGCAACTTCGCGGGTGGCCGGGCGGTCGACCGCTGGGGCTCCCGGACGCCGCTGCTGGTGGTCACCGTGGCCATCACCGCGGTGATGGCACTGCTGCCGCTGACGACGGTGACGCCGGTCGCGGCCGGGATCTCGCTGTTCGTCTGGGGGCTGGCGACCTGGTCGTTCAACCCGCCGGTGCAGCACCGCCTGATCGAGCTGTCGCCGGGCCACGCCGGACTGGTGCTCTCGCTCAACGCGTCGGCGATCTACCTCGGCGTCGGCCTGTCCGGCGTGGTCGGCGGAGCGGTGCTCGCTTCGGGCGGCCCGCTGCTGCTGCCCGAGGTCGCGGCCGCGCTGACCCTCGTGGCCCTGCTGCTGGTGGGCGCGGCGTGGGGGCGGGTCCGCGAGCCTCGGGAACAGGTCGCCGCTTAGTCGGCGTGCGCCTGGACCTCGCAGTCGGGCCCGGGGTAGACGAGCCCTTCGTGCCCGTCGGCGAACCGCACCAGATAGGGCGGGGCGCCGTCGGGGCCACGGACTTCGAGGATCTCGCCGCGCTGCTCGGCCGAGCCGACCGTCCGGCCGTGCACCTGGATTTCGTCTCCTACTCCTGCGTGCATGGGCTTCACCTCCGTGTCCAGGGTAGGAGCGGAAACTCGTCCCGTGGACCCCGCGAACGGGTTAGACTCCGGGGCATGATCAGCGACTTCGGAGGCGCCGCGCCTCGGCGCCGGTGAGCCCTTCGGTCCGGGTCCGCACGCCTCGAGAGCTGCGGAAGTCCCGGCGGAGCAACGCACATTCCTGTTGGCGTCACCTGGTGGCCGCCCCGCTGTGGCCGTTGCACGGCGCGAACCTCGGCACGCTCCTGAGGACCTGCGACGCCGTCGGCGCGTGTCTCGCCGTGCCGCGGTTCCCGTGGGTGCCCGAAGCACTGCGGAGAGGAAACACGTTGCGGCGTCCGGCTTGTGTGCATTGGGTGCACGACCCGTTGGGCTGGGTGGCGCGCGAACGGGCGGCGGGCACGAAGGTGGTCGGCGTCGAACTGGCCGAGGAAGCCGTCCGGCTGGCCGACCTGCCCGCCGCCCGCGGCCGCACCATCGCCGTGCTCGGCCACGAGCAGACCGGGATCCCGCCGGAGGCGCTCGACCTGCTCGACACCGTCGTCGAAATCCCGATGGTCGGCACCGGCGCCAGCCTGAACGTCGCGGTGGCCGGGAGCCTGGTGCTGTACAAGCTGGCCGGGTTGCTGTGACGAGTCTCGAGTGGACGGTCGTGGAAAACGCGGCGTGGTGCGATCTGGTGTGCGGCGGGGAGTTCGGTCCGCGGGCGTGGACTTCGCCCGCCCGCACCCCGCGGTACTACCCGGACGCGGTGACGCTGACCCCGGACGCCACCGCCGCCGACATCCTCCCCTTCGTGGACGACACCGCCGGGTGTTCGGTGAAGGACAGCTTCGCGTGCCTCGACCTGCCGGGGTTCTCGGTGCTGTTCGAAGCGACGTGGATCGAGTGCGGGCCCGGGGTGCCCGAGCCGGGCTGGCGACGGGCGGCCGGCCGCGGCTTCCCGGTCGACGACTCGGTGGCGGTGCTGTCCCGCGGCCCGGCGACGGTCGTCGCCCACCGCGGCGACGGCGTGGTGGGGCTGTCCAACTTCACGGGACCGCCCGACGCCTGGCCCGGCGCGGTGGCGGCGGTGGCCTCGGCGTTCCCGGGCCACCCGGTGGTCGGCTACGAACACGGCGACGCGCTGCAGGTCGCCTTCACGCACGGTGCCGAACCGCTCGGCCCGTTGCGCGTCTGGCTGCGTTAGCCCGACTTGGCCGCGGCCTTGGCGGCCTTCTTGAACGCGCGCACCTCGGCGAGGGTCTCGGCGCTCGTGACGTCGGCGATCGAGCGCCGCGACCCGCGGTCGCCGTACGCGCCGGCCGCCTCGCGCCAGCCCTTCGGCTGCACGCCGCGCTGCTTTCCGAGCAGGGCCAGGAAGATCTTGGCCTTCTGCTCCCCGAACCCGGGCAGGGCCTTCAGCCGCTTGAGGACTTCGGGGCCGTCGGGCTTCGGGCGGCCGTCGAGCCACATGCCCTCGGTGCGGCCGTCGTAGTTCTCGATGATGTGCTGGGCGAGCGCGTGGACGCGGCGGGCCATCGAGCCGCCGTAGCGGTGGATGGCCGGCGGGACGACGCAGAGCTCGACGAACTCCTCGACGTCGGTCGCGGCGATCTTCGCCAGGGAGAAGCCGTCCATCCGGTCCGCGATCTTCCGCGGGCCCATGAAGGCGTGCTCCATCGGGAACTGCTGGTCCAGCAGCATGCCGACGAGGAGGGCGAACGGGTCGTCGTTCAGCAGCTTGTCGGCCGCCGGGTCGCCGGTCAGGTGCAGTTCGCGCAGCATGCGGTCATCTTGACACAGCCTGCTTCTCCGGCAGGTGCGCGACGACCAGCGCGACCGTCGCGATGAGGAAGTTCTGCAGCGCCGGCTGCAGCCCGTTCCACTTCTCCGACTGCCACATCTGGAACCACTCGCCGCCGATGGCGAGGAAGCCGACGCCGAACAGCAGGACCCACATCACCCAGCCCAGCGTCGACAGCCGCCGGGCCGTGCCGTCGCGGCCGCGGATCCACTGGACCAGGGCGGCGATCAGCGCCAGCGCGGTCAGCGTCTCCCACGCGATGATCACCACGTACGCCGCGTCCTGCAGCGCCGGGCTGGTGATCGCGCGCCACATCATGTCCGGTGAGCGGAACGTCGTGTCCATGGCGAGCATGTGCTGCACGAACGCCTGGTTCGTGCCGAAGTCGGTGATGTTGCCGAACGCGATGAGCGCCATCTGGAGCGCGGTCATGGCGGTGAGGACGACGACCGCGAACCGCAGGCCGCCGAGCCTGGCGAGGAACCCCATGTCCGGATCGTAACGGCGTCGTCACCGGGTTTTCGCGTAGCGGGACGGCGTCGTGCCCAGGTACCGCTTGAAGTGCCGGGTCAGGTGGGCCTGGTCGGTGAACCCGGCCGCCGTCGCGACTTCGGCCGCCGGGGTGCCGTCGAGCAGCAGGCGCCGGGCCCGGTCCACCCGGCGGCCGGTCAGGTAGCGGTGCGGCGGCAGGCCGAACCGCGCCCCGAAACAGCGGACGAGGTACGCCGGGTGCGCGCCGAGCGTCTCGCCCGCTTCGGCGAGCGTCAGCGCTTCCGGCAGGCGCTCGTCCAGCAGATCCCGCAGGTCGTCGGCGAGGCCGCGCTTCGGCTCGTGCGCCGCCGGCTTTCCCAGGTGGGTGCGCAGGCGGTCGGCGACCAGGACCAGGCGGCTCTCGGCTTCGAGCGCGTCGCCGGGCTCGGCGAGCGACTGGTGGAGCTGGTGGATGCGGGTGCGCAGGAGGCCGTCGGCGAGGCTCGGCCGGTCGACCGCCGCGCCGATCAGGTCCTCGCCCAGCACCGGCGTGTCCAGGTAGAGCACGCGCTTGCGGAAGCCGTGGCTGGTCGCGGCGCGGCCGTCGTGGGCGACGTTCGGGGGCAGCAGCGTCACCGCCGGCCCGAGCGCGCCGTGGTGGTGGCGGTCGAGGTCGTAGCGGATGACGCCGTCGTCGACGATCAGCAGCGTCCACGTGTCGTGCGTGTGCAGCGGGTAGGCGTGCGTGGTGAAGCGCGCGTGGAAGACCTCGGCGATCCCCGGGACCGCCGGCCGCCAAGCCGCGACGTCCGCCATGTCAAGAACGTACAAGACGCGGGCGCCGCGCCCGGGCGAGTCTGACCGGCATGAGTTCCTTCGACACGAAGATCGCCGTTCTGCTCCGCGACGACCTGGCGTCCTGGCAGCGGCTGAACGTCACCGCGTTCCTGGTGAGCGGGATCGCCCACGTGACGCCCGAGCTGATGGGCGAGCCGTACGCCGACGCCGACGGCACCGAGTACCTGCCGATGTTCGGCCAGCCGGTGCTGGTCTTCTCCGGCACGGCGGACGTCCTCACCGCGGCGCACGGGCGCGCGCTGGGCCGCGGCCTGCGGTTCTCGATCTTCACCGACGAGCTGTTCCACACCGGCAACGACGCCGACAACCGGGCGGCGGTCCGCGAGGTGCCGGGGGAGAAGCTGGCGCTGGCCGGGCTGGCGGTGCACGGGCCGAAGAACGCCGTCGACAAGATCCTCAAGGGGGCGTCGCTGCACCACTGAGTAGAACTGCTCTGTCCCCCGGTCGGGGGGTACTGCCAGCATGATCGGCAGTGCCGCGGAGGGCGGCTCGAACTGGGGAGGTTCCGTGAATTCACTTCGTCGTGCGTGCGTGGTCCTGACGGCGGCGGCCGGGCTGGGCTTGGCCCTCGTGCCAGTCGCCTCGGCGGACCCGTTGCAGACGGTGGACTACGTCTCGGAGGAGGGCGCCTGGCCGCTGCAGGGCAGCGCCCACTACGCGGCGCCGGGCGACGAGATCGCCGTCTGGGAGAGCAACGGCGTGCTGAAGATCGACGTCCAGTCCGGTTTCGAGGACATGCGCGTCGAGCTGAGCGCGCCGGCCGGGGAAGCACTGCACACCGGCACCTACACCGGCGCCCGTTGGCGTGGGCAGAGCGACCCGGCACTGACCACGCCCGGGATCTTCGTGGTCAGCACCCATTTCGGCTGCGGTGACGACTACGCGGACTTCACCATCGACCGCCTCGACAAGGACGCCGACGGCCGCACGACCGATGTCGACGCGACCTTCGTCCAGCACTGCGGCAGCCCGGACGGCCCCGCCACCCGCGGCGAGGTGCACTTCCACGCCTGAGTCACGGGGCCGTCGCGTGCACCACGAAGACGCTCCGCACCCGCTCGCCGTCGTCGACGGTGAACGTCCGTGCGGAGACGTCGGTGAAGTCCGTGGCCAGCGCGGCGGCCCCGGCCTCGTCGAGCGGGAACTTCAGGTCGCTCGGCACGAACTCGGCGAACGGCCCGGACGGCTTGAACCGCGCCCCGGAAACCACCGAGAACGCCAGCCGCCCGCCCGGCTTCAGCACCCGCCGCCAGTCGGCGAACGCCACCGCGCCCAGGAAGTGCAGCGAGGACGCACAGATCACGACGTCGGCCGATCCGTCGGGTGCCGGCATCGGCACCGCCGGCCCGACGCGCCATTCGATCCGCCCGTCCGGGTCCTGCGTGGGCGCTTTCGCCTTGGCCCGCGCGACCATGGCCGGCGACAGGTCGACAGCCAGCACGCGCACCGGCTTCAGCCGCAACGCCGCGTACGCCGCGAAGCCGGTCCCCGTGGCGACGTCCAGCACGAGTTCCGGCTCGGACGGCAGCGGCTCGACCAGCGCGTCGGCCACCCGGGCGTGGAACGTGTCGTCGTCGTAGTGCTCGGCTGTGCCGTCGAAGAACGCGGCCCGGGATTCGTCGCTCACGAACCTCAACCTAGCGAGGGCCACCAGGGATTTTCAGGGGGCGGCGACCGGCGAAGCCGAGGTCCGTGCGGTGGTACCAGCCCAGCTCGTCGTCGCCTTCGAGCCAGCACAGGAGGACGTCGGTGCCGTCGAGCTCGGCCGGGAAGTCGACCAGCAGCGGCGCGAACCCCTTGAGCTCGGCGCCGGTGTGCTGCACCGTCGTCATCAGGTCGTCGAGGCGGGCCTGCGCGGCCTTCCACTCGGGCAGCCCGCCCAGCTCGGTGGCCCGGCCGCCCGGCCGCAGCGACGCCGCGAGCTCGGCGGCGTCGGCGCGGACGCGCACGAGTTCGTCGAGGACCGGTCGCAGGCGTGCCAGTTCGTCGCGAGCTTCCGCGACGGTGAACAGTCCCATCGCCCGATGATGCCACCGGCCCGCGTCAGCCTTCGCGGCGCCGCCGGACCAGTGCGTTGGCCAGCCCGCTGCCGACCAGCAGGAAGCCCACGCCGAGCAGGCCGCCGATGAAGAGGAAGTCCATGACGCCGTACGCGATGTCGCTCTTCGGCATCAGGTTGACCAGCCGGAACCCCCATTCGGGCACCGCCATCGCGGCGACGCCGGGCAGCACGCCGTAGATCAGGCCGCCGAGGATCGGGCCGACCGCCGACAGCGCGCCGAGCGCGGCGACGACCAGCAGCAGGATCGCCCCGCCGGCCAGCAGCGCGATGCCGAGCGGGTCGCGGTTGGTGCTCAGCGTCGCCTGGATCAGCTGCTGCTGGCGCAGCCCGCCCCAGCTCAGCAGGCCCAGCGCGACCGGCGTGAGCACGAGCCCCCCGAGCGCGCTGACGACGTGCGCGGCGCCGCGGCGCGGCCGCTCGTCGAGCACGTCGCTGGTGTCAGTGGTGTTTTCGGAGCCCGGGTAGTCGTCTTCGTAGTCGGCGTACCGATGGGTCGACATGGCCGTCACCTCCCGCATGATGAATTCACGGGTGGCATCGTGCCCTGGTTCAGGCCCGAAAGCGACGGTCGCTCGGCAAGCGGTCGGATCGGCTGACCGGCGGGTTCGTGCCCGGTGATCCGTGCCACAAAGCGCGGGTGGAGACTTGATGCCGACCACTACTGGAACCATCCAGCTCCGTCAAGCAGTACGCTTGTACCGCTACCGGCGAGACGTATGAAGCAACGCGAAGATCCGCGGAAGGAGCACCGCTGCTCATGGCCAAGATCAAGGTCCAGGGCACCGTCGTCGAACTCGACGGCGATGAGATGACCCGCATCATCTGGCAGTTCATCAAGGACAAGCTGATCCACCCGTACCTGGACGTGAACCTGGACTACTACGACCTGGGTATCGAGGAGCGGGACCGCACCGACGACCAGGTCACGGTCGACTCCGCGAACGCGATCAAGAAGCACGGCGTCGGCGTCAAGTGCGCCACGATCACCCCCGACGAGGCGCGCGTCGAAGAGTTCGGCCTCAAGAAGATGTGGCTGTCCCCGAACGGGACGATCCGCAACATCCTCGGTGGCGTGATCTTCCGCGAGCCGATCGTCATCCAGAACATCCCGCGGCTGGTGCCGACGTGGACGAAGCCGATCATCATCGGCCGCCACGCCCACGGCGACCAGTACAAGGCGACCAACTTCAAGGTGCCGGGCCCGGGCAAGCTGACCGTGACCTACACCCCGGACGACGGCTCCGAGCCGATGGAGTTCCAGGTCGCGCAGTTCCCCGAGGGCGGCGGCGTCGCCATGGGGATGTACAACTTCAAGAAGTCGATCGAGGACTTCGCGCGCGCGTCCCTGCAGTACGGCCTGGACCGCGGCCTGCCGGTGTACCTCTCCACCAAGAACACCATCCTCAAGGCCTACGACGGCCAGTTCAAGGACGTGTTCGAGGAGATCTTCCAGAACGAGTTCAAGGCCGACTTCGACGCCAAGGGCATCTCCTACGAGCACCGCCTGATCGACGACATGGTCGCCGCGGCGATGAAGTGGGAGGGCGGCTACGTCTGGGCGTGCAAGAACTACGACGGTGACGTCCAGTCCGACACGGTCGCGCAGGGCTTCGGCTCGCTGGGCCTGATGACGTCGGTGTTGCGCACGCCGGACGGCCGGACCGTCGAGGCCGAGGCCGCGCACGGCACGGTGACCCGGCACTACCGCCAGCACCAGCAGGGCAAGCCGACGTCGACCAACCCGATCGCGTCGATCTACGCCTGGACCCGCGGCCTCGAGCACCGCGGCAAGCTGGACGGCAACCAGGAGCTGATCGGCTTCGCGAACAAGCTGGAGCAGGTCGTCGTCGAGACCGTCGAGAGCGGTCAGATGACGAAGGACCTGGCCCTGCTGATCAGCAAGGACCAGCCGTGGCAGACGACCGAGGAGTTCCTCGCGACGCTGGACGACAACCTGGCGAAGAAGATCGCCCAGGGCTGAGTTTTTGCGCGGAGGCCCCCTTCCCGGTTCGCCCGGGGAGGGGGCTTCCGCTTTGATCACGCGTTGTCACCTCTCGCGTGATCCGCTGGCGCCTCCGGGTGGTTGCGACGTCCGGCGCTGCCGTCCGGGTAAAGGATTGCCTACCCTTGGCGTGGGGACGGGCTCGCGGGTTGGAGGAAGGCATGTCGAAGAAGACTCTGCTCATCTTGGGCGCGCTCGTCCTGGTCGTCATCGTTTACGTGAACTCGTCGGGCAAGCAGGCGTCGGGGGCGTCGGCCACCGGCTGCAAGGTGACGGTGACCGCGGACGTCCTGAACGCCCGTGAGGCGGCCGACGGCAACGCGAAGGTCGTCGGCAAGTACCTGCGCGACGCCCAGTTCGACGCGATGCCGGGCGTGCAGAACGGCTTCCGCAAGGTGGCCGACGGCAAGTGGGTGGCGGCCGAGTTCACCCAGCCCGTCGCCGGCTCCGCCTGCTGAGCCTTCAGAGGCCGATCAGATCGCCCGCGAGGGTGACGACGCCGAAGGCCGCGGCCGACAGGGCGAGCGTCCTGGCGCGCTTCGGGTCCCGTTTGGCGGCGGCGCGCCAGTAGAGGCCGATGCCGATCGCGAGCATGAGCAGTTCGACGACGACCGAGACGGCGGGCAGCCGCCAGAGCCCGAAGCCGAAGACGGGCAGATCGCCGGCGTTCCCGGGCAGGATCGGCAGGTCGGCACGGTGCACGACGAGGTCGAGCAGCCAGTGTGAGAACACGACACCGCCGAGGATGAGCCCGGCTTCACGGCCGAGCCACCTGGCGGCGACGGCGCCGAACAGCGCGGCGAGCACGAGTGCGCCGACGAGGGAGTGCGTGTAGTCGGCGTGGATGACACCGCCGCCGTAGCCCTCGCCGTCGATCTTCTCGACACCGCTCAGGTAGAGCGGCACGAAGACGACGTCGAGCCACGCGGTGGCGAGCATGAGTGTCCAGACGGGGATCGCGGGACGGCCCGCCTTGACGGCGGCGGCCAGCCCGAAGTGTCCGGCGATCATCGGCGGGCCTCCGTCCAGGGGAAGCGGGCGTCGAGCACGCCCAGCCCCACGGTGAAGAGGAGAACGGCGAGGATGAAGGTCATTTTTCTGCTTTCCGTGCGTAGATCGTGAGTCCTTGGACGAGCATGTTCTTGAGGACTTCGAAGCTCTTGTCGACGTCTTCCGGGCGGCCGAACCCCCCGGACGCTTCGAGCCCGGCGAAGCCCTGGACGGCGGCGCGGAGACAGCGGGTCCCGTGCACGGCCTGGGCGTGGTCGAAACCGAACGGCCGCAGCACCGCGAAGACGACCTCCGCGACGGCGTGGGTGGCCCGGCTGAGTTCGGTGTCGGTGTCGTCCGGAGCGGTGACGAGGGCGTGGCTGCGGTTGGGGTAGCGCCGGAGGTAGGCGCGATAGGCGTCGGCGATGGCGCCGACCGCATCGCCGCCCTCCCGGCCGGTGGCGGCGGTGCGGAGGGTGTCGGCCATTTCCTGGACGACTCTCAGATCGATCAGCCGCCGGAGTTCGGCGAGGTTCTTGACGTGTTTGTAGAGCGACGGCGCGGCCACCCCGGCGCGCTCGGCGACCTTGGCGAGGGTGAGCCCGCCGGGACCGAGTTCGTCGACGAGGCCGATGGCGAGGTCGACCACCGCGCCGGTGGTCAGCCCGACCCTAGGTGACATTGTGGCTACTTGGCATAGCTTTAAAGCTAATGCTCGTAGCTTTGCGGGTCAAGGCCCGGTTTTTGTCGGTGGGCGGTGCTAGAACTGATCCCAGCGAAAACCGCAGGTGGCGGCGTCGGGCCGCGCCGGGAAGGAGGCAACGTCCGGGGGCGGGCGACAACTGAATCGCGGCACGAGCCGGAGTGTCCGCGGGGTCTCCAGGGGGAGTCTCGCGGGCCGGGCGCTCGGCTGGTGGCACGGCGGGTTCGGTGGGGATCGGGCCTGGGGACCGCGCTCGGACGGGGGTCAGAGCGCGACGGTGGGATCTTCGCCGGGGGTGGGTGCCGTGGCGTGGGGCGCGTGTTCGGGCGGTGACCTGTTGCCGTGCTCGGACCGGTCCCGGGCTTGGTCGCCGCTGCCGAGCGGCCGGGGCCGGTCGCCGAGCTGCGCGCCGCCTCGCTGCTTCGGCCATGCGCGGCAGAGTGGCAAAGCAGTCCTGGCTCCCGCACCGATTTCCCGCCCCGCGGCCACGATCACCGCCGCCGCGGCCCCGACACCTCGGCCGCACCGCGTCGGCCGGTAGCGTGCCCCGTGTGCTGACCGTCTCCACCGTGAACGTCAACGGCCTCCGCGCCGCCGCCAAAAAGGGCTTCGTCGAGTGGCTTGCCGCCACGAAGGCCGATGTCGTCGCCTGCCAGGAGGTGCGGGCCGAAGCCGCTCAGCTGCCCGCCGCCGTCGTCGAACCCGATGGGTGGTTCTCCGTGCACGCCCCCTCCGCCGTCAAGGGGCGCAACGGGGTTGCCGTCTACAGCCGCGTCGAGCCCGAAGAGGTCCGCGTCGGCTTTGGTGAGCCCGAGTTCGAAGACAGCGGGCGGTACCTCGAGGTGCACCTGCCGAACGTCGTGGTGGCGAGCCTTTACCTGCCGAGCGGGGACGTCGGAACCGAACGGCAGGACGAAAAGGAGCGCTTCATGGCCGCGTTCCTGCCCTACCTCGTCGAGCTGCGGGCGAAGGCCGCCGCGGCCGGGCGGGAGGCGGTTGTCGTCGGGGACTGGAACATCGCCTACGACACCGTCGACCTCAAGAACTGGCGCGGCAACCGCAAGAACTCCGGCTTCCTGCCCGAAGAACGCGCCTGGCTCGGCCGCGTCTACACCGAGGCCGGCTTCACCGACGTCCAGCGCCGCCTCGACCCCGAAGGCCCCGGCCCGTACACCTGGTGGTCCTACCGCGGCCAGGCCTTCGACAACGACTCCGGCTGGCGCATCGACTGCCAGCTCGCGACGCCCGGACTGGCCGAAAAGGTCGTCGACGTCGTGGTCGAACGGGCGGCCGCCTACGACCAGCGCTGGTCCGACCACGCGCCGGTCACCGCGACCTACGACATCGACTTTCCCCGCTAGCCTGCGCCAAAGGTATTGACCAATCACTATCCGGTGAAGGACCGGCATCGGTCCGGCGTGAGCGACCGTTCCCAGGGACGGGTGTCACCCGATCGGACACGCTCCGGGCACGCCTTACTTCGCGTAGTAGTGATTGACCCAATCGGGTGGCCGGAGTGAACCGCGGGGGCCCCCGGAGCGTATTACCGGTAGAGCGCTACCCTCGATCTCGAGTTGATCAGCACCGTCAGGTCTTGACACGCTCGGTAGTTTTCTGACCAGTAGCACGCAACGTCTCACTCGGATGGGTGAGCGTTACTCGCGGGAGGCACTCCGGTGCGCAACCCAGGTCGAACCCTGTTGCGGTCCACCCTGCGCGGTTCTCGCGCGGTCGCTGTGCTCGCGCTCGTCCCGGCGGGCCTGCTCCTGGCCGGTGGCAGCGCGTTCGCCGCCGTCACGACGACCGCCCAGGCCGACACCAACACCGCGAGCTTCGGCGTGCTCGGCCCCGTCGGGCTGGTCGCCGTCGCGCTCGGCATCGTCGGCATGACGCTGGGTGTGCTGCGCCAGCGTCGCAAGACCCGGGCCGCCGCGGCGCTCGCCGAGGCCGCTCCGGTCGTGCCGGACGTCCCGGGGCCGGTCACCGCGATGGCCGAAGCCGTGCTCGCCGACCCCGACGTCACGCCGACGCGTCCGTTCCTCGCGCCGCGCCCGAACGCCTGAGGGCCCTCGGCGCCCGCCGCTCGTCCCGGCCTGGAAGAATCCTGACGTGTCCGAAGAGCAGACCGTCGCAGCAGAGCGCCGCCCGCGGGTCCTGTCCGGGATCCAGCCCACCGCCGACTCGTTCCACCTCGGCAACTACCTCGGCGCGCTGCGCCAGTGGGTGAAGCTGCAGGACACGCACGAAACCTTCTACAGCGTGGTCGACCTGCACGCGATCACCGTCGAGCAGGACCCGAAGGTGCTGCGGCAGCGCACCCGCGTCTCGGCCGCCCAGCTGCTCGCCATCGGCATCGACCCCCAGCGCAGCGCCCTGTTCGTGCAGAGCCACGTCCCGGAGCACGCCCAGCTGAGCTGGGTGCTGGAGTGCCAGACCGGTTTCGGCGAGGCCGGCCGGATGACGCAGTTCAAGGACAAGTCGGCGAAGCAGGGTTCCGACCGCTCGAGTGTCGGCCTGTTCACGTACCCGGTCCTGCAGGCGGCGGACATCCTGCTGTACCAGGCGGACGCCGTGCCGGTCGGCGAGGACCAGCGCCAGCACCTGGAGCTGACGCGCGACCTCGCGCAGCGCTTCAACAACCGGCTGGGCAAGACGTTCGTGGTGCCGGAGCCGTACATCATCAAGGACACGGCGAAGATCTACGACCTGCAGGAACCGACGGCCAAGATGAGCAAGTCGGCGTCGAACGTCAACGGGATCATCGAGCTGCTCGAGGACCCGAAGCGCTCGGCGAAGAAGATCCGCTCGGCGGTCACCGACACCGGCCGCGAGGTCAGGTTCGACGTGGAGAACAAGGCCGGGGTCTCGAACCTGCTGACGATCTATTCGGCCCTGACCGACCGCCCGATCCCGGACCTCGAAGCGGCGTACGAGGGCAAGGGCTACGGCGACCTGAAGAAGGACCTCGGCGAGGTCTTCGTCGAGTGGGTGACCCCGATCCAGGACCGCGCGAAGTCCTATTTGGACGATGTGGCGGAGCTGGACAAGGTGCTCGCGGTGGGTGCCGAACGAGCGCGCGAGGTGGCGTCGAAGACGCTGGCGAAGACGTACCAGCGAATCGGGTTCCTGCCGCCGGTGCGGTGAAGCTGATCCTGCTCAACGGCCCGCCGGGCAGCGGCAAGTCGACACTCGCCCGGCGCTACGCCGAAGACCACCCGCCGGCACTGGCCCTGGACGTGGACCGAATCCGCGCAATGCTCGGCGGCTGGCGCGCGTCCCCGGACGAGGCGGGCTTGCTGGCGCGCAACATCGCGGTGGCGGCGGCGCGCACCCACCTCGGCGCGGGGCACGACGTGGTGGTGCCGCAGCTGCTGGCGCGGCCGGGATTCGCCGAGCGGCTCGAAGCCCTGGCGAGCGAGACGGGCGCGAGCTTCCACGAGATCGTGCTGCTGCCGGGGCTGGAGGAGACGCTCCGGCGCTTCGCCGCTCGCGGTTCTTCGGAGGTCGAGGTCGCCGCTCCGCTGACCGAGGCGGAGCTGGACCGGGCTTACGAAGCGGTCGCCGCGTTCGCCGCGAGCCGCCGGGCGCGAGTGCTCACCGCGGCGGACGCCTACCCCGCGCTGCTGGCCTCCCTCACGTGAGCCGCTCGCGTTGCGGGGCTCACCAAGCGTGGTTAGCGTTTCACGGTGGCGAACGAAGAGAAGGAAAAGCTCCTGCCGCGGCTGCGGCGGAAGTACCCGTGGCTCGATCACCTCATCCGGGCCAACGACGCCTTCACCGAGCGGTACGGCAACCACTACGCCGCCGCCATCACCTACTTCAGCGTGCTGTCGGTCATCCCGATCCTGATGGTCGCCTTCGCCGTGGTCGGGCTGGCGGTCAACAACGATCCGGAGATCATCCGGCAGATCTCCGACGGCATCAAGAAGTCCGTGCCCGGCGGGCTGCAGACCCTGGTGACCGGCATCGTCGACGCCGCGCTCAAGTCCGGCAGCGGGCTCGGCATCTTCGGTCTGCTCATCGCCCTCTACTCCGGCATCGGCTGGATGTCGAACCTCCGCGACGCCCTCACCGCGCAGTGGGGCCAGGAAAAGCAGTCGCAGCCGATCGTGAAGCAGACGCTCAAGGACCTCGTCGCGCTGATCGGGCTGGGGGTCGCGCTCGTCGTCTCCTTCGCGCTGACCGCCGTCGGGGGCGGGGTCGGGCAGTTCCTGCTCGAACTCGTCGGGCTCGAACACGCCACCTGGGCCATCGTCCTGCTCCGCGGGGCGACCATCGTGCTCGGGCTGGCCGCCAACACCCTCGTCTTCCTCTGGGTGATCGCCCGCCTGCCCCGCGAGCGCGTGGCGCTGCGCAGCGCCGTGAAGGGAGCCGTGTTCGCCGCCGTCGGGTTCGTCATCCTGCAGCAGGCCGCCACGGTTTACCTGGCCAGCGTGACGAAGTCGCCCGCCTTCGCGCTCTTCGGGCCGGTCATCGGCCTGCTCGTCTTCGCCAACCTCGTCTCCCGCTTCCTCCTGCTCGTCACGGCGTGGACGGCGACGGCGAAGGAAAACGAGCGCAAGGTCATCGCGCCGCCGCCACCCGTGCGGCTCGAGCAGCGCGTCACCGTGCAGCGCGGGCCGGGCCTCGGTGCCGTCGCGGGCGCCTTCAGCGCCGGCGCGCTGCTCGCGTGGTTGGGTGGCCGCCGCAGGTCTTGACAGCCGTCCGGCCAGTAAAGAAACTGAACCGGTAAGAAATCTGAACCGGAGGGGTTTCGTGCTGCTGGACGCCGCCCGCGAGTGTGCCGACCTCGCCAAGACCCTCGCGCCCGTCACCGAGCGGCAGCGCGCCCTGCCGCCCGAACTGGTCGCGAAGCTGACCGGCGCCCAGCTGTTCCGCACCGGCGTCCCCGGCTACCTCGGCGGCCCCGAAGCGCCGCCCGCGGTCAGCCTCGAAACCGCCGAAACGGTCGCGCGCGGGGACGCCTCGGCCGGCTGGTGCGTCTCGATCGCCGTGACGAGCAGCCTGCTCTCGGCCTACGCCCCGCGGAAGTGCGCCGAGGAGGTGTTCGGCGACCCCGAAACGGTCGCGGCCGGGGTCTGGGCCCCGCGGGGCACCGGGCGGAAGGTCGACGGCGGGTACGTCGTCACCGGCCGGTGGGCGTTCTGCAGCGGCATCCCGCACGCCGATTGGCTCTTCGCCGGGTTCGTGCACGAGAAAGCGCTTCGCATCGCCGCGTTGCCGAAGGCCGAGATCGACGTGCTCGACACGTGGCACACCAACGGCCTGCGCGGCACCGGCAGCCACGACTGCGTCGCCGACGAGCTGTTCGTCCCGGACCACCGCGTCTTCTCGGTGATGGCCGGTCCGCCGCCGGAAGCCGTTGCGCTGCACCGGTTCCCGCTCTTCGGCTTCTTCGCGCTGTCGGTCGCGGCCGCCGCGCTGGGCAACGCGCGCGGCGCGATCGACGACCTGGTCGAACTCGCCTCGACCCGGCACCCCCTCGGCTCCAGCCGCTCGCTGGCCGAGCGGCCGGCGACGCAGGCCGCCGTCGCGGCGGCCGAGGCGGACCTGCGGGCGGCGCGGCTGCTCTTCTACGGCAGCATCGACGACACCTGGCAGGCCGCGCAGGGCACCGAACCGGTCCCGGACGCGCTCAAGCTCGGCCTCCGGCTGGCCGCCACGCACGTGACGCGCACGGCCGCGAAGGTCACGGCAAGCATGTACGACCTCGGCGGCGGCGCGGCGATCTACGAAACTTCGCCGTTGCAGCGCCGGTTCCGCGACGCGCACACCGCGACCGCCCACTTCCAGGTCAACCCGGCCAGCTACGAACTGCCCGGCAAGCTCCTGCTGGGCGTCGAGGCCCGGACGGACCAGCTGTGACCGGCCTCGGCCACCGGTTCACGGCGGATTCGGTCGGCCGCGCACTCGACCTGGTCGGCGAGCGGTGGAGCCTGCTCATCCTGCGGGAGAGCTTCTTCGGCGTGCGCCGCTACGGCGAGTTCGCGCGCAACCTGGCCATCCCGCGCCCGACGTTGTCCGCCCGGCTGAAGACCCTCGTCGACGCGGGTGTGCTCGAACGCGTCGAGCCGGTGCCCGAGTACGTGCTGACCGCCGCCGGGCGCGAGCTGTTCGGCGCCGTCGTCACGCTCATGCAGTGGGGCGACAAGCACCTCGCCGGGCCCGAGGGACCACCGATCCTCCTGCGGCACAAGGACTGTGGCGAGATCGCCGGTGCGTACGTCGCTTGTGGACACTGCGGCGGCGCGATCGCCACCGATCGGGTGACGCCGGAGCCCGGCCCCGGGTTCCGCTAGCCCGTGGCCTTCTTGCGCTGGTTCCCGACCACGAACCCGCCGACGATGATCAGGAACACCACCAGCGTGATGATCCAGCCGGTGACGCCGAACGGGTCCTCCTTCGCCGCCGGCGCGGCCGCGGACGTGCCGCCGTTGCCGGTGCCGCCGTCGGCGAGCACGGACGGGTCGCCGCCCGCCGGGGTCGCGGCCGGCGCCTGGTAGCTGATCTGGCCGACCGGCGCGGCGCGGTCGTCCTCCAGCGCGAAGCCGTAGTCGAGCAGCTTCGCCGCCTGGTCGACCACCCTGGTCGGCTTCTGCTCGGCGCGCAGCATGACGACCGCGAGCCGCTTGCCCTTGCGCTGCGCCGCGCCGACGTAGGTGTGGCGGGCGTCGTCGGTGAAGCCGGTCTTGCCGCCGAGGAAGCCGGGGTAGACGCCGAGCAGCTTGTTGTCGTTGAAGATCGGGATGGCCGGTTTGCCGCCGGCCGCCGGGAACTCGAAGTTCTTCGTCGCGACGACCTTCGCGAACTCCGGCTGTTTCATCGCGTAGTGGAAGATCAGGCTGATGTCGTAGGCCGAGGTCGACATGCCCGGCCCGTCCAGGCCCGACGGCGTCGCGGCGCGCGTGTCGAGCGCGCCGATCTTCGCCGCCAGCGCGTTCATCTTCGCCACGGTGGCGTCGACTCCGCCGAGCGCGGTGGCGAACGCGTGCGCGACGTCGTTGCCCGAGTGCATCAGCAGACCGTGCAGCAGCTGGTCGACGGTGTACTGGCCGCCGGCGACGAGGCCGACGCAGGTGCACTCCTGCTCCGCGTCCTCCTTCGTCGCGACGAGCGTCTGCTGCGGGTCCAGCTGGGTGACGACGACCAGCGCGAGCAGCGTCTTGATCAGCGACGCGGGCCGCTGCCGGGCGTGCGGGTCCTTCGCCGCGACGACCGCGCCGGTGTCGAGGTCCTGCACCAGCCACGACGCCGCGGTGTTGCCGTCCGGCGGGTTGAGCGCGCCGTCCGGGGTGATCAGGCCGCACTCCGCCATCCGGGTGCCGCCGACCGGGACCGCGGGCACGGCCAGCGGCGCGGGGACCTGCTTGCCCGGCGCGGGCTTCTCCGAGGTGTCGACCGGCGGCGGGGGAGCCTGCCGGTTCGCGCACTGGCCCTGCTGCTGCGGCGCCGCGGCCGCCAGCGCCGGGGTGCTCAGGGCCAGGAGGGCGGCGGCGAGCGTCGTCGTGAAGACCTTGAGCGACCGCGAGACAACGGAGTGCACCCACGCAATCTAGCGCCGCGGCCCGCGTCGCATACTCAGGGGCATGCGCATGTCACGAGGCACCTCGCTGTTCCTGCTGGCCTTCGGTGTGTGGTCGTGGATCATCTGGATCACCTTCGCGAAGAACCTGTGGGACAGCGACCGCGCCTGGACCCCCGACGGCTCGCCGACCGCCTACTTCGTCGTGCACGCCGTGCTGACCGTCGTGTCGTTCGTGCTCGGCACGATCATCGGCGTGCTCGGCTGGCGCGGGGTGCGCGCGCACACGCCTGAATCGTCTGCCTGAATCCCCTCCTTGGTCGGTGGCGCGGCCCGGCGGCCCGGTTTACGTTGGCGCCACCGAACCTGGAGGTGGAATGTCCCGTTTACGTCGAATGGCGGCCCCGCTCGTGCTGGCCGTCGGAGGCGGCCTGTTCGCGGCGGCCCCGGCGGCGGAGGCCGCGCCGGCCGCCTGCGACACGACGAGCACGCCGTACACCTACGTCGTGACCTACCAGCCGGGCACCCGCGCCTCAGCCGTCGACAAGGAGCTGGCGGCGAAGTGCGGCACCAAGGTCGCCTACTACGCCCCGATCGGCGTCGCGATCGCCAGCTCGCGCAATGCGGACTTCCAGCAGAAGATCGGCGTGTACCGGGCGTATTCGGGCGCCAAGGACGTGGCCTCGGCGGCTTCTTCCGCCCGGGCTTCGCTGGGCGCGGTGCGGACGCTGGAGGACACGCGGTCCGTCGCGGCCGCGGGTGACCTGTCGGCGCAGCAGTGGGACATGAAGGCGATCCACGCGCCGGAAGCGAACAAGATCTTCCCAGGCAGCCGTTCGGTGACGGTCGGCGTGCTCGACTCGGGCATCGAGGCGACGCACCCGGCCCTGCGCGCCGCCGTCGACGCCGGCTCGTCCGCGGGCTGCCTGACCGGCGCGCCGGACGTGTCCCCGGCGGCCTGGGCCCCGACGACGTGGGACCACGGCACGCACGTGGCGGGCACGATCGCGGGCCGGGACCCGGTGGCACGCTTCGTGGGTGTCGCCCCGGGCGTGCGGCTGGCGTCGGTGAAGGTGGTCGACGACGCCGGCTACATCTACCCGGAGGCGGTGGTCTGCGGCTTCGTCTGGGCGGCCGAGCACGGCTTCGCGGTGACGAACAACAGCTACTTCATCGACCCGGGCATGTTCTACTGCCCGAAGCAGCCGGGCGACGCGGCGGCGTTCGAAGCGGTCCGCCGCGCGGTGGCGTATTCGACGCACCGAGGCGTGCTGAACGTGGCGGCGGCGGGCAACGACAGCCTGGACACGACGAACCAGACGACGGACAAGGTCCGCCCACACCCGGTGGACGCATCGTGCGCCATCCTCCCGGGCATGCTCGACGGCGTGGTGACGGTGTCATCGGTGGGCTACGCGGGCACGAAGTCGATCTTCAGCAACTACGGCGGAATAGACGTGACGGCCCCGGGCGGCGACTTCGTCCAGACACCGCCCGAGGGAGCGGGCCCGGCCTGCCCGCTGTCATCAGTGGTGGGCGGCGGGTACGGCTCGAAGTGCGGCACATCGATGGCCTCCCCACACGTGGCCGGAGTGGCGGCCCTGCTGGCATCGAAGTACCGCGGAGCGCAGCCCCGGTTCATCGAGCAGATCTTGGAGAGCGAAGCGGACGCGGTGAAGTGCGCACCCACCGAAACCGCATGCACGGGCCCGGCGAAGAACAACTCGTACTACGGCCACGGCCTGGTAGACGCCCTGGACGCGGTGCGCTGAAGGGCGCAAAGCCCAATAAAGGAGCAGGGTGGTCATCCCGTCGCCTGAGGCCGTGAAATCACTTTGAGCCGGGCCCGCAACCAACAGACTTACGCGACCAGACGACGCAGGCTTGCGGGCCCGGCTCAAAGTGATAGGCCTCGATCAGGCGACGGGATGACCACCCAGCGGCACAACTCCATAAGGTGAGGAGACAACGCTCGGAGGGGTCATCCCGGAGCCTGCCGTCCGGCGAGGACATTCTTTTGTCTTTTTGCCGCGGTAGAAGGTCCGGGCTTGTTCTGTCTTTGCTTTGGCCGCGGTAGAGGGCTGCCGCGGCAGGGGACAGCTGCGGTAGGAGTCTGCCGTGGCAGGGTGAACCCGCGGCTGAGCGGGTCCGACCTCCCCCGCCCCTCCGGTGGGATTTTCAGTCGGCGGTCGGGTTCGTCAAGGCGGGAAAGCGTGCCTTGACAAACCCG
>NZ_JBSGAI010000042.1:0-98089 GCF_053600695.1 Amycolatopsis sp. NPDC005003 | reverse complement strand
CCACCCCCCGGATCATGGGTTCGACTGGGGGCGCAAGTCATGCCGGGCCTGGCGACCACAACTCCCTGATGGGAGCCACGAAAAAGGTAACGGGGCTCCGCCACCCGGACCCCCGAACCCGCGGTGAAGATCCACCGAACGGCGGTGATCCCGATTCAGTCCTCAGTGGACAGTCGACAGGCGAGGTCCCAAAGGTGTCGAATGTCCCTTTTGCGACGTATTGCGACTTCTCGATAAGACCGTACGTTAGTCGCTTGTTCACGGAGCTTTCACACCGGATGCTGATTTCCGCTAAGCCGCACCATTTTTCCCCGTCGTCCCCGTTCTCGGCCCGGCTCGACCCCGGGCCGGTTCGCCCTGCCCGGAGGAGATCCTTCGATGCAACTGAGACGTCCAATCGTCTTGGCCGCGAGCGGCGCACTCATCGCCGCGGTGTGCACGACCACCACCGCCCAGGCCCAGCCCACCACCCCGAACGCCGTCCCGGACGCGCAGACCCTGGCCGTGTCGGCGGCGGCCGGGCTGGTGGCGAGCAGGCCCGCCGCGCTGCACGCGAGTGCGGACGACGTTTTCCTGGCCCAGCAGGCGATTTCCGCCGGCAACGGCCTGAAGTACATCCCCTACGAGCGCAGTTACAAGGGCCTGGCCGTGGTGGGCGGCGACTTCGTCGTCGCGACCGACTCGACCGGCCAGGTGCTCGGCACCTCCGTCGCGCAGGACCAGACGATCAACCTGGCCACCACGACGGCGAAGGTCTCGAAGGACGCGGCCGAGGCGACCGCGCGGCAGCAGCTGTCCGCCGTGGACAGCGTGAGCCCGGCGCAGCAGGTCGTCTACGCGCTCGGCACGCCGACGCTGGCGTGGAAGAGCACCGTCGTCGGTCGCGACGCCGAAGGCCCGAGCCGCCTCGACGTCATCGTCGACGCCGCCACCGGCAAGGTGCTCCGCACGCAGGAACACGTCCTCAACGGTGACGGCACCAGCGCGTGGAACCGGCCGAACCCGGTGCACCTCGACACCACGCAGTCCGGCAGCACCTACTCGCTGAAGGACCCGAGCCTCACCAACGTCTCCTGCCAGGACGCGGCCAACAACACCACGTTCAGCGGCCCGGACGACCTGTGGGGCAACGGCAACGCCACCAGCCGCGAAACCGGCTGCGTCGACGCCCTGTTCGCCGCGCAGACCGAGAAGAAGATGCTCACGCAGTGGCTGGGCCGCAACGGCTTCGACGGCAGCGGCGGCGGCTGGCCGATCCGCGTCGGCCTCAACGACCAGAACGCCTACTACGACGGCAGCCAGGTCCAGATCGGCAAGAACACCAACGGCCAGTGGATCAGCTCGCTGGACGTCGTCGCGCACGAACTCGGCCACGGCATCGACGACCACACCCCGGGCGGCATCTCCGGTGCGGGCACGCAGGAGTTCGTCGCCGACGTCTTCGGCGCCTCGACCGAGTGGTTCGCCAACGAGCCCTCGGGCGGCGACGTCCCGGACTTCCTCGTCGGCGAGACCATCAACCTGGTCGGCTCCGGCCCGATCCGCAACATGTACAACCCGTCGGCGCTGGGCGACAAGAACTGCTACGACAGCAGCGTCCCCAACGGTGAGGTGCACGCGGCCGCCGGCCCCGGCAACCACTGGTTCTACCTGCTGGCCGAGGGCACGAACCCGACCAACGGGCAGCCGACCAGCACCACGTGCAACAGCTCGTCGATCACCGGTATCGGCGTGCAGAACGCGCTGAAGATCTTCTACAACGCGATGCTGCTCAAGACCTCCAGCAGCTCGTACCTGAAGTACCGCACCTGGACGCTGACCGCGGCGAAGAACCTGTTCCCGGGCAGCTGCACCGAGTTCAACACCGTCAAGGCGGCGTGGGACGCGATCAGCGTGCCGGCCCAGTCGGCCGACCCGACCTGCTCGGCGACCGGCACGGTCACCGTGTCCAACCCGGGCAACCAGTCGACCGTGACCGGCGCTTCGGTCAACCTGCCGCTGTCGGCCTCGGGCGGCACCGCGCCGTACACGTGGTCGGCCTCCGGCCTGCCGGCCGGCCTGTCGATCAGCTCGTCCACCGGCACGATTTCGGGCACCGCGACCACCGCGGGCACCTCGAACGTCACCGTGACGGCGACCGACAGCGCCGGCAAGTCCGGCACGGCGTCGTTCTCGTGGACGGTCGGCACCACCGGCGGCTGCTCCGGCCAGAAGATCGCCAACGGCGGCTTCGAGTCCGGCGCGACCAGCTGGACCGGCACCACCGGCTCCATCGGCCAGTGGGCTTCGCAGGGCCAGGCCGCGCACGGCGGCACGTACTCGTCCTGGCTGGACGGCTACGGCTCCACGCACACCGAGTCGGTCGCGCAGTCGGTGAGCATCCCGGCGGGCTGCCACGCCAGCCTGACGTTCTACCTGCACATCGACACCGCGGAGACGACCACCTCCACCGCCTACGACAAGCTGACCGTGACCAACGGCAGCACGACGCTGGGCAGCTACTCCAACCTGAACAAGGCGTCCGGGTACGTGCTCAAGACCATCGACGTCTCGTCGGCGGCCGGCGGCACCCTCGCGCTGAAGTTCACCGGCACCGAAGACAGCTCGCTGCAGACCTCGTTCGTCATCGACGACGTGGCCGTGACCCTGAGCTGAAGCTGAACCACTGAAGCGGGGAGGCCGGGTGCACCGGCCTCCCCGCTTCGCGTTTCCCGGAGCGGAATCGGCGCCCGGTGAGCGCCACGGCATCGCGCCCGCCGGCAGGTCTCGCTTTCGGCGAACCGAGCCGGTTCAGGGATAAACCCGGAGGACAAACCGGACGGTGTGGCCTAGCTTGTCGGGGTCGCCTGAAGGGGGAGCCACCATGCCGAAGCCGGAACCGGACCCGGCGGTCCGGGTACGCGAGCTCGTGAAGACCTACGGTTCGACGCGCGCGCTCGACGGCGTCGACCTCGACATCCCGGCCGGGCAGGTGCTCGGCCTGCTCGGCCCGAACGGCGCCGGGAAGACCACCACCGTGCGCATCCTGACCACGCTGCTGCGCCCGGACTCGGGGTCGGCGCACGTGGCCGGGTACGACGTCCTGGCCGAGCCCGACGAGGTGCGGCAGCGGATCGGGCTCTCCGGCCAGTACGCGGCCGTCGACGAGAACCTCACCGGGTTCGAGAACCTGTACATGGTCGGGCGGCTCTACGGCCGGAAGAAGGCGGCGGCGCGCTCGCGCGCCCGGGAACTGCTCTCGCGGTTCCGGCTGGAGGAGGCCGCCGACCGGCCGGCGAAGGGCTATTCCGGGGGCATGCGCCGCCGGCTCGACCTGGCCGGCGCGCTGGTCGCCGAGCCGGCCGTCGTCGTGCTGGACGAGCCCACCACCGGCCTCGACCCGGGCGGCCGGCTCGACACCTGGGAGGTCATCAAGGAGCTGGTGGCCGACGGCACGACCGTGCTGCTGACCACGCAGTACCTCGAAGAGGCCGACCAGCTCGCCGACTCGATCGTGGTGATCGACCACGGCCGGGTGATCGCGCGCGGCACGGCGGACGAGCTCAAGGGCCAGATCGGCGGCGAGCGCCTGGAGCTGGTCGTCGCCTCGGCCGCGGACCTGCCGACGACGCTGGAAGTCCTGCGTGAGGTCGGCACGGGCGAGCCGTCCGGCGACGCCCACACGCGCCGCGCCGAGATCCTGGTCGACACCGGGCCGAAGGCGCTGATCGAGGCGCTGCGGCGGCTCGACTCCCACGGCATCACGGTCCAGGACGTCGGCCTGCACCGCCCGACGCTCGACGACGTCTTCCTGTCCCTGACCGGCCACGGTGCTTCGGCTGAGGAGGTGGCGAAGTGAACGCGCTCGCGAAGGGCATTTCCGACGGCGGCATCGTCACGTGGCGCAACCTGATGAACGTCCGCCGCAACCCCGACTGGCTGATGGCGGCGACCCTCCAGCCGATCATGTTCGTCCTGCTGTTCGCCTACGTCTTCGGCAACGCGATCGGCGGCGAGGCGGGCGGGGCGGCGTACCGCGAGTTCCTCATCGCGGGCATCTTCGCCCAGACGGTGGCGTTCAACTCGGCGTTCACGGTCATCGGCTTCGCCAACGACCTGCAGAAGGGCATCATCGACCGGTTCCGCTCACTGCCGATGTCCCGCCTCGCGGTGGTCCTCGGCCGCACGACGTCGGACCTGGTGGTCAGCGTGGTGGCGCTGGTCGTGATGTCCCTGTGCGGGCTGCTGGTGGGCTGGCGCATCCGCGGCAGTTTCTGGGACGCGCTGCTCGGGTACCTGGTGATCCTGATGTTCGCGTGGGCCCTGTCCTGGGTCGGCGCCCTGATCGGCCTGGCGGCGCGCAGCGTGGAGGTGGCGCAGAGCCTGGGCCTGATCTGGATGTTCCCGCTGAGCTTCATCTCCTCGGCGTTCGTCCCGACGGACACGCTCCCGGCGTTCTTGAAGGCGATCGCGGACTGGAACCCGTTCACGGCGGTGATCAACGCGACCCGCGACCTGTTCGGCAACCGCTTCGGCGCCCCGCCGACGGGCTGGCCGGCGGAGCACGCGGCGCTGTACGCGATCCTGTGCTGCTTGGCGATCATCGCGATCTTCGCCCCGCTGGCGACGGCGCGGTACCGCCGGGTGGCGAGCAAGTAGGACGGTCCGAAGGGGACTTCTTCAGTCCTCTTCGGACAGTTCCACGATCGGGATCACCCGCCTGGCCTGCCGTGCCTTGGCCTGGTGATCGGCCAGGAACGGGTACTCCTTCTCCAGCTCCGTCCACGTCCGCACGTAGTCCGCGCCCAGCAGCGGCAACGCCTCCGCGTCGAACGACCGGCCGTCCACCTCGACCCGCACCCGTGGGTCCGCTTCGAGGTTCAGGTACCAGTCCGGGTGGCGGGGTGCGCCGATGTTGGACGCCACCACCAGCCACCGGTCACCGTCGCGGTGGACCATCATCGGGACCGTGTAGGGCTCCCCGGAGATCCGGCCCGTCGTCGTCAGGAGCGCCAGGCGCTCGCGGTGCATGCCCTCGACCTCGCCGCCCGCGCGGAACTGCTCGATCACGCGGCGGTTGGTCTCCCGGACGTCCACCGCGGTCACCGGTCGTAGTACCGGGTCGGCGGGTCCTGCTGCGTCCACTGCTGCCGGGTCGGCGGCGGGGGCGCCGCGCTCTGCTGGGTGCGGCGCCGGTGCAGCGTGCGCGCGCTGGCCGCCATGCTGTTCACCACCGCCGCGATGACCAGGCCGATCACCAGGTTGATCGCCGCCGTGGCGATCTTCGCGCTCGGCGCCACCGTCAGGGTCAGCGGCAGCACCACCGCGATCAACGTGACCAGCACCATGATCCAGCCGAAGAACTGGGACGGCGCCGGCGTCGCCACGCTCAGCAGGTGCATCAGCCCGGTGGCGAGCAGGGCCACCGCGGCGGCGACCAGCGCGTACGTCGTGGTGCTCGCGTTGCCCCAGACGCCTTCGCCTTTTGGGGCGAGCACTTCGACCTCGAAGATCCCCCGCGCGATCAGCAACCCGACGACGGCGAGCAGGGCTGCGACCACCGCCGTCGCGACGCCGCCCGCCCACAGGCGGCGCGCGTCGATCCCCGGGCGGACGTCCTGGGGCTGGTTCCCGTAGTAGTCGGACATCACGGCCTTCCCTCGCCTCGGCAGTGCCTCCGCTCCCGATTGTCCCCCGATTCGGCCCCGGCCGCGATTTGCGCTGGAGTGCACTCCAGCTCGTAGCGTCGGGGCATGACCACCGCACAGCACAAGATCGGTTCGGGCTTCGGCGCCACCACCACGGCCGCCGAAGCCGTCGCAGGCGTCGACCTCACCGGGAAGCTCGCCCTCGTCACCGGCGGGTACTCCGGGATCGGCCTCGAAACCACCCGCGCGCTGACCGGCGCCGGCGCCCACGTCGTCGTCCCGGCCCGCCGCCGCGAGACCGCCGAGGAGGCGCTCGCCGGGATCGAGAACGTCGAGGTCGGCGAGCTGGACCTGGGCGATCTCGAGAGCGTCCGCGCGTTCGCCGACCGGTTCCTGGCGACCGGGCGCCCGATCGACCTGCTCATCGCCAACGCCGGCATCATGGCCTGCCCGGAGACCCGCGTCGGGCCCGGCTGGGAGGCCCAGTTCGCCACCAACCACCTCGGCCACTTCGCCCTGGTCAACCGGCTGTGGCCGGCGGTCGCCGAGGGGGCACGGGTGATCTCGCTGTCCTCGCGCGGCCACCACTACTCGCCGATCCGCTGGGACGACGTCCACTTCGAGAACGGCTACGAGAAGTGGCAGGCCTACGGGCAGGCCAAGACGGCGAACGTGCTCTTCGCCGTGCAGCTCGACCGGCTGGGTGCCGGAAAGGACGTCCACGCGTTCGCGCTCCACCCGGGCGGCATCATGACGCCGCTGCAGCGGCACCTCCCGCGGGAGGAAATGATCGAACGCGGCTGGATCGACGAGGCCGGGAACTTCCTGGTGCGGTTCAAGACCCCCGAGCAGGGCGCGGCGACCACGGTCTGGGCGGCGACCTCGCCGCAGCTGGCCGGGCTCGGCGGGCTGTACCTGGAGGACTGCGACGTCGCCGAGCTCGCCCCCGAGGGCGCCGAGGGCCTCGCCGAGTCGGGGGTCCGACGGTACGCCGTCGACCCCGAGCAGGCCGCGCGCCTCTGGACGCTGTCGGCGCAGCTCACCGGCGTGGACGCGTTCGCACAGGAGTGATCGCGGCCTGGGTGTCACGTCGGCGGGCTCCCGGGCGATACTTTCTTCGTGATCTTCCCACGTTTGCCGTTCACGGGACCGGGGTACCTGCCGCCCGTGGCCGACGAAGCCGGGAGAACGGGGCGCCCGCCGACTGACGACGGGGCCGAGGTCACGTGTGGCCGCTACGCGATGGGTGAATTCACCATCACCCCGCGCAGCGCCCTCGACGACGAGCGGCCGCCGGGTCTGCTGGGCGGGCGCTACGAGGTCGGCAGGCTGATCGGCAGCGGCGGCACGGCGCGCGTGTACCGCGCCTACGACGTCCGGCTGACGCGCGAGGTCGCCGTCAAGATCTACGACCGGGACGCGGTGGCGCTCGACCAGCGGCGCCGCCTGCGGGAGATGACGATCCAGGGCAGCATCAGCCACCCGGGCGTGGTGGCGCTGCTGGACAGCGGCACCGAGAACGGCCGGACGTACCTGGTGATGCAGCTCGTCGAGGGCGAGAACCTCGCGGAGCGCCTGCTGGGCGGCCCGATGCCGGCGGCGGAGGTGACGGCGCTGGCCGACGGGCTCGCCGAGGCGCTGGCCCACGTCCACGCGCGGCGGATCGTGCACCGCGACCTGAAGCCCGCCAACGTGTTCCTGTCCGCGGACGGTCCGCTGATCGGCGACTTCGGCATCGCCCACGCCCTAGACGCCACGCACATCACGGGCACCGGCCTGATCCCGGGCACAGCGGCGTACCTGGCGCCGGAGCAGGTGTCGGGCGAGCCGGCGGGACCGCCGGCGGACGTGTACGCGCTGGGCCTGATCCTGCTGGAATGCCTGACGGGACAACGGGAGTACCCGGGCACCATGGTCGAGGCGGCCATGGCCCGGCTGACGAGACCGCCGCGGATCCCGGAGGACGCACCGGCGGCGCTGGCGTACACGTTGCGCCGGATGACGCAACGGGAGCCCGCCGACCGGCCGACGGCCGCGAAGATCCTGGACATGTTGCACGCTCCGCCGCCGACGTTGCCGTGGACGAGGACTCAGCGCAGCCCCCGCTGGCGACGACGCCCCGCAGCGATCGCCGGGGACTCGGCTTCGGTCGCCGGTTCGGTGCACGGCGAGCTGGGCGCTGCCCACCGCGAGGACGCTGCCGGGCCGGCGTCCGGCGACCAGGGCCAAGCCGCCGCAGCAGCCCCCGGTGCGGCCGGGAGCGCCCCTGCGGCCGCAGCCGCCTTCGCCGATGCCCCGACGCGCCACCACGGGATCGTCATCGGCTCTTCCCCGGCCGAGCGCCCCAGGCGTCGCCGGCTGGCCGTCGCGGGCGGGCTGGCCGCGGCCGCAGCCGCCGTCGTGGCAGCCGTGGCGCTGACCGAACAGGGGGCCGGGACCGTCTCCCCCGCCCAGCCACCCGCCGCGCACTCGCCGGCCGCGACCTCCACCCCGTCGTCGTCCTCCGGCGGCCCGCCGGCCGAGCCGGGAACGTCCGCACCGGGCCAGAGCAGCCCCAGCGGCCCCGGCGGTTCCGGCGCACAGCCGGGCACCAGCGGAGCGGCGTCGCTCGAACCCGCCGCCGAGACCCACGAACCGCCGTCACCGGCCGAGCCACCGTCGAAATCGGGCAAGCCCCCGAAGACCGATCCGCCCGGCAAGACCAAGGGCAAAGGTCCCGGTCACGACACCTGAGCGGGACCTCCGGCACGCGGATCCGGGTCCAACGGCCCTGGTGCGGAAACGGCCCGGAATCGCCGGAAATGGAATTCCGCGAATTGGGACTCGAACCAATAACGGCAGGTAACCGAACGGCTGCCCGGCCCGACTCACTCCACGGTGCCGCCGCCGGGAATCCCCTCCCGGCTGGTTCGACGAAACATTCCCGGAGGTCTGGATGAGTGTCCACGCTGCCCTCGCGCGGCCGGTTTTCCGCACACCGAGCGGCCGGCACGCCAAGCCGCGTCCCGCGTGGCCGCGGGTCGCCGCCCGGGCAGTCTTCCTGATCACGGCGCTGTTCTGCGTCGCGGCCGTCACCGTGTTCGAGTGGCCGCCGGTGGTGCTCGTGGTGCCCGCCGCCGCACTCGTGCTGCTCGTGGTAAGCGTCGCGAAACTGCGCACCGCGACCCGGAAGATCGACACCATCTTCGCCGAGGAATTGTCCGGACCAACGGTTTCCCGCAGCGATCAAACCGACGAGTGAGGACCCTCGCGCAGGTCGAGCCACATGATGCGCAGCCCGACGTCCCCCGCGGCCGGGTGGCGGAACGCGCCGGGCGCCGTTCCGAGCGTCACGAACCCCAGGCTCTCGTACAGGCCGACCGCGGGCGCGTTCACGTCGACGACCGCGTTGAACTGGATCGCCGCGAACCCCGTCCGCCGGGCCCAGTCGATCAGATCGGTCGTCAGCGCGCGCCCGACGCCCGCTCCGCGCGCCTCCTTCGCGACCATCAGGCTGCCGGAGGCGACGTGGCTGCCCGGCCCCGGCCGGTTGGCGTACATGTTCGCCGTGCCCGTCACGCGGTCGCCGTCCAGCGCGACGACCACCCGGGCCGGCGGGTCGAGCAGCCACATCCGCCGCGCGTCGGCCTCGGTCATCGCCGGGTCGTAGGCGAACGTCCGCTGCTCGGTGACGACTTCGTGGATGATCGGCCAGATCGACGGCCAGTCGTCGCCGCGGGCTTCGCGGATCACCGGGTCACCGCCGCGCAGAGTTCCGGCACGACTTCCTCGATGTCCTCTCGCAGCACGAAATCGGCGTCCTCGTCGTACGGGGTCGGGTCGCGGTTGACGACGACCAGCGTCGCACGGGCCTGCACGGCGACCGTGCACAGCGAGGCCGCCGGCTCCACCTGCAGCGTGCTGCCGATGGCCAGGAACAGCTCGCTCGCCGCCGCGACGTTCCGGGCCTGGCCGATGACCCCGCCGTCCAGCAACTGTCCGAAGAGGACGACGTCGGGCTTGAGGATCCCGCCGCAGTGCGGGCACGACGGTTCGTGATCGCCCGCCGCGAGGATCTCCGTGGTCGGGAACCCGGCCGCGCAGCCGGTGCAGCGCGTGGTGTGCATGCTGCCGTGCAGCTCGAGGACCTTGCGCGCGGCGAGCCCGGCCCGCTGGTGCAGGCCGTCGACGTTCTGGGTGAGCACGCGGACGGCGACGCCCGCGCCGTCGAGGTCCGCCAGCGCCCGATGGGCCGCGTTCGGCTCGGCCCGCCAAACGGCGTGATCCGCGTACGTGCGCCAGAATTCGCGACGCACGCCGGCGTCGGCCATGAAGTTCTCGAGCGTGAAAGCGTTGACAGCGCTCGGCGTGCGCGTCCAGACGCCTTGGGGACCGCGGTAGTCGGGGATCCCGGACGCGGTGGAGATCCCCGCCCCGGTCAGCGCGGCGATCCGCCGGGCGCCGCGGATCCGGTCGATGAGCTTGCCGTCCATGGTGGCGAAGGCTAACGGCTCCCGCCCACACCGCACGACCGGTTTACCGCCGCTCGTCCTTCCGCAGCTTCAGCGCCAGCGCCGGGCACGCCGCGGCCGCCCGGCGGGCCTCCGCCACCAGTTCCGCCGGCACCGGGCCCGGCGCCACCACCGGGTAGCCCCACTCGTCGAGGCGCACCAGCTCCGGCAGCAGGTCCGCGCACAAGCCGTGCGCGCGACACCCGATCGGGTCCACTGTCACCTTCATGCGACACCCGCCGGGATCCGGCACCGGCCGCCGGCCTGGTGGGCGCGGACGTCGGCGTCGAACACCCGCAGCGCGCTCGCCGCGAGGCGGGCGGCGCCGTCCGGGTGGGCGCACGCGCCGCGGCCGGTGAGCAGCGGGAAGCGGCGGGCCAGCCGGGCCGTCGCGGGTCCGCCGCGGAGCAGCTCCGCGAAGTCCGCCGCGATCGACGGCAGGCCGAACGTGCACGGTCCGCACTGCCGGGCCGACTCCGCCGCCAGGAAGGCCAGTACCGCCGCCGTGTACGCGAGCCCGCACTCACGGGCCGGGAGTGCGTACACCGTCGCGATGCCGGACCAGCCGCCGTCGAGGTCCGCGGTCCACGCCCCGCCGGCGAGCACCGCCTGCACCGGTTCCGCTTCGCCGCCCGCCGCGGCCAGCACGCCGGCCGGCGACGTCCCCGCGGCCACCTCGACGACGCCGGGCCGCCGGACCGCACCGGTCACCGTGACCAGTTCGGTGCGGGACGCGCGGTAGTGGTGCGGTCCCAGCAGCACCGCCGACGCCAGCTGCGCCAGAGTCTCCACATTGGACACCAGCGTCGGCCGCCCGCGCACGCCGCGTTCGGCGGGCCGGGGCCGCTTGCCCAGCGGCCGCGCGTCACCCGACGTCAGGTACCGGACGAGCGCGGTCTCCTCGCTGGCGACGTACCGGCGCGGGACCTCCGCGATCCGCACCGGCACCCGGTCTTCGCGCTCGGCGAGGGCCGCGGCGACTCCCGGCAGCACCGGGCTGCCCGCGTGCACGCAGAGGACGGCCTCGGTGGCGCCGATGGCGTGCGCGGCCAGCTGCAGCCCGTCGAGGACGAGGTGCGGCGAAAGCGTCAGCAGCACAGCGTCTTTCCGGCTGAGCGGGTCGCCTTCGCACCCGTTCGCGACGACGATCGAGCGGTTCGCGCGGGCCGCGCGCAGCTTCACCGCCGTCGGGAAGCCCGCGCCGCCGCGGCCGCGCAGGTCCGCCGCCTCGACGGCGGCGATCAGCCGGTCGCGGCCGTCGTCGCCGTGGTAGGCGACCCACGGCACGACGCCGTTGCGGCGCCGGTGGCCAGCCAGGTCGAGCCGGTGCGGGGGCAGGATGCTCATCGGGCGCCTCCCAGGGCAGCGAACTTGCGGGCGTGGGCGGCGCGGTAGCCGACGGCGCCGAGCACGGCCAGCACGCACAGCACGTCGAGCGCGGCGATCCAGCCGTAGGCGGCGTCGTTTTCGGCCATGCCGAAGCCGTGCACCAGCGCGACCGGCCAGCACAGGTAGGCCAGCCAGTGCACCCCGCGCCAGGCCCGTGCCGGCAGCCGGGTGCGCACGAGGCTGGTGACGACGATCGCCAGCAGCAGGTCGATCGCGACGGCGCCGAGCCCGACCCACAGCGGCTGGTAATCCGCGCCGAACGGGACGACGACGTCGAGCCAGCCGAGCGGCACGTACCCGTCGAGGACGGCCGCCGCGATGTGCGCGGCGAGGAAGGCCAGGCTGGTCAGCGCGAGGTTCCGGTGCACGGCCGCGACGGCGAACCGCGGCCACCCGCGCGTGGCGAACCGGCCGGCGCCGAGCGCGCCGAGGACGACGACGCCGGTGCAGAGCACCAGCGAGACGAGCCCGGCAGCGCGGCTGAAGTACCAGATCATGCCGCTTCCCGTTCGCCGGGCCAGCCGGGCGTCGTGACGACGTCGCCGCCGACGCCCACCAGCCGCGCGGGGAGGTGCCGCCGTTCCAGCCAGCCGGGTGCTTCGGCGCCGAGGACGATCGCCGCGGTGCTCGCGGTGTTGGCGTCCACAGTGGACTTCGCGGCGACGGTGACGGTGCGCCAGCGCGCTTCGGGCACGTCGCCGGTTCGGGGGTCCACGATGTGGTGGACGGTCCGGCCGCCGTGGCGCCAGCGCCGCCGGGTGGTGCCGGAGGTGGCGAGCCCACCGTCCCGGTCGAGGGCGACGAAGGTGTCCGGCCGGGCGACGGCGTCGGCGTGGTCGTCGCCGAGGGCGATCTGCCAGCCGCCGGGTGGCGGGGAACCGGCGGCCCGCAGATCGCCGCCGAGGTTCACCAGGGCGCCGCAGCCGAGGGTGGCGTGGATCCGCCGCGCGGCCCGATCGGCGGCGAGGGCTTTGGCGGTCGCGCCGAGATCGAGGTGCACGCCCCGCGGGAGGACGACGAGCCGCCGCACGGGGTCGAAGAGGATCCGGTGCCAGCCCGGCGCGGGGGTGGTCGCGGTGTCCCGATCATCGGCACCAGCCCGCTCACCACCACAGGCGGCCGCCCCCGAACCAGCCACGCCGGCCACCCCAGAAGCGGTCGCGGTGTCCCGATCACCGGCACCAGCCCACCCGCCACCACAAGCGGCCACCCCCGAACCAGCCACACCAGCCACCACAGAAGCGGTCGCAGTGTCCCGATCACCGGCGCCACCGCGGCCATCCGCGTCGCGATTACCGGCGACCAGCGCGAAATCGCGGTCGTAGCCCAGCGCGCGCACCGCCGCCCCCACCGTCGGGTCGACCAATCCCTCCGTCAGCCGAGCCGCGCGCAGCGCCACCCCCAGCGCCTCCGCCAGCAGCGGGCTCACCCGGACCTCCCGACCCGCCGCCGAGTGCAGGCGCGAGATCTCCGAATCCGCCCGGAACCGGCTGCACGCCGCATCGATCGCCGCCAGTTCCTCGCGCAGCACCGCGGCCGCCTCCCCCAGCCGGGTGGAATTCGTCACGATCAGCTCGGCCGTCGTGCCCAGGGCCGGGAATGCGGTGGTCACGACGCCCCCGAACCGGTGTGCGCGTGGCCGGATCCGCTGCTCAAACCGCTGTCGGGCGCCTGGAGCTGGTCCTGCGTGTCCGTCGAAGTCGTGGAGTCTTGCGTTGTGTCAGGCGCGGCCGAAGCCGCCGACAGGCCGAAGCCGATCGCGCCGACCGCGGCGGCGCCCAGCACCGCGGCGGTCGCCGTGGCCAGTGCGGCCTTGCGGCGGCCCTGCTCACGGCGGGCCGGTCCGGGCGGGGTGGTGGGTTCCATGGCACCGAGTGTCGGCGCCCATCCTTTGAACGAGCTGGGAACGACCTGTCAAAGCCCTGACGCCCCAACCAAAGGAGGTTGACACCGGAAAGCCATTCACCCACTCTTTCCGTTGTCCGCCGGAGGTTTCCTGGTGTTCACGTACCGGACCACAGCACCTCACGAACCGGTCCCCTGCCGTGGGCACCATGAGGCGCCCACCCCCTCAGTGCTGGAGGACCCATGATCCGCAAGCGGATCTTCGCCGCGCTCGCCGCGGCCGCCCTGGTCGCCGCCGGTGTCGTCACCACGGCCGCCGTCACCGGCGAGCCCGCCGCCGTCCGGCCCACCGCCGCGGCCGTGCCGGCGTTCGACCACATCGTCCTCGTCATGTTCGAGAACAAGAAGTACTCCTCGATCAACGGCAGCTCCAGCGCGCCCTACTTCAACACCCTCGCCTCGCAGAGCGCGAAGTTCACGAACTCGTTCGCGATCACCCACCCGAGCCAGCCGAACTACGTCGCTCTCTTCTCCGGCGCGACACAGGGCGTCACCGACGACAGCTGCCCCGCCAACCTCGGCGCGAAGGCCAACCTCGGCCGTCAGCTGATCGACGCGGGCAAGACCTTCAAGGGCTACTCCGAAGCCATGCCGTCGGACGGCTACACCGGCTGCTCCAGCGGCACCTACCGGCGCAAGCACAACAGCTGGGTGGACTTCTCGAACGTCCCCGCCGCGAGCAATGTCCGGTTCTCGGGCTTCCCGTCCGACTTCACCCAGCTGCCGACCGTCTCCTTCGTCACCCCCGACATGTGCAGTGACATGCACGACTGCAGCGTCGGCACCGGCGACACCTGGCTGAAGAAGAACCTCGACGCCTACGCCCAGTGGGCCAAGACGCACAACAGCCTGCTGATCACCACCTTCGACGAGGACAGCGGCACGTCGGTCAACCAGATCTTCACGACGTTCACCGGCGCGAACGTCAAGGTCGGCAGCTACGGCGAATCGATCAACCACTACACCGTGCTGCGCACGATCGAGGCGTCCTACGGCCTGCCCGGCATCGGCGGCGCCGCGAGCAAGTCGCCGATCCTCGACGTCTGGCAGTAACCGCGTGTACCTGTCCACGATCGGCCGCCGAGAGCATGCTGGGACGGTGTCCCGGCGCAAGCTCCCGGCGGTCGGCGCGAACGTCTTCGCGCTGGGTGCGGTCAGCCTGGTCACCGACGTCTCCTCCGAGATGGTCACCGCGGTCCTGCCCGTCTACCTGGTCCTCGGCCTGCACCTGAGCCCCGCCGCCTACGGGCTGGTCGACGGCCTCTACACCGGCGCGACGGCGTTGCTGCGGATCGTCGGCGGGTACGTCGCCGACCGGGTCCGGCGGCGCAAGGTCGTGGCCGGTGCCGGCTACGCGCTGTCCGCGGTGGCGAAGCTCGGCCTGCTCGCCGCCGGGGCGTCGGCGGCCGCGATCGGCGCGGTGATCACGCTCGACCGCACCGGCAAGGGCCTGCGGACGGCGCCGCGGGACGCGCTGATCACGCTGTCGGCACCCGAACCGCTCCTCGGCCGGGCGTTCGGCGTGCACCGGGCGATGGACAGCATGGGCGCCTTCGCCGGGCCGCTGGTCGCGCTCGCCGTGCTGGCCGCCGTCGGAGCGGCCGATCCCGAGGCCTTCGACGCCGTGTTCGTCGTCAGCTTCTGCATCGCCGCGATCGGCGTGCTGCTGCTGGTGCTGTTCGTCCGCGACCGCCGGACGCCGAAAGCCGCGACGCCGGTCTCGCCGCGGGCGGCGGCCGCGTTGCTGCGCGGCCGCGGTGTGCGGCGGCTGCTGGTGGCCGCGTGCGTGCTCGGGCTGGCCACGGTCGGCGACGGGTTCGTCTACCTGCTGCTGCAGCACAAGGAGGACATCGCCACCGGCTGGTTCCCGCTGCTCGCCGTCGGCACGAACCTGAGCTACCTGCTGCTCGCCGCGCCGCTGGGCGCGCTCGCCGACCGGGTCGGGCGGCTGCCGGTGGTGCTCGGCGGCTACAGCGCGCTCGCGCTGGTCTACCTGCTGCTGGCCGGGCCGGTGTCCGGCTGGCCGCTGATCGCGGTGTCGCTGGCGTTGTACGGCGCCTTCTACGCGGCGACCGACGGCGTCCTGATGGCGCTCGCCGGCCCGCTGCTGCCGGAGTCGTTGCGCACCACGGGGATTTCGCTCGTCCAGACCGCGCAAGCGCTTGCGTACTTCACCTCGTCCGTCCTGTTCGGACTCGCGTGGCAGTTCTGGGGCGCGAACCTCGCGATCGCGATCGCCGCCGGCGGGGCCGTGGTCGCGATCGCCGCGACTTTCGCGGTACTGCGGAAGGCGACGGCGTGAAGACGCGGATCATCATCGCGGTCGTCGGCGTGCTCGTGCTCGCCGGGGCCGCGGTCGCGTACGTCGGGTTCGCGAGCGCGCGCAGCCACGACGTCACCACGACCGGCGCGGTGAGCCTCGACCCCGGCCCGCGGTTGCTGTTCCGCAGCACCGCCGACGCCGACCGCGGGCACGTCGCCACCGTGTCCACCACCGATCCCGGCGGCCCGCGGACGGTGTCGCCGCTGTCGTGCGCGCGCGTGTACGCCGCCGCAGGCACCGGGCTCTGCCTGCGCCAGGACGGCGACCTGACCACCTACCAGCTGGCTGTCCTCGACTCCCGCCTGGCGGTGACGCGGGAGATCCCGCTGGTCGGGCTGCCGAACCGGGCGCGGGTGTCGGCGAGCGGCCGGATGCTGGCGTGGACGGTGTTCGTCACCGGCGATTCGTACAACGGCGGCATGTTTTCCACCCGCGCCGGCATCCTCGACACGGCGACCGGAGACCTGGCGGGCACCTTGGAGGACTACACGGTGACCCTCGACGGCAAGCCGTACCAGGCGGCCGACCTCAACTTCTGGGGCGTGACGTTCACCCGCGACGACCGCCGCTTCTACGCGACGATGTCGACGGCCGGCCGCCGCTACCTGGTCGCGGGCGACTTCGCCGGGCACACGATCCGCACGCTGCGCGAGAACGTCGAGTGCCCGTCGCTCTCCCCGGACGAGACGCGCGTGGCGTTCAAGTCCGCTGTGGACGGCGACCCCGCGAAGGGCTGGCGGCTATCGGTGCTCGACCTGGCTTCGGCGAAAACCACTCCACTGGGTGAGACCCGCAGCGTCGACGACCAGCCCGCCTGGCTGGACGACCACTCGATCGGCTACGGCCTGCCCCGCGGCCCGGGCCACGCGGACGTGTGGTCGGCCCCGGCCGACGGCTCCGGCAAGCCCCGGCTGCTGATCCCGGACGCCGAGTCCCCGGCGGCCCTGGGATCGTGATCGCTCCCGGACTCGCGCCCGGACCCGAGCGCCCCAGTATGGCCTTGGGGCGCTCGGAGCCCAGCCGGTCAGTCCAGTTTGCGCAAGCCGTCGAGGATGCGGCGCATCAGGTCCGTGTCCGGGGGTGCGAAGGCGAACCTCGGGGCCCCGAACCCGGCCGTTGCCGGGGCCGGCGGTGGGAGGACCCCCACCACCCGCAGTGGCAGCCGGGGTGAGGGCGGTTCACGGCGGGTCTGGGCCGGGATCGGCAGCGTCGGCAGGGCGACCGTGCCCGCGTCGGCCAGCTTTCGCGCGGCCACCTCGCGGCGCAGGCGCGACTGGATCCCGGCCACGGTGAAGTCCGGCTCCGGCTCGGCGGCGGCCGGGGGACGGTGCGGGCGCCGTTCCAAGGTGATCGCCCAGGCCGCCGCGGCGAACGCCGGCAACAGCAGCCCGGCGACGATCGCGAGGCCCGGCAGGTCGACGGCCATCAGGCGGCCCCGGGCACAGGTAGGAGCATGACGTTCACTTCCGGACGGACGGTACTTCCGCAGCATGGCCGACACCTGGATATTCGACATTAACGAATTTTCGCGGCCCCCCGAAGCCCATCATGAATGACGGTCGACGCTCCCGCAAGCGGCCGGACGGGGCGTCCGGACGGTAAAACCACAGCTCAGGGCGGCTCTCACGGCAGTCAGACCAGCCCCTTCACCCAGTAGTACGGATGCGGGTTCGATCCGGTTCACCGCATTTTTGTACGATTCGTGTACGCCCCGGAGGCACCCTGCGGAAATGCGCATCCAGACCTGGCTCGTGGCCGCCACGCTGGCGCTCACCGGGCTCGCCCCCGCCTCCCCCGCCCTCGCCGCCGACGGCAATCCGCTCGAGAAGACGAACGGCTTCTACGTCGACCCGGACTCGAACCCCGCGGTGTGGGTCCGCGACCACCCGAACGACAGCCTCGCCGGCCCGATCAGGACGTCGATCGCGACCAAGCCCGGCGCCCGCTGGTTCGGCAACTGGAGCGGCGACGTCCGCACGGCCGTCGACTCCTACACCTACGCCGCCGACGTCGCCGACAAGCTGCCCGTCCTGGTCGCCTACAACATCCCGGGCCGCGACTGCGGCGGCGAGTCGACCGGCGGCGCCGGCAGCCCGCAGGCCTACCGCGACTGGATCTCCGCCTTCGCCGACGGCATCGGCGGCAAGCCGGCCATCGTCATCATCGAGCCGGACGCGCTCGCCCAGCTCGACTGCCTGCCCGGCGACGCCCGCCAAACCCGCCTCGACCTGCTGAAGTACGCCGCGACGCAGTTCGCGCAGAAGGCGCCGAACACGTGGGCGTACATGGACGGCGGCAACGCCACCTGGATCCCGGCCGCGACGATGGCCTCGCGGCTGAAGCAGGTGGGCGTGCAGTCCATCCACGGGTTCGTGCTGAACGTGTCCAACTTCTACACCACGGCCGAGTCGACGACCTACGGCAAGGCGGTCGGCTCGGCACTGGGTTACGCGGCGCCGTTCGTGGTCGACACCAGCCGCAACGGCAACGGCCACAGCAACCCCGACGACAAGCTGTGGTGCAACCCGCCGAAGCGCAAGCTCGGTGCGCCGGCCCAGCTCGGCGGCGGCCCGGAGCTGCAGCTGTGGATCAAGGTCCCCGGCGATTCCGACGGCAGCTGCGGCTACGGCTCGGGTGTCCCGGCGGGCACGTTCAGCCCGGCGCTGGCCGGCCACCTCATCAAGGGCGACTGATCCCGAACACCCATCGGGGCCGGCCGAATCAGCCGGAGGCGGTCAGGGCTCGCAGGTGGGCGAACGACTGGCGAACGGCTTCGCGCAGGTCGAGGTCGTCGGTGGCGTCGACCCATCGCTGGAAGGCGACCCGGTACACCGCGGTGCCGGTCTCGGCGGCCAGGCCGGCCTCGTGGTCGCCGGTGCCTCGCCGTCGAAGCCCCTCGGCGAGCGCCGCCGACATCTGGGCGAGCTTGATCAGTTCGCGTTCCCGGAGCTCGGCGTTGGCCATGATCACCGCGTGCCGCTGCCGGGCGAGCGCACGGTCGGTTCCGATCGTTTCGGCCGCGGCGTCCAGCGCGGCGGCGACGACCTCCAGCGTCGACGCCGAGGCCGGCGCCGCTTCCAGTGCGGCCAGCGACTTCTCGGCCAGTTCGGCCGCCTTGCCGAAGAGGACCTCACGTTTGTCGGCGAAGTAGCGGAAGAAGGTGCGGGCGGTCACGCCGGCCCGGTCGGCGATGTCGTTCACCATGGTCTGTTCGAAGCCGCGTTCGAGATACAGGGCGAGTGCGGCCTCGCGCAGCCGATCCTCGGCTCCCGGCTCCCATCGTCCCATGCGGCGAGTGTAGAGCCGTCGATCAACGATGTCAGCTGATGACATCACCTATGCTAGGTTGATGTCATCAGCTGACATCAGTGCACCGCCATCGAAAGGGAAGATCATGCCGACGACCCCGGATCCCGCCGCAGCACAGACGTTCATGGTGTTCGCGACTCTCCGCGACGACACGGACTTCGCGGAATTCGCCGCGCTGAGAGAAGACGAGCAGAAGCAGCTGGAGGTCCTGCGCTCGGCCGGGAAGATCGGCGCCCACTACGTTTCCCCCGCTCGGCGGGCGACGTTCCTCGAGGTCATCGCCGCCGATCAGGAGCAGGTGGTGGAGACGCTGGCCACGCTGCCCTTCGCCAGGTTCTTCGATGCGGACGTCTACCCGACCACGCCCCCGGACGCGGCGGAGGCTGCCCACCGCGCGCGGTCGTGACGGCCGGCGCGGCGGAACGAGACACCTCACCCGAAATGGGATTCAGCCCAGGGAGCAGGACTTCGCCAGCTCCGCCGGGGTCGCCCCGGCGGGGCGGGTGATCGTCGCCGAGGCCGGCGGGCGCACGCCGCGCAGCCACCCGCCGAGGGCGTCGAACGCCGTCCGGTAGCACGGGCCCAGCGGGCGCAGCCGGTCCGGGAACGCGTCGACGAGCCCGTCGACGTGGTTGCCGTCCTCGATCCGGTAGTACCGGTGCAGCGCGCCGCGCCCGGCGGAGGTGATCATCCGGTCGTAGACGTCGGAGTCGCGCGTGATCGGCAGCAACGTGTCCAGCGTGCCGTGCAGGGTCAGCAGCGGCTTGCCGATCCGCCCGGTCAGCGAGATCCGCTCGACCGCCCGCGCCACCGAAGGCGGCCGGGACGCGTAGGCGTAGTCCGCGTCGCAGGACGGCGTTCCCGAAGCGCAGAACGGCGTGCCGGCCAGAGCCGCGCCGTCGAACGACGGATCGGCCTCTTCGCGGTAGATCCGCTGGGTCAGGTCCCAGTAGACGCGGTAGTGGTAGTCCCACAGGAACTCCGACCCCGGCGCGAACCCGGCGTCCAAAATGGACTGATGGGCCGGCGCCGAGCCCGCCGCGTACGCCGGGTACGCGCGCAGCGCCGGCGGCAGGAACGTCAGCAGGTTCGGCCCGTCGGGCCGCCACAGCGTGCCTTCCCAGTCGACGCCGCCGTCGTAGAGCCACGGCCGGTTCTCCAGCTGCCACCGCACCAGGTACCCGCCGTTGGAAAGCCCGGCGGCGAGCGTCTTCGCGACCGGACGCCCGTAGTGCCGCACCGCCGCGGCCCGGGCGGCGAGCGTCAGCTGCGTGACGCGCGCGTTCCACTCCGCCAGGGCGTCTCCCGGCCGGACGCCGTCGGTGTAGAACGCCGCGCCGGTGTTGCCCTTGTCGGTCGCGGCGAACGCATAGCCCTCCGCGAGGGCCTGGTCGCCGATCGCGCGGTCGTTCGCGTACTGGCGCCGGACGCCGGGCGAACCGGAGACGACCAGGCCGCCGTTCCACCGGTCCGGCAGGCGCAGCACGAACTGCGCGTCGTGGTTCCAGCCGTGGTTGGTGTTCGCCGTCGAGGAGTCCGGGAAGTACCCGTCGACCTGGACACCGGGCACCGCGCCGAACGTCGGCAGCCCCGCCGACGTCAGCCCGGCCCAGTCCGCCTCGACGGTGTGCCCGGACGCGAGCGTGCCGGTCGTCGTCAGGTCGTCCAGGCACGCGGCGACGGACCTCTCGGCGCCGGGCACGCCCACCGCGCAGCGCGCGGCCGCGGCCGAAGCCGGCGCGGGCAGCGCCGCCGCCAGTGCGCCCGCCAGAACCAAAGCCAGCCAACCCCGCACGGTCCACCTCCGCTTCTTCCGATGCCAGGAGAACCCAAGCGCGTCCGGCGGGCGAGAGCCATCCCGCCGGCCACCATGAAGGGGCGAGCCGATGTGGTGGGCGGCCACATGGTCTCCACCCCCGAGCCGTCTTAGCGTCGCTGGAGCCCCTCTCAACGACGAGAAGGAACTCACCATGCGCAAGCTCGCCTTCGCGGGACTCGCCGCGATCACCGCCGCCGTGCTCACCACCGCCCACGTGGCCGCCGCCGACCCGCCGCCGTCGTCCCTCGTGCAGATCTCTTCCTTCGGCGCCAATCCCGGTGCGCTGGCGATGTACACCTACACCCCGGCCGGGCTCGAACCCGGCCGTCCGGTGGTCGTCGCGCTGCACGGCTGCACGCAGAGCGCCGCCGACTACCACGCCCATTCCGGCTGGCCCGAGCTGGCCGACCGCTGGCGGTTCGAGGTGGTCTTCCCGCAGACGTCGACGGCGAACAACTCGCTGAAGTGCTTCAACTGGTTCTCCACCACCGACGACACCCGCGGCAACGGCGAAGCCGCGTCGATCAGGTCCATGGTGGACAAGGCGATCGCCGACCACGGCTCGGACGCCTCCCGGGTGTTCGTCACCGGCTTGTCGGCCGGGGGCGGGATGGCCGCCGACCTGCTCGCCGCGTACCCGGACGTCTTCGCCGCGGGCGGGATCAACGCGGGCCTGCCGGCCCAGTGCGCCACGAGCGTCGTCGAGGCGACGAACTGCCAGCAGAACGACCAGCACCTGACGCCGGCGCAGTGGGCGGCGAAGGCCAAGGCGCAGTACCCGGGCTACGGCGGGCCGTGGCCGCGCGTGGCGATCTGGCAAGGCACCGGCGACTACACCGTCTACCCGGTCAACGGCACCGAGCTGCGCGACCAGTGGACCGCGGTGCACGGCGTCTCGCAGACCCCGACGAGCACGCAGTCCCTGCCCGGCGGCACGACCCTGACGAACTACGGCGGCAAGGTCCAGCTGTACTCGATCGCGGGCATGGGCCACGGCACGGCGGTCGACCCCGGCACCGGCTCGACGCAGTGCGGCAGCACCGGCGCGTACTTCCTCGCCGGGATCTGTTCCAGCTACCACACCGGGGTTTTCTTCGGGCTGGACAAGGGATCCGGGACCACGACGACATCGGCGCCGCCGACGACCACCACCACGACCGCTCCGGCGGGCACCTGCGTGAGCGCCAGCAATTACGCCCACACGCAGGCGGGCCGCGCGCACCAGAGCGGCGGGCAGACGTACGCGAACGGCTCGAACCAGGCCATGGGGCTGTGGAACACGTTCACCGTGCACGCGCTGCGGGAGACGTCCCCGGGCTACTGGGTCCTCGCCGACGGGCAGTGCTGACCCGGGGCCCCGCGCATCATGGCGGCGTTGTCGAGTGTCGCTGAGCGAGTCATGTGGTGAGCGGCTTGACCGCGGCGCGTATGTGGTTGCGTAGCCATTGGGACGCGGGGTCCTCGTCAAGGCGCCGGTGCCAGCGGAGCTCGACGTCGACCTGCGGGAGCGGGAGCGGGTAGTCGTGCCAGCGCACGGGCATGCCGCGTTGGACGAGGTCTTCGGCGAGGACTCTCGGCGCGATGCTGATCAAGCCGGGTTGCAGCGCCATCAGGGCGGCGGCCGCGTAGTTCGGGACCACGGAGGTGACGCGCCTGGACAGGCCGGCTTCCCGCAGCCGGTCGTCGATGGGGCCGTGATCCAGTCCCCGGCGGGAGGCGGAGACGTGGGGGTGGCGCACCAGGTCGTCGAGACTCAGCCCGGCCGCCCGCCCGAGTTCGGAGTCGGCGGCGACGAGGGCCACGACCCGGTCGGCGAACAGAGTCTGCGTGGTCAAGTCGGGTGGTGGCGCCTTGGCGACACCGAGGTCGAGGTCGAGGGTGCCGTCGCGGAGGGGCTCCGGGGCTTTGGAGTCCTGGGCCACGAAGCGCAGCGTGACGCCGGGTGCTTCGGCGGAAACCGGGCCGGCCAGCCGTGAGCTGATGACGGGGGTGAGCCCGTCGTTGATGCGGATGGCGAACGTGCGGCGCCAGGTGGCCGGGCTGTCGGCGGGGGTGGTCGGCAACCGGGTCGCCGTTTCGAGGAGCGCTCTGACCTGAGCCCGGGAACGCAGCGCGAACGGTGTCGGCACCAACCCCCGCCCCGCGCGCACCATGATCGGGTCGTTCATCGCCCGCCGCAGCCGGCCCAGCGCGCGGCTGGTCGCCGGCGCCGACAGGTGCAGCTTGTCCGCGGCCGCCGCCACGCTGCCGGTCTCCATCAGTGCGTCGAAGACCCAGAGCAGGTTCAAATCCAGGTCCTTCACCGAGGCGCTGCCTCCGATCCTCGACCAGTGCATGGGACGCACTCACAAGTTACCAACCGTGCAGTGGACGTCATCCCGGCGAGGCGCTTCAGTGGATGTCGAGCCGCGGAAGCGAACCCGAAGTCTTGGAGCGTTGGTATGGCCCGCACGATCCGACCGATGTCCTACGGTGGCCCGGAAGTCCTCGACCTGGTCGAGGTGCCGGTGCCCGTCCCGGCGGCAGACCAGGTCGTGGTCCGCGTGAAGGCCGCCGGGGTCAACCCGATCGACTGGAAGCTCTACAGCGGCTCGTTCCACGCCATCGACGACAGGTACCAGGACGAAGCCGGCGTCAGCGCGGACGCGCTCCCCCGGATCGGGCTCGAATGCGCCGGTGTCGTCACGGCGGTGGGTGAGAAGCTCGGCGGCGTGTCGATCGGCGACGAAGTCGTCGTTTACCCCGTCACCGGCGCCTATGCCGACTACGTCGTGGCCACCGCCGGTTCGCTCATCGGCAAGCCGGACACCGTGGACTGGCCGGTCGCCGGTGCACTGATGCTGGCCGGCACCACCGCCGCGCACACGCTGCACGCCGCCGGAGTGCGGCCGGGCGACCGCGTCCTGATCCACGGCGGCTCCGGCGGCGTCGGGCTCATGGCCGTTCAGCTCGCCGTCGACCTCGGCGCCACCGCCATCGCCACCGCGTCCGAGGCCAACCACGAACTCCTGCGCCGCCTGGGCGCCACGCCCGTGGCCTACGGACCCGGTCTCCTCGACCGGGTCCGAGCAGTGGCGCCCGAGGGCGTCGACGCCGCACTCGACCTGATCGGCACCGAGGAGGCGCTGGACACGTCCCTGGAACTGGCCGGCAAACCGGACCGCATCGCTTCCATCGCCGGCGGCGCCCGGCGTGCCACCGAAGGCGTCAAAGTGATCGGCAACCAGCCCGGCGCCGACCTCGGCACCGAGGTCCGCGCGGCGGCCAGGCCGAAACTGGTCGAGATGCTCGTCCAGGGCCGGTTGCGGGTCATCATCGCCGGCACCTACCCGCTGGAAGAAGCCGCGGAAGCCCACCGCGCCGGCATCAGCGGCCACGCGCCCGGCAAACTGGTCCTGCTTCCGTAGCCGCGCTCCGCAGCACGAGGAACTCCGAACGGGCGCAAAACCCCGCCCCCGCGCGGGGGCGCCCCCCGAATTCCACGTTACCGGAGACCACCGACAAAAACCGGAGTCAGCGCGCCCCGCCGAGCCGGTGGACCCGCAGCGCCAGCTGGATTTCCAGCGCCCGGTCCGGCACCTGCCAGTCCTCCCCCAGCAGCGACGCCACCCGCTCCAGCCGCTGAACCACCGTGTTCACGTGGACGTGCAACACGTCCTTCGTCCGCGCCAGCTGCGAGCCGTTCGCGAAATACGCCCGCAGCGTCGCGACCAGCTCGGTGCCGCGGCGCTCGTCGTAGTCCAGCACCGGCCCCAGCGTCCGGCGGACGAACGCGTCCAGGTCCGCGCGGTCGCCGAGGAGCTGGCCGAGGAACCCCAGCCCGGCCATGGCCGCGCCTTCGCCCGTCCGGCCGAGGGCCAGCAGCGCCCGGACGCAGCGCGCCGCCTCCGCGTGGGCCTCCGCGATGGCCGACGGACCGCCCGCCGGCCCGGCCGCGCCCACCGTGACCGGACGGCCGGTCGCCGAGCCGAGGTCGGCCGCGACGCGGCGGGCCAGCTCGTCCGGGTCGCCGGTGGCGAGCAGCACGACTTCTTCGGCGTGCACCCCGACCAGCGTCGCGTGCCGGGCCGCCGCGCTCGCCACGCGCCGCCGGGAGCCGCCGTCCGCGTGCGCGACCAGCACCGCGTGCGGGGCCGACAGGTCGATGCCCAGCCGCCGCCCGCGGGCCAGCAGCGCCCGCGGGTTGCGGTCGGGCGCGGTGAGCAGGTCGGTCAGCAGCTCGCCGCGGACCTCGTCCTCGGCGCGCACCACCGACCGCCGCAGCATCAGCAGCAGTGCCGTGACGACGCCGGCGCGTTCGAACAGCCGCCGGTCCGGGTCGCTGAGCCCGGGGCGCCCGGCCAGCACCAGGCTGCCGAGCAGTTCGGGGCCCGCCTGCACCGCGCACACCCAGTTGTCCTTTGTGGACACCGCGCGGCCGGTGGCGCGGGCGGCGGCGAGCGCGTCCGGGTCGAGGCCCACCGGGGCCGCCGAGCTGGCCAGGAGCGTGCCGTCGGCGTCGTAGACCGTGAGGTCACCGTGGAGCACGTCGGCGACCGCGCCGGCCACGTCCGGCAGGTCGCCGCCGCGCAGCACGAGATCGGTCAGGCGGTCGTGCGCGTCCTCGGCGCGTTCCATCGTCGCGTTGGCCTCGTTGAGCTCCGCGACCGCGCGGCGGGTCTGGTCGAGCAGGTTCGCGCTGTCCAGCGCGATCGCCGCGTGGTCGGCGAGCGACGACAGCAGCGCCACCTCGTCGGCGGAGAACTCCCGGGTCGAGCGGTCGGACGCGAACAGCACGCCGAGCACCTTCGGGCCGATGGCCAGCGGGACGCCCAGGATGGCCGTCAGGCCTTCGTCCGCGACACCGGAATCGATGTGCCGGGTGTGCTTGAACCGGTCGTCGTTGAAGTAGTCCGAGGTCGCGTACGGCCGCGCCGTCTGCGCGACCAGCCCGCCGAGGCCCTCGCCCATGCCGAGCACGATCTGCTGGAACTCCGCCGACACCGAGCCGTCGCTGACCCGGACGTAGGTCTTGTTTTCAGCTTCGTTGTTGAGGCTGAGGTAGGAGACGTCGACGCCGAGCAGCGCCCGCGCCCGCCGGACGATCGAGCGCAGCACGGTGTCCGGGTCGGACAGCGCGGCGAGTTCGCTCGCGGTCTCGAACAACGCCGTGAGCCGGGCTTCACGCCGCCGGTGTTCGGCCAGGGTTTCGCGGATCCGCAGGGCCAGCTCGCCCGCGCTGGCCAGCGCGGCCAGGTCGGCCGCGTCGAGGGCGCCCTCGGCGCGGGCGGCCACGACGACGTGCGCCAGCTGCTCGGTGCTCGCCCCGGAGGCGAGCAGGTCGAGCAGCCGGCGCAGCGCGTCCGAGGGTGCGGTCACGGCGGTCATGTTACTAATCCGGCCAAAAGTAGGCCGCCCTTCGCACGGCACGTAACCGTTGCCACGAAGTCATTCGGCCGTGGCTGTGGTCGGATTAGTAACGATCGGCACAGTGGGCGAAACGGCCGCCTTCTCCGCCTCGACGTCGTCGTGCAGCGATTCGCCGCGGGTTTCGCGGGCGGCGAGCAGCGCGATCACCGTGATCAGGCACATCGCCGCGACGTACAGCGACACCGGAACGGTGCTGCCCCAGGCCGAGAACAGCGCGACGGCGATCAGCGGCGCGACGGCCCCGGCGGCGATCGACGACAGCTGCCCGCCGACCGAAAGCCCGGTGTAGCGCACCCGGGTCGGGAACTGCTCGGCGAAGAACGCGGCCTGCGGGCCGTACATCGCGCCGTGCAGCACCAGTCCGACGGTCGCGGCCAGCACGATCACCGCCGACGACTTAGTGTCCAGCAGCGCGAAGAACGCGAAGCCCCACACGGCCATCCCGATCGCGCCGAACAGGTAGACCGGCCGCCGTCCGACCCGGTCGGACAGCGCGCCCCACACCGGGATCGTCACGAAGTGCACGGCGGAGCCGATGAGCACCGCGGTCAGGCCGACGCCCTTCGGCAGGTGCAGCCCGGTCGTGACGTACACGAGGATGAACGCGGTGATCACGTAGTACGAGACGTTCTCGGCCATCCGGGCGCCGATGGTGATGAGCACCTGGCGCCAGCTGTTGCGGAAGACGTCGACGACCGGGACGTGCTTTTCGGCGCGCGCCTCGGCTTGGCGCTGGGCGGCCAGGAACACCGGCGACTCGGCGACGGCCAGCCGGATCCACAGCCCGATCAGCAGCAGCACGCCCGAGAGCAGGAACGGAACGCGCCAGCCCCAGGACATGAAGGTCGCGTCGGACTGGGTGGCCGAGAGGATCGCCAGGACGGCGGTCGCCAGGAGGTTGCCGCCGGGTGCACCGCACTGCGGCCAGCTCGCCCAGAAGCCGCGGCGGCGGTCGTCACCGTGTTCGGAGACGATCAGCACGGCCCCGCCCCACTCGCCGCCGAGCGCGAAGCCCTGGACGAGCCGCAGCAGCGTCAGCAGGAGGGGCGCCACGACGCCCGCGGTGGCGTACGTCGGCAGGACGCCCATCAGGCAGGTGGAGCCGCCCATCAGGACGAGGCTGACGATCAGCAGTTTCTTCCGGCCCAGCCGGTCGCCGAAGTGCCCGAAGACCAGGCCGCCGATCGGGCGGGCGAGGAACCCGACGGCGTAGGTCAGGAACGCCAGCAGCGTGCCGGTGAGCGGGTTCGCCGTCGGGAAGAACAGCTTGTTGAAGACGAGGGCGGCGGCCGAGGTGTAGAGGAAGAAGTCGTACCACTCGATGGTGGTGCCGATCAGGCTCGCGCCGACGATCTTGGCGATCGCCGACCGGTGGGGTTGGCTCACTGCGGGCTCCACTTCCTTGTGGGTTGGGCGGGTGGTTACGCGGCAGTCCAGCCGCCGTCGAGAGGGATGGACGCCCCGGTGATGTGGCCGGCGTGCGGCGAGCACAGCCACACCACCAGGGAAGCGACGTCCTCGGGTTCGATGAGCTTCTTGATCGCGGCCCGCTTGAGGAGCACCTCGGCGACGACGTCCTCACGCGGGATGTCGTGCTCGGCGGCCTGGGCGTCGATCTGCCCGTCGACCAGCGGGGTGCGCACGTACCCGGGGTTCACGCAGTTGCTGGTGACCCCGTGCTCGGCCCCTTCGAGGGCGGCGACCTTCGAGAGGCCTTCGAGCCCGTGCTTCGCGGCGACGTAAGCGGCCTTGTAAGGGGAGGCCCGCAGCCCGTGGACGCTCGACATGTTGACGATCCGTCCCCAGCCCCGCGCGTACATGGCCGGGAGCGTGTGCCGGATCAGCAGGAAGGGAGCGGTGACCATCAGGGCCTGGATCCGGGCGAAGACGTCCGGCGGGAAGTCCTCGAGGGGCGCGACGTGCTGGATCCCGGCGTTGTTGACCAGCACGTCGACCTCGGCGGGCAGATCGTCGATCGAGGCGGGGTCACTGAGGTCGGCGACGTGCGCCCAGCCCCCGACCTCGCCGGCGGCGGCTTCGGTGCGGCTTGCGTCGATGTCGACGACGTGCACCTTCGCCCCGGCCGCGGCGAGGGCGCGGACGCAGGCGAGGCCGATACCGCCGGCCCCGCCGGTGACGAGGGCGGTGCGCCCGTCCAGATCGCTGGTCATGGACGGGAACGGTAAGCGTGACCCCGGTCGCTAGCTATGTGCGCGGGAGCTACAGCTCGGGAAGATCCAGTGTGGCCGGGCGACACAATGCGGAGAGTAAGGCGTCCCACGATCGGGTGGAGATTTCGAGGGTGCCGCCGGAACGGTCCTTGGTGTCGCGGATTTTTGCCGCAGGTCCGAGCGCCACTTCGACGCACTTGTCCTCGCCCGAGTAGCTGGACTTACGCCACACGGTCATGCTTTGCCTCCCAGCTCGGCGATCACCTCCCCGATGAACTCGCCGCTTTCCCGCTCATCCATCGCCAGCGCCGCCATGTTCTTCGCTGCCATGCGGTAGCCGGTCACCTGATCAGCATCGTAGAGGTAGGCACTCGCCTGGAAGAGCTCGATGAAGACGATCGGCGGAAGCACGGGAAAGTCGAGCAGCGCGAAGTTGCTGAACAGACCGGCATGGGCACCCGCACGGTCGGGGAGCACCTGCAGCCGCACGTTCCGGCGCACCGATGCCTTCAGCAAATGCCGGAGCTGCTCGACCATCACCTGCTTGCCGCCGACCTCGGATCGCAACGCACCCTCACCCACCAGCACGTGGTACTCGAGCGGCTGGTGCCTGGTCAGAACCTGGCGCCGCGCGAGCCGTGCCTGCACCGCCTTCTCGACCCGATCCGGCGAGGTATCCCAAGAACTGAGCAGCGCGTGGCAGTATTCCGGGGTCTGGAAGAGCCCGGGAATCAACCTGGGTTCCCAATCGAACAGCTCGATCGCCTCGCGCTCATGCTCCGCATAGGTCGCAGCGCCCGACGCCACACCAGGCACCGCCTTCTCCAGCCAGCTCGGCTCGCGGGCGGTGCGGGCGAGCTCCAGCAACCTCGCCCGCTCCCCCGGCTCCACCACCAGCACCCCCATCAGCAGCGCCACCTGCTCCACCTTGGGAATCCGCTTCCCGTACTCCCAATTGGACAGTTCCTGCGCATGCACGCCGATCTTCCTGGCCAGCTGCCGCACGCCGAGGTTCCGCGCTTCCCGGCAGGTGCGCAGCCCGAACCCGAGCGCTCTCGCCCGGGGTGTCGCGAAGGGTGTCGCCATGACCGCATTGTGTCACCGGGGTCCGGCATTTCCGCTTCCCCGCCCGTCGGCTGGTGTCGCGGATCCGCGTCAGTTTCGCTGCTGGTCATGGACCCGGACCACGCACTCCTGACCCGTCTCCGCGACCTCGCCGAAACCCTCCCCGGCGACCTCGCCTGGCTGACCGGCCCGCCCCTGCGCGCGGACGGCCTGCGCGATCTCGGCGAGCGCCTGAGCTGCCTCGGCGCGGACCTGATCAGCCGCGCGAACGTCCTCGACGAGATCGCCGCCGCCCGCCTGCCCTCCGACGGCTGGATCCCCGAATGCGGGCCGGACCCGCGCCGCCGGCTGTCGCACTACGTCGGCCGGGGCGAGGTGCGGCTCGGGCTGATCTACTTCGCGAGCTGCGGCGCGGGCTGCTTCCCCTTCTACGGCACCGATCCCGCGGGCCGGACCGAGCGGCACGAGCGGTGCGAGAAGTGCGTCAAGGAGGCGTACCGGCTCATGAGCGTTCCGCCAGCACCGCAAGGTAGTGCACGTTCGTCATGATCCCGAGGACGTTGCCGAACGGGTCGACGACCGACGCCGTCACGAACCCGGGCCCGCGTTCGATGATCGGCTCGTACTCCTTCGCCCCCAGTTCCAGCAGGCGCGCGAACGTCGCTTCGAGGTCGTCGACGTGCCAGCGGACGATCTCGCCACCCGGCTCGGTGTGGCTGAAAGGGGCGTACTTGCGATCGATGATGCCGAGTTCGTGCTGGTAGTCGCCGATCCGGAACTCCGAGTACCCGGGGACGTTGAAGTACGGCTCGACCCCCAGGAACTCCGCGTACCAGGCCTTCGCGGCCTCGTGGTCTTCGGCGTAGTAGGTGACGGTGGCCATCCCTCGCAGCATGTCCTGCTCCTCTCAAGCGGTGTCTCAAGCGGTGTGGAGCCATCATGCGGGGTCAAAGTGCTCACCAAGTGAGCACTTTCCACGACCGTCTCCCCGACATTTTTTCGCGCCGGAAATGCTATTGTCCGAACATGCCGAGAAGCGTTCCGGTGCGAGTCTTCGTGTCGTATGCGCACGATTCAGCCGAGCACAAAGATCAAGTACTGGCGTTCAGCGAGTTCCTCGTGGAGAACCGCATCGACGTGACACTGGACCGGTGGCATCTGGCGCACCGCCAGGACTGGTATACGTGGGCCATCGAGAGCATCGAAAACGCCGACTACGTTATTGCCGTCGCCTCGCCCCGATATCACGTCGTCGCGGACGGCTACGCTTCGGCCGGAATCAACCGCGGCCTGCAGTCGGAAGCCGCGTTGCTGCGGGAAAAACTGCACAGCGACCGGCCGGCCTGGACGCGGAAGATCCTGCCGGTGGTGCTCCCGGGCCGTTCGCCGGACGAAATCCCGCAGTTCCTGCAGCCGCAGACCGCCGATCACTACTTCGTCGACAGCTTCACCGTCGCGGGCTGCGAAGACCTGCTCCGGGTGCTGACCGCCCAGCCGCCGCACGTCAAGCCGCCGCTGGGCGAGCGCCGGCCGCACCTGCCCCCGCGGTCCGCGGCACCGGCCGGCCCCCAGCAGAACGTCGTCTCGCGCGGCGGGGGTCTCACGATCGTCAACCAGGGCGGCGACCAGAACATCTCGATGTGACGCGGCCTGCCGGCGGCGCACACCACCGGCAGGCCGCCCCTCCGCTAGGCGGAGGTGTGCCGCGCCCGGACCATCTTCTTGATGATGGTGAGCGCGCGTTCGTTGTTCAGCCAGGCGATTTCGTTGTCGGCACCGAGTGTCTCGCCGAAGCCGGTGTTCAGGTTGACCCGCTGGCCGTTCACGATCGAGATGGTGAACTCCTGGGCGTACGGGATGTCGGCGTACTTCTCGTGCTCGCCGCCGCCGGCGCCATCGACATCGTGCTCGAACAGCTCGTCGACCTTGCGGAACAGCGCGGTGATCGACGGGGGCATCGGGATCCGGTCGGTGGAGACGCCCACGATGTCCCGGTAGTGCCACTCGGTGAGCTGCTCGTAGACGGGCTCGCCGGTGTGGAAGTCGAGGGCGCACCGGTAGAGGCTGATCAGGTCGTTGGTGAGGAACATGATCAGCACGTCGTAGTGGTTCGCGCGCCACCGGTGGTCGTCGCCGCGCCGGACGCGCAGGGAGTCCACCATGGGCCCCGAGGGCGAGGGCACGCCGACCACGGTCTGGATCGGGTAGACGAGGTCGCCGCCTTCGTGCTTGGTGGTCGCGACCAGCCGGACCTGACGGCTCGCCTTGGCCGCCAGCGCGGTGATGTCCTGCTGCAGCCAGGCGTCCATCTGCGCGTCGCTCGGCTTCGGTTCCGCCTCCGCGTACCGCTTGCGGTAGGCCTGGTACTGCTTCACCTTCTGCCAGCCCCACTTCCCGGCGAAGTAGGCGATCACCAGCAGCACCAGGCTGCCGGCGTTGTGCGCCGCCGCGGCCAGGAGCACGCTGAGCCCCGCGACGGTGAGCGCGATCGCCCCGGGTGCCGGGCTGCGGTGGCGCGGCGTGCGGATGAAGTAGCGCTTGACCGCTTCGCCGCGTGTCGGATCGAAATCGCGGACCACGGGCGCCTGCTCGGGTTCCGCGGCCGCCACCATGCCGAGTTCGCCGGCCCGCGCCTGCAGCGCCTTGAAAGTCCGGCCCTGGGCCCGTTTCACGTGCGTGACCAGCGGTTCCAGCTGCGTGGGCTGCAGCTGCCCGATGCTCGCGGCGAGGTCGGCGGCCGCCGGCGGCGGGGGCTGCATGCCGATCGCCGTGTAGTAGTCGTCCTTCACCAGGGCCGACAACACGTTGGCCTGGTGGGTCACCACGACGTCGCCGTAGCCGATGGCCTGCTCGATGTGGGCCTCGACGCGGTCGATCTGCTCGGGCGAGCGGTCATTGGGTGGACGGCCGTCCAGCATGGCCAGCGCCGCGCAGAAGTGCCCGGTGGCCAGGTCGCGCTGCGCCTCGGGCATCTTCTGGGCGCCGACTTTCCGGGCGTCGCTGAGGAATTCCTCGAACTCGCTGACCGCCTTGGCGTACATGCGGCCCTTGAGCGCCATCAGACCGTTCTGGAGGTGGTCTTTGACCGACTCCATGTATATGGTCTGGTCACCGCCTTGGTTGGCAAAAACCGTGCCGCCGTCTTCGTTGTGAACAGTTTGCTTCGGAAATGCTTCGTCTGCCACGGGAGGTTCCTTTTGGGTCGCGCGAATACCCCGTGACAGGCGAACACACGGGCGGCCAAGCCTAGGTCGGCCACCCGCCGGTTTCCCTTCTTGACCAAGTACTGACAACTAATTGTCAGGTCCGCCGGAAAGGAGCGGCGCTCCGGCCGGGTGCGACACTTCCCCCATGCGCGCCGACCGCCTCGTGGCCACCCTCCTGCTGATGCAGACGCGCGGCCGGGTGACGGCCGCCGAGCTGGCGGCGGAGCTGGAGATCTCCGTCGCGACCGCCCGCCGCGACCTCGAAGCCCTCTCGGCCGCCGGCGTGCCCGTCTACCCGCAGCCGGGCCGCGGCGGCGGCTGGCAGCTGGTCGGCGGGGCGCGCACCGACCTCTCCGGCCTGAGCGCCCGCGAGGCGCAGGCGCTGTTCCTGCTGGCCGGCCCGGCCGCGGCGGGCGCGCCGGAGGTCAAGTCGGCGCTGCGGAAGCTGATGGGCGCGCTGCCGGGCACGTTCCGGGCGGACGCCGAGGCGGCGGCGGACGCGGTCGTCGTCGACCAGGCGGGCTGGGGCGAACGCCCGAAGGAACAGCCGCCGATGGTCGCCTTGCTGCGGGACGCCGTCATCGCGCGCCGCCGGGTGCGCCTCGCCTACGGCGGGCGGGAGAAGTCCGAGCGGCTCGTGGACCCGTGGGGCCTGGTCGACAAGGACGACGTCTGGTACCTGGTCGCGGGCACCGCGAAGGGCCGCCGCACCTTCCGCGTGGACCGGATCGTCGCGGCCACCACCACCGGCGAGCCCGCGGACCGGCCGTCGGACCTCGAGCTGGCCGAGGTGTGGCAGGAGGTCGTCGAAGAGGTGGAGAAGCGCCGTTCGCTGCTCAGTGCGGACGTCGTGCTCGACCGCCGGTACTTCGGGGTGCTCCAGCGGCGGTTCGGGCGGCACTGCGAGCTGGTCGCGGAGCTGCCCGGGGAGCGGGTCCGCGCGCGGGTCGCCGCGCCGGCGCCGGTGATGATCGCGCAGGAGCTGGCGGGCTGGGGTGCGCTGGTCGAGGTGGAGGGTCCGGAGTCGGTGCGGGCCGAACTGGCCCGGCTCGGCGCGGAGCTGGTCGCCCGCTACGGGTGATGGTGACTGTCCGTCAACGCCGCCGCGGCGACCAGCGGCCGGACCCAGCTGTCCGCTATGTCACAGATGTTCCGTATGCCCGGTGCTGCCCGGTCACCTTCCCGGCCCGCGGTCCCACACTCTTCGAACCTCTCTCGTCGATCATGTCGAACGACCCCATTGCCCCTACGCTTGGTGAACGCCGTTAATCGGTCTACAATGGACACGCGGAGAACCTACTGCGAGTGTCCGTTACCCGCCGGTATCTGGCCGTTCGGAGTATCCCTGATCACCCGTTTGCTGCTATTGTGACGCCTCCGTGACCTGAACGTGCGTTCGGTGACACTTCGGTGAGGGCAGACAATGCGTGACGATGTGGTCGAGGCGAGTGCGGTTGTGGGGCACTCCCCCGATGTGGTGTGGCAGATCGTCGGATCGCCGGAGTGGTACTCGCGGTTCGTGCCGGAGATCAGCTGGTGCGAGATCCAGGAGCCGGCCGGGCGCGGGCGCGGCCCGAAGGGCGTGATCCGGATCGTCCCCGCGCGGGGGCCGATGATCGAGACGCAGATGCAGGCCGTCGTCCACCGGCCGGGCGAGCACGTCGTGTGGTGCGGGGTCCCCGACGAGGGCACGTGGGTCTCCCTGGAGCTGAGACCGCTGGCCGGCGGCCGGACCGAGCTGTTCGTGCGGATGATGCTGCCGCCGTCCTACCTGGATCTGGTGGCGTCGATCAAGAAGGACGTCCGCGCCCTCGGCCGTCGCCTCGACCTGCACCTGGCCGGGGCGCACGACCCCGAAACCGACGGCGAGACCAACAAGGCCACCAAGCTGCGCACCACGAGCATCCTGCTGCGCGCCGGGGTGCTCAGCGCCGGGCGGCCGGACAAGCTCGCGCGCCAGCTGAACTCCCTCGCGCAGTGGGGCGCCACGGTCGCGGGCGGCTACCAGGCCGCGGCGGCCCGCGTCCCGGACGAGCTCGCCCTGCACGACGAGCGCAGCGTCCGCACCTTCCGCCAGGTCCAGGAGCGCAGCGACCGGCTCGCCAACGCGCTGAGCGAACTCGGCGTCGTCGAGCGCGACCGGATCGCGCTGATGTGCCGCAACCACGCCGCGATGATCGAGTCGTTCGTCGCGGCCAGCAAGCTCGGCGCCGACGTCATCCTGCTGAACACCGGCCTGTCCGCCGCCTCGGTCAAGGACGTGCTCGCCGAGCACCAGCCGTCCGCCGTGCTGGCCGACGACGAGTTCGCGCAGACCATCGCGAACGTGCCGGGCGACTTCGCCCGGATCAGCACCTGGCCGGACGCCGACGCCGGCTACCCGACGATCGACGAGCTGATCCACGCCGCACCCGCCGACCGCCCCAAGCCGGTCGAGCGGCCGGGCCGGCTGATCGTGCTCACCTCCGGCACCACCGGGACGCCGAAGGGCGCGCGCCGCCCGACCCCGAAGGGGCTGGGCACGGCCGCGGCGATCCTCGACCGGATCCCGCTGCGCGCCGGCGACCGGCTGCTGGTGGCGGCGCCGCTGTTCCACACGTGGGGCCTCGCGGCGATGCAGATCGGGATGGCGCTGCGGGCGTCACTCGCGCTGATCCGCAAGTTCGACGCCGAAGAGACGTTGCGGACGATCGCCGAGCAGAAGTGCGACGCGCTGTTCGCGGTGCCGATCATGCTGCAGCGGATCATGGACCTGCCGGAGCGGGTCCGCGCCCGCTACGACCTGTCTTCGCTGCGGATCGTGGCCAGCAGCGGCTCGGCGATGTCCGGGCCGTTCGTCACGCAGTTCATGGACACCTTCGGCGACGTCCTCTACAACTTCTACGGCTCGACCGAGGTGTCCTGGGCGAGCATCGCCGACCCGGCCGACCTGCGCGCGGCGCCGACGACGGCCGGCCGCTGCCCGCTCGGCACGCGGCTGGCGATCCTGGACGAGGACCGCAAACCGGTGCCCCCGGGCGGCGAAGGCCAGATCTTCGTCGGCAACGACATGCTGTTCGAGGGCTACACGAGCGGGACCGACCCGGCCCGGGCGGCGGACATGATGGCCAGCGGCGACGTCGGCTACCTGGACGCGGCGGGCCGCCTGTTCGTCACCGGCCGGGCCGACGAGATGATCGTCTCGGGCGGCGAGAACGTGTTCCCGCGCCCGGTCGAAGAGGCACTGGTGGCGCTCCCGGGCGTGCACGACGCGGCGGTGGTCGGCGTGGCGGACGCGGAGTGGGGCCAGCGGCTGGCGGCGTACGTCGTCCCGCGGCGGGGCGCTTCGCTGCACGCGGAGGACATCCGCCAGTACATCCACCACCGCCTGGCCCGGTTCGCGGTGCCGCGGGACGTGTACTTCGTGCCGGACCTGCCGCGCAACGCGACGGGCAAGATCCTCAAGCGGCTGCTGCACGACGACACCTGGCCGGCGACCAGCGAGTACTGAGTTCAGCCGACCGGCTGCCGCAGCACCGTCCTCAGCTTCGCGGGTTCGACGCGCCGCGGGTCGCCGAGGTAGACCTCGTGGTGCAAGCCGGTCGGCTTAAGGCCTTGCCCGGCAAGGAATTCGTCGTGCAGGCGGGCCAGGAGCGGGCCTTCGTCGTCGTACGAACCGACGTGGAGCGCCTGCGCGCACCGGCCCTCGTGCAGCTTCTCCAGCCGGACCGGGGCGTCGAGCTTCTTCTTTTCCCGGGCTTCCTCGACGGCGTCCTCGCCGATCCACGGCGGCTGCGCGATGAGCATGGTCCACTGCCAGGAATCCTTGGCGCGCACGGTGAACGCGGCGTAGTCCTCGGCCCACCACAGCCCCTCCAGCGGGCCGACGACGAAGTCCTCGCCACGCTGCTTCGCCGTCATCTTGATCGTGTAGGCGAAGGTGTAGAGCGCTTCGACGGCCTTGCGGTAGCTCTCCGCGGTGTTCGGGTTGCCCCGGCCGTCGATCGCGAGGAACTGCTGCTCCGGGACGTCCACCAGCGCCCAGTCGGTGTTCTTGGGCGCGTAGAGCCGCTTGAGGTCCTTCTTGATGTCGTAGGGCATCAGGTCATTCCTTCCAGCCACCGGGCTTCCGCCTCGAGTTGCGCGAGGGAGTAGTCGAAGATCGCCCGGACGAACTGCGGGGCGTGCTGCTGCGCCTCCGCGGCACGCCGGACCTCGGCCAGCCGCTCGTTCACGGCTTCCGCGCGCCGGGCGAGCGCGGCGGCGAGCCGTTCGGGCGGGACGGCCGGGCTGTTCGCGACGCCGACGAGCACCGGCGGGTGCACCGGCCGCAGTTCGGCGATGGCGGCTTCGGCGGCCGCCGCGCACGCCTTGCGGCCCGCTTCGGTGGCCGTGAACGTCTTCTTGGCCTTGGCGTGCGCGCGTTCCCCCTCGACCTCGGCGACCAGGCCTTTGTCGCGGAGTTTGCCCAGTACGTAGTAGATCGAGCTGAAGCCGAGCGCCGTCCAGTCGCGCATGCCGCGCTGCGAGACGACCTCGTCGAGTTCGTAGCCGTGCCTCGGCCGCTCGGCGACCAGGCCGAGGACCGTCAGTTCCGCGTCGGTCAGCACGGCCATATTCTAGCACTAGAATAGTCGGCTTCCGGAAATTGGCAGTGACATCTGGGGCTTCGCCCCAGGTCGGGGGCTCCGCCACCCGAACCCCCCGAAAAATGTCGGTGGGTGCTGGCATGCTTCACCTCGTACCGGAAAAGCGAGGGAGAACAGTGGGGGGACAGGTGGTGACGGCGGTGCCGTGGACCGCGGAACGCGTGGCCGGGCTGGCGCCGGATCCCGCGTCGGAGAAGGCGGGCCGGGCGCTCGCCACGCCGGCGAAGTGGTCGGGCGCGGGCGCGTCCGAAGACGCCGTGTGGGGCTTCTGCCAGGGCAGTGGCAAGAAGCCGTACCAGACGTGCGTCGAGCTCGCCGAGCCCGCGTTCCGGTGTTCCTGTCCCAGCCGGAAGTTCCCGTGCAAGCACGCGTTGGGGCTGCTGTTGCTCTGGGCGGCCGGGCGGGTCGACGCCGCGGAACCACCCGAGTGGGTGCACACGTGGCTGGCCGAACGCGCCGACCGCGCCCGCCGGGCGGAGAAACGCGCGGAGGCGGCGGGCCCGAAGGACGAGGAGGCGGCCGCCCGGCGCGCAGCCGAGCGGGCGGCCCGCGTCGAAGGCGGCGTCGCGGAGCTGAAGGTCTGGCTCACCGACCGGATCGGCGCCGGCTTCGCGGGCTTCGAGCGCACCGGGGGCGAAGAGCTGCGCACGGTCGCGGCGCGCATGGTCGACGCCCAGGCGTCGGGCCTCGCGGGCGGCCTGCGCCGGGCGGCGGGCGTCGTCGGGCGCCGCGACTGGCCGGAGGCGCTGCTGGCCGAGCTGTCCCAGCTGTACCTGCTGGCCGAGGCGGCCGGCCGGGTGGACTCGCTGCCACCCGCGCTGGCGGAGACGGTCCGCACGCGGCTCGGTTTCTCGGTCGAGACGGCCCGCGTCCTGGAGAGCGGCGAGCGCGTCGCGGACGATTGGCTGATCACGGGCGCGGCGGACGAGGAGAACGACCGCCTGCTCACCCGCCGCACGTGGTTGCGCGGCCTCGGCACGGGCCGCGACGCGCTGGTGCTGTCGTTCGCCCCACCGGGCCGTCCGTTGGATTCGTCGTTGCCCCCGGGCCACCGCTTGACGGCCGAGCTGGCGTTCTACCCGGGCGCGGCGCCGCTGCGGGCCCTGGTGGCGGAGCGCGGAATCCCCCTCGCGGCCCCCACGGCCGAGGGCGGTTCCATCTCGGAAGCCTTGGCGGCGCACACACAGGCGATGGCGGCGGACCCGTGGCTGGAGCGCTGGCCGGTGCTCCTGTCGGGCGTCACCCCGGCGGAACACCCGGGCGGCTGGTGTCTGTCCGAAAAGGACGGAACAGCGCTGCCGCTGGTGCCGTACGCGTTCCCGTGGTCCCTGCTGGCGCTGTCGGCGGGCCGCCCGCTGACGGTGGCGGGCGAGTGGAGCCCGGCGGGCCTGAGGCCGCTGACGTGCTGGCACGAAAACCGGGCGGTGCGGCTGTGAACTTCCGCGCCCACCGAACCCACTCCTCGAAACCCCGAAAGGCGGTGAAGCCGTGAAAGCCTGGGAAGATCTCGTCGGCACCGCCCTCCTCGGCACCCGGCGGCGCACCCTCGACCCGTCCGCGCAGCCACCCGCGGTCCAAGAGCTCATCGCCGGTCGCGCCGAGCCTGCCGAGCAGCTGCTCGCCGCCGCGGCCGTGCTCAGCACCTACCGGCGGGCCGGGCGGCCACCGCTGCACGACGTCCGGCCGCTCCCCGCGGCCGCCGAAGACGAGCGCCCCTTCGTGCCGCCGCTCGCCCGGGATCGGCTCGGCAGGCTGCTCGCCGCCAGCCACCCCGATCTCCTGCTCGAGTGGCTCGGCATCGTCGCCGGCACCCGTTACCGCGTCCCGCCCGAGACCCTGCCGCTGCTCGCCGAAGCCGCCCGCACCAAGGTCGCCCTGCGGACCCCGCTGGCCGCCGTCGCCGGGCCCGTCGGCGCGTGGCTCGGCCGGCGCAATCCCGACTGGTCCTTCCTCGCCGCGCCCGCGGAGGAGGAAGCCGATCTCTGGCAGTACGGCAGCCTGGCCCAGCGCCGCCGGTGGCTCGCCGCGAAACTCGTCCAAGACCCGGAGGTCGCCCGCGAAGCCCTCACCGCCTCCTGGAAGACCGAGCCCGCCGAGATCCGGGCCGACTTCCTCGGCGTCCTCGCGGGGCACGTGCGGCCTCAGGACGAAGCCTTCCTCGAAGCCGCCCTCACCGATCGCGCCGCCGCCGTGCGCGAACAAGCCGCGGACCTGCTCGGCCGGCTGCCCGGCACGCGCTACGGCGAGAGCATGGCCGAACGGCTCCGGCCGCTGGTCCGCCGCCGGGGCCGGGTCCTCGAAATCACCGTCCCCCACGGCGAACGCGGCGACGGCACCGTCCGGCTGCGCACCCTCGCCGCGGCCGCTCCGCTGGCCTTCTGGGCCGAGTTCGGCCCGCCCGCCGAGGTCGTGCGGATGGCCGTCGAAGGTTGCCCGGCCGCCGTGCTGCGGGACTCCTGGGCCACCGCCGCCCTGCGGCAGCGCGACGAGACCTGGGCGCAGGCGCTGATCGGCGCCGACCCGGGCGGGCGCACCACGCCGCCGCTGCTCGGCGTGCTGAGCCCGGCGAGCCAGGCCGCCACCATCGGGCACCTGATCAGCCGGCTGCCCGTCGAGTCGTTCGCGCGGCTGGTGCACGAACTGCCCCGGCCGTGGACGAAGGAACTCGGCACCGCGCTGCTCGACTGGATCGCCCGCCAGGACGACCACCGCCTGGTCTCGCACGCCGCCGTCGTGATCGCCCGCGCGGTCCCCCGTGGCTGCCTGGGCCATCCGCTGGCCACCACCCGCCTGACCATGGACGCCGGGCCGTGGCGCCGGGCGCTCACCGAAACGCTGAACTTCCGCCGCGAAATGTACGAGGAGCTCGCATGACCGCCCCCACCGTCCTCCGGCCGCACGCCGAACAGGACCACGCCGCCGAGCTGGCCGCGCTGGCCGCCGCCGACGACCGGGCGAAGCCGCCCAACTGGAACCTCTCGCCGTGGGCCGTCGTCGAGTACCTGCTCGGCGGCACCCTGCCGGACGGCACCGTGCTCACCCCGAAGTACGTCGGCCCGCGGCGGCTGATCGAGGTCGCCGTCGCCACCCTCGCCACCGACCGGGCGCTGCTGCTGCTCGGCGTGCCCGGCACGGCGAAGACGTGGGTGTCCGAACACCTTTCGGCCGCCATCAGCGGGGATTCGACGCTGCTGGTCCAGGGCACCGCGGGCACGTCCGAGGAGTCGATCCGCTACGGCTGGAACTACGCCCGGCTGATCGCCGAGGGCCCGAGCGTCGCCGCGCTCGTCGAAAGCCCGGTGCTGCGCGCGATGCGCGACGGCAAACTGGCCCGGCTCGAGGAGCTGACGCGCATCCCGGCCGACGTCCAGGACTCGCTGATCACCATCCTGTCCGAGAAGACCCTGCCGATCCCGGAGCTGGGCACCGAAGTGCAGGCCCGGCCGGGCTTCAACCTGATCGCGACGGCGAACAACCGCGACAAGGGCGTCAACGAGCTGTCCAGCGCGCTGCGGCGGCGGTTCAACACGGTGGTGCTGCCGCTGCCGGACAGCGCCGAGGCGGAGGTCGAGATCGTCAGCAGGCGGGTCGCCGAGCTGGGCGCCTCGCTGAAGCTGCCCGCGGAAGCCGCCGAGCTGGCGGAGATCCGCCGGGTCGTCACGGTGTTCCGCGAGCTGCGCTCGGGCCGCACCGAAGACGGCCGCACGGCGGTGAAGTCCCCGTCCGGCACGTTGTCGACCGCGGAGGCGATCAGCGTGCTCACCGGCGGGCTCGCCCTGGCCGCCCACTTCGGTGACGGCGTGCTGCGCCCGCACGACGTCGCCGCGGGCATCCACGGCGCCGTCGTCAAGGACCCGGTGGCCGACCGCGCGATCTGGATCGAGTACCTGGAGACCGTGGTCCGCGAACGCGACGGCTGGGCCGACTTCTACCGGGCCGGTCAGGAGATCTCTTGACCTCGACCCACCTGCTCGGCATCCGCCACCACGGCCCGGGATCCGCCCGGGCCGTGGCGACCCGGCTCGCCGAACTCGGACCGGACGTCGTCCTCATCGAGGGTCCGCCCGAGGCCGACGCCCTGGTCGAACTCACCGAAGACCCGGCCATGCAGCCGCCGGTCGCGCTGCTGGCGTACGCGACCGACGACGTCTCGCGCGCCGCCTTCTGGCCGTTCGCCGTCTTCAGCCCGGAGTGGCAGGCGCTGACCTACGCCCGCGAGGCCGGGATCCCGGTGCGGTTCTGCGACCTCCCGGCCGCGAACACGTTCGCCGCGGGGCCGGACGAGCACACCGGCCCGCCCGTCGATCCCCTGGCGCTGCTGGCCTCGGCCGGCGGCTACGACGACCCGGAACGCTGGTGGGACGACGTCGTCGAATCGCGGCGGGACACCGAAAGCCCGTTCGAGGTGATCGCCGAAGCGATGAGCGCGGTGCGGGAAGACGAAGAGCCACCGCAGGGCAACGAAGCCCGCCGCGAGGCGTACATGCGCTCGGTGCTGCGCCGCACGCGCAAGGAGGGCTTCGAAAACATCGCGGTCGTCTGCGGCGCTTGGCACGTGCCCGCGCTGGCCGACCCGCTGCCGCCGGCGTCGCACGACCAGGCCGTCCTCAAAGGACTGCCGAAGCGGAAGGTCGCGTGCACCTGGGTGCCGTGGACGCACGGGCGGCTCGCCACGGCCAGCGGTTACGGCGCGGGCGTGCGGTCGCCGGGCTGGTACCACCACCTGTTCACCACGGCCGGCGACGTCACCGCGCGCTGGCTGGCCCAGGTGGCGGCGGTGCTGCGGGAGGAGGACCTGCCGGTCTCGACCGCACACGTCATCGAGGCGGTCCGCCTCGCCGAGACCCTCGCCACACTGCGGGGCCGGTCCTCGGCGGGGCTCGCCGAGGTCACCGAAGCCACCCGGTCCGTGCTGTGCGGCGGCGACGAGGTGCAGGTCGAGCTCGTCACGCGGCGGCTGGTGGTCGGCGAACGGCTGGGCGAGGTGCCGGCCAACGTCCCGCAGCCGCCGCTGGCCGCGGACCTGACCGCGACCGCGAAACGCCTGCGGCTGAAGAAGGACCCGGTCGTCAAGGAACTCGACCTCGACCTGCGGACCCCGGGCGGGCTCGACCGCTCGAAGCTGCTGCACCGGCTGCGGATCCTCGGCATCGAGTGGGGCAGCCGGGAGGCGTCGGCGCGGCGGAACAAGGGCACGTTCCGCGAAACGTGGGCGCTGTGCTGGGAGCCGTCGTTCGAGGTCGACCTGGTCGCGGCGGCCGTGTACGGCACCACCGTGGCGTCGGCGGCCACCACCGCGGTCCGCGGCACGGTCGAAGGCACCCCGCCGCTGGACGAGGTCACCACCGCCGTCGAGAACTGCCTGCTCGCCGACCTGCCGGAGGCGCTGCCCGAAGCGCTCGCGGCGCTCGACGCCCGGGCGGCGGCGGACGCGGACGTCGCCCGCCTGATGTCGGCCTTGCCCGCGCTGGCTCGGGCGACCCGGTACGGCAACGTCCGCGGCACCGACACCGGCGCGCTGCGCGCGGTGGCCGATCGGATGCTGGACCGGATCTGCGCCGGCCTGCCGCCGGCCGCCCACGGCATCGACGACGACGCCGCGGCCCGGCTGGCCAAGCTGGTCGACGGGGTGCACGACGCGACCGCACTGCTGGGCGACGACGCGAAGGAGCGCTGGCTGACGGCGCTGGCCCGGCTGGCGGAACGGCCGTCACTGCCCCCGCTGCTGGCCGGGCGGCTCACCCGGATCCTGCACGACGCGGGGTTGTTCGACGCGCTCGACGTCGAACTGCGGCTGGGCCGGGCCCTCACACCGGGCGTCGTGCCGTCGGCGGGCGCGGCGTACGTCGAGGGCTTCTTCGACGGTGGGGCGCTGCTGCTGGTGCACGACGAGGGCCTGTTGCGGGTGATCGACGCGTGGCTGGCGGCGATCCCCGCCGACGTCTTCACCGAAGTGCTTCCGTTGCTGCGCCGCACTTTCGGCGCCTTCAGCGGGCCCGAAAAGCGGGCGATCGGGCAGCGCGCGGCCGGGCTCACCGGCACGGCTCGCGCGGTGGCCGTCGCCGACGAACTCGACGAGGACCGGGCCGAGCGCGTGCTGCCGGTCCTGGCGACGCTGCTGGGGGTGGGGGCATGAGCGCGGATACGGACCGGGTGCGGCGCTGGCGGCTGGTGCTGGGCGGCGACGGCGCCGGGCCGGGGTCGGGCCTGGAGGACGCCCAGCTGTCCGATGAGGACAGTGGGGTGGACGCGGTGCTGGCCGCCCTCTACGACAAGCCCGACGAGGAGACCACGGGCGGGCCGCGCAGCGCGAACCTGGGCGCGTCGGCGCCGCGGGTCGCGCGCTGGCTCGGCGACATCCGGCGCTACTTCCCCAGCACCGTCGTGCAGGTGATGCAGCGGGACGCGGTCGACCGGCTCGGGCTCACCCGGATGCTGCTGGAGAAGGAGCTGCTGTCGGCCGTCGAGCCGGACGTCCACCTGGTCGGCACGCTGCTGTCGCTGAACGGCGTGCTCCCGGAGGAGACCAAGGAGACCGCGCGCGAGGTGGTCCGCAAGGTCGTCACGGAGCTGGAGGAGCGGCTGGCCGAGCGCACCCGGGCGGCGATCCGGGGCGCGCTGGACAAGGCGTCACGCACGCACCGGCCGCGTCCCGGCGACGTCGACTGGGCGCGCACGATCCACGCGAACCTCAAGCACTACTCCCCCGACCTGCGCACGATCGTCCCGGAGAAGCTGATCGGCTTCGGCAGGCGGCAGCAGGCGGTGCAGCGGGACGTGATCCTGGCCGTCGACCAGTCGGGGTCGATGGCGGAGTCGGTGGTGTACTCGGGGCTGTTCGGGGCGGTCCTGGCGTCGATGCGGGCGTTGAAGACGTCGTTCGTGGCGTTCGACACGGAGGTCGCGGACCTCACCGAGCACCTCGCCGACCCGGTCGACGTCCTGTTCGGCACCCAGCTGGGCGGCGGCACGGACATCAACCGGGCGATCGCGTACTGCCAGGGCCTGGTCGAGCGCCCGGAGCGGACGCTGCTGGTCCTGATCAGCGACCTGTACGAAGGCGGCGACGAGGAAGAGCTGCTGCACCGGATGGCGGAGCTGGCCGGCGCGGGGGTCCAGGTGGTGACGCTGCTGGCCCTGTCGGACTCGGGCGCCCCGTCGTACGACCACGAGAACGCGGCGGCCCTGGCCGAGCTGGGCATCCCGGCCTTCGCATGCACCCCGGACCAGTTTCCGGACCTGATGGCCGCCGCCATCCGCGGCGACGACCTGCAAGGGTGGGTGGCCCGCGAGAGCAGCTGAGTTGCGGAATGAAACCGACCGGCTCCTGGTTGAACGGGATGTGGGACGGCAGTTCCCACAGGAAGGACGGCTCGCCATGAAGGTCCGCAGCTCGATCCGTTCGCTCGCCCGCCAGCCGGGCGCCCAGGTCATCCGCCGGGGGACGAAGGTGCTGGTGATCAACAAGGACAACCCCCGCTCGAAGGCCCGCCAGGGCTGACCCGGCGGCCCGACAAGGGCCCGCCCGCCACGCCACCGTGCCCCGGAGCCATCCCGGCCCCGGGGCACAGCCACACCCGAAGAGGCATCACCCGTGACCAGCCGGGCATCACCCGTGCCTAAGCAGGCATCACCCGTGATTGGGAAGGCATCACCGCGATGCCCCTCCGATCACGCGAGATGCCCCTCGAAACACGCGAGATCCCCTCCAGTCACGTGAGATACGCCTCCAATCACGTGAGACGCGCCTCCAATCACGTGAGACGCGCCTCCGATCACGCGACTGACCCTGGCAGTGGCGCCTGAGCCGCCGCGGGGGCGTGCCGCGAAGGCGGGGATGCCGCCGCTTGCGCGGGTGCTGCGTCAGGCTGGACCGGCGAGGCCGATGAGGTTGCCCTCCGGATCGGCGAAGTGGGCGACCACCAGGTCGCGCCCCGGGGCGCGGTCCGGGCCCATCCGGCGGGTTCCGCCGAGGCGTTCGGCCTCCGCCAGCGCCGCCGCGACGTCCGGGACGCCCACGTAGAACACCACGTCAGCCCGCGCGGGCGAAGCGCAGCACCCCGTCGTCCACGCGGCTGAACCGCATGTCCGCCAGGTCCAGCAAGTAGTTCTGCCGCATCATCCAGGGCCGCCGCCCGCCCTGCTTCGGCAGGCCGGGCGCGGCCCTCTTGATGTACCCCGACTGCAGGTCCACGATCGGGCGAGGCCGGCCCGCGCCCGACGCCGAGGCGGCGTCCGGCACGCAGAACGCGTACCCGTGCCGGTCCAGGTGGGCGAGCAGGCGGCACACGTACTGCGACGCCAGGTCCGCCCGCAGCGTCCACGAACTGTTCGTGTACCCCACGCACCACGCCAGGTTCGGCACCCCGCCGAACATCGTGCCCTTGTACGCCCGCTGCTCCCCCGGCTCGATCGCCCGCCCGTCGACGGTCAACGCGATTCCGCCGAACGCCACCAGCCGGAGGCCGGTCGCCGTCACGATCACGTCCGCCGGAAGCGCCCGGCCCGATTCCAGCGAAACACCCGACGCCGTGAACCGCGCGATCCGGTCCGTCACGATGTCCGCTTTGCCGGAACGCAACGCCCGGAACAGATCCGCGTCCGGCACCAGGCACAGCCGCTGGTCCCACGGGTCGTACGACGGCACGAAGTGCGGGTCCACCGGGATCGACGCCGGCAGCTGCGCCGCCACGCGCTTGCGCAGCGCCAGCGCCGCCCGGCCCGGCAGCCACCGCATCAGCTGGAAGAACAGCGTCCCCATGACGACGTTCTTGCCGCGGACCACCCGGTGCGCGAGCTTTTCCGGCAGCAGCGCGCGGATCCGGTCGGCCAGCGCGTCCCGCCCCGGCCGCGCCACGATGTACGACGGCGACCGCTGCAGCATCGTCACGTGCGAAGCGCGCGACGCGAGCGCCGGGACGAGCGTCACCGCCGTCGCGCCGCTGCCGATCACCACGACCCGCTTTCCCTTGTAGTCCAACGACGAGGGCCAGTGCTGCGGGTGCACGACCTCCCCGGCGAACTCCGCGCGGCCCGGGAAGTCGACGACGTGGCCCGAGTCGTACGAGTAGTAACCACTGCACAGGTACAGGAACCGGCAGGTGAACGTCGCCCCGTGCGCGGTCGACACCGTCCACCGCGCATCCTCCGACGACCACGACGCTTCCGTCACCCGGTGGCCGAAGCGGATGTGGCCGGTCACCCCGAACTCCTCGGCCGTCGAGCGGATGTAGCTCAGGATCGACGGCCCGTCGGCGATCGCCTTCGGGTCCTTCCACGGCCGGAACGGGTAACCGAGGGTGAACATGTCCGAATCGGAGCGAATGCCCGGGTACCGGAACAGGTCCCAGGTTCCGCCGATCGCGTCACGCGCTTCCAGCACCGCGTACGTCTTGCCCGGCAAGCGCTCCTGCAGCCGGCAGGCCGCGCCGACGCCGGACAGGCCGGCGCCCACGATCAGGACGTCCACGTGCTCGGCGACAGTCATGCCCGGCAGCCTAACCGAGGTGGGGACCCCGCCGGACCGGGTCGGGTCACCGGCCCGGCGGGGAGCTCTCACACCAGGACCACCTTCGTCGCGCCGAACGTGCCCTTCAGCGGCACCACCACGGACCGGCCGCGCACCGTCACCGTGACGCTGTCCTGCAGCTGCGTCGGGTCCGACACCGCGACCTGGGTCCGGCCCCCGCACCGCCCGATCGCCACCGACGCCGGCCCCGACACGCCGACGTCACCGACTGAGCCCGCCGCGAAGAAGTTCGCCAGCACCGTGCCACCGGCCACCCGGATCGCCTGCACCACCGGGGTGTTCGCCAGCACGCGCCACGCCCAGGACGCCGCCAGCGTGTCGATCACCGAAGCGCCCGGCAGCACCGCGTACGCGTACTTCGCGTCCGTCGGCTTGACGCCGTGTTCCAGGACCAGCTTCTGGTACCGACGCGTGTTCGGCGTCGTGGTGCCCTTGGTGTTGGCGCCCGTGTCGATGTCGCGCCACGCGCCCGTCCGGTCTTCGCGCAGCGCCGTCACCGAGGCGTCGTCGAGGAGCACGTACCCGCCGACGTTCTCCAGGTGCACCCAGCGCGGCCGCCGCAGCGCGGAAGCCTTCCCGAGGTCGGTGGCCACGCGACGGCCGTCGGCCAGCAGTGTCCCGCGGCCGCCCTCGCCGAGGTTGCGGTTCTCGATCGTCGTGCGCACGGCGTAGGACGACGTGCCGGTGATCCCGGCGCCGAGGCAGACGACCCCGTCCGGCGTGAAGAACCACGACTTCTTCGCGACCAGCGACCCGTCCCAGTTCTTGAAGTCGAACGCGCTCGCGCCGTGGCGCGCGTCCCAGCGGACGCCGCCGGTGTGCGGGTTCGGGCCGGTCGGCACCCCGCCGAACTTGGGGTCGGCCGGGCCGTCGTGCTCGGTCGTGCCCGGCAGCAGCAGCGGGTCGACCGTCGGCCAGTAGGCGTCGGTGTAGTGGCCCTTGGCGTTCGGCAGGAACGTGTACAGCACGCCGTCGCCGACGTGGTAGCCCTTGAGGTTCTGGCCGTTGATGGCTTCGTAGCGGGAAATCCGCGTCGAGCTGACGCCCAGCGAAGCCGACCAGCCGTCGGTGACGTGGACCAGCCTGTCCTGCTGGCCGAAGACGCGGTGCGTCGCCTCGACCCGCGCCGGGCGCGCCCCCGCGGCCAGCATGTCCTGCGCGAATTCGATGCCCGGCGTCGCCACCAGGTCCGGGCCGGGCGCGAACCGCTCCGGGTCCGGGATCTTCAGGAACGGCGCGTACTCGCCTTCCTTGATCCACTTCGCGGCCAGCGCGTTGAGGTCGGTCTTCGTCTTGCCGGTGGCCGTCCGCGCCAGCACCAGCGTCGCGACGGTGAGCTGGTGGCCGATGTCGTGGCCCGTCTCGCCCTGCCGCGACAGCATCCGCCCGCGCACCGGCTCCATCAGCGCGCCCGCGTAGACGAACGGCGCGAAGCTGTCCGCCACGAGCGCGTAGATCTTGTCCTTCAACGGCTGCGGGAGCGCGTACTCGGTGCCCTGCGTGACGTGGATGGCACCGGCGAGCGCGGACAGCAGCACGATGCCGTAGTGGCCGGGGTACGGGATGGTGTCGTGCTGGATGAACGAGCCGTCGACGTGGAAGCCGTCGCCCGCCGCACGATCCAGTTTCCCGACCACGCTCGCCGCGCCTCCGCCCGCCACGTCGGTGAGCGCGTCGATACCGGTCCTGATCCACGCGGTGTCGCCGAGCATGGCGCCCGAGACGATCGAAATGAGGGCCTTGTCCGCGCGGTTGGCGCCGGTTTCGACCACCGACGCGTTGTTCGCGCGCAGGTTCGGGTTGCCGACGAACCGCTTGACCGGCCTGAGGTAGCGGGCCAGCTGCTCGGCGGTGAGCTGGTCGGCGACCACCGACAGCGTGTGCAGCAGGTAGTACGGGATGCCGATTTCGTAGGTGTACCAGTTGCCGATTTCCCCGACGTTTTCGTTGTACTGGCTGGCGTAGATCAGTTCCAGCGCGGTCTTGACGCGGTCGAGCACCACCGGGTCGCCGGACAGGGAACCGCCCGGCGTGCCCCAGTCGACGGCGATCGCGCGCAGCCGCGCGTACATCGACGTCGTGTAGTCGCTGCCCGGGCCGAGCGGCAGGTCGGTCCACAGTGGAGCACCGCCGCCGGCCACGGACAGGCTCGCGTTGTAGGCTTTGGCGACCCGGCCGAGGTTGGCCAGCGCCGCGGAACGTTCGGGCGACGGCCGGTTGATGCCGGTCTGCAGCTGCCGGTACGCGGCGACGATCGGCGCGGTCGCGGCGGGCACGGGGCCGGCTGTTCGTACGGGGTTCGCCGACGGCGCGGCGAAGGCCGGACGGGTCAGGAGCACGGTGGAAGCGGCCGCCAGGGCACCGCCGCGCAGGGCATTTCTCCGGTTCACGGGCATGGCAATGCCTCCCAGGAAGACATCCTCGGCTTACGGGGGAAGGAATTCAGTTGTGCGGCGGCGGATGGGTCCCGGCCCGGCGCCTTGCGGGAAAGGCACCGGGCCGGGCCGGCACTTCCCCGGGGAAGCGCCGATTCAGCGGGTCAGCGGGAGCCGTCGGTGCGGCGGGGTACCTGCCAGGGGTTCGCCTCCTGCAGGGGTTCGGGCAGCAGGGCGTCCGGGAAGCCCTGCCAGGCGATCGGCCGCAGGAAGCGCTCGATCGCCGCGGTGCCGACCGAGGTCGTCGTCGGGGCCGTTGTGGCCGGGTACGGGCCGCCGTGTTGCTGGGCCCAGGTCACCGTCACCCCGGTGGGCCAGTCGTTCCACAGCAGCCGGCCGGCGATGCGGGCCAGCGACGGCAGCAGCGGCCGGACCCAGTCCACATCGGACTCCTCGCCGTGGATCGTGGCGGTGAGCCCCGGTTCGATCACCTCCAGCAGGCGCAGCAGCTCGGCCTGGTCGGCGTAGTTGACGATCAGCGACGCCGGCCCGAAGCACTCCTCGTGCACCGTGGCGCCGCCCTCGAGGAACTGCTTGCCGGTGGTGGCCAGCAGCGTCGGGGTGAACGACGGCGACGTGGAAGCCGACGAAGACACCACCTCGACGCCCGGTACCTCACGCAACTTCGAAAGCTGAGCGGAAAAGCCCGCAGCGATCCGGTCGTTCAGCATCGGCTGGGCGGCCGCGCCGTCCAGAGCCGCCCGCAATGCGTCGGTCAAACCGTGGTCCGATGGCAGGAACAGCAGGCCCGGCTTGGTGCAGAACTGGCCGGCGCCGAGGGTGAACGACCCGGCGTACCCCTTGGCCACGGCTTCCCCGCGGGCGGCGATCGCGGCCTCGGTGACCACCACCGGGTTGACGCTGCCGAGCTCGCCGTAGAACGGGATCGGCCGCGGCCGCCCGTTCGCGATGTCGAACAGCGCCCGCCCGCCCGGGATCGAGCCGGTGAACGACCCGGCCGCGATCCGCGGGTCCTTGAGCGCGGTGACGCCCTGGTCCTGCCCGAAGATGACGTTGAACAGGGCGGCCGGGGCGCCCGCCTTGATCAGCGCCTCCCGCACGACCGAGCCGGTCTCCGCGGACAGCTCGGGGTGCCCGGAATGCGCCTTCACGATCACCGGGCAGCCCGCGGCGAGCGCCGAAGCGGTGTCTCCGCCCGCGACGCTGAACGCGAACGGGAAGTTGCTGGCCGCGAACACCAGCACCGGCCCGATCGCGGTCTTGACGCGGCGGATGTCCGGACGCGGGCCCATCGGCCACTCCGGGTCGGCGTGGTCGACGGTGGCGCCGAGGTACTCGCCGTCGGTGAGGACCTCGGCGAACAGGCGCAGCTGGAACGTCGTGCGCTTCAGCTCGCCGGCCAGCCGCGGCGTCTCGGGCAGGTGCGTCTCGGCGTGGGCCAGCGGGACCAGCCGGCCCGCGGCGGCGTCGAGGGCGTCGGCGACCGCGGTCAGCCAGCCGGCGCGTTCGGCCGGGGTCGCCTCGGCGGCGGGGCGGGCCGCGTCGGCGGCTCCCGCCAGGATCTTCTCGAGCGTGGCGGCGTCAGTGGCCTGGCTCATTCGGGGTACAGCTCCTCAGTGTTCGTGGGCGGCGGCGGTGGCCGTTTCCAGGTCGGGCCAGCGACCCGGACCGGCCAGGCCGAGGTGGTACAGGTGCAGCTCGGCGGCGCCCGCCTTGGCCAGCTCGCCGACGTAGCCGGCGATGTCCGGCACCGGCGCGGCGGCCACCGCCGTGATGTAGCTCCCGATCGCCACGCGTTCGGGCAGGGCCTCCCGGGCCGCCGCGACGGCTTCGGCACCCGTGGCGGGGGCCCACCCGAACAACACGACCGCGTCGACGTCGTCGGGCGCCGACGGCGTCAGCCCGGGCAGCGCGCCGGTGACCCAGGGGTCGAGCGCGCCGTGCAGCACGATCCGGGTGCCCGGCGGCAGCGTGGCCAAAACCGTGGCCCGCAGCGCGTCGGTGGCCCGCTGCCGGCCTCGCAGCAGCAGCTGCGTCAACGACGGCGGCAGCCGGTCGCCGGTGATCCCCAGATCACCGGTGGCCAGCAGCCGCCGGACCTCTTCGACGAGCTGCGCCCGGACGGTGTCCGCGTCGACGTCCCACGCCGCGGCGCAGGCGTCGCAGCAGCAGATCGACAGCAGCCGGGCCACCGCGGGCGCCCACACGCCGTCGGTCTTCTCGTGCTGGTGCTGGTGGATCGCCCCGAGCGGCCCGCAGGCCTCGAGGATCACCGACGACAGCTCCAGCCCCGCGACAGCCTCGGCGGTCACCTTGGCCGCGTACTCGCGCACAGCGGGCTGCGACGGGCACAGCGCCCACGGGTAGGCCTCGCCGAAGCAGTTGCGCACCACGACGTCCGGGTGCTCGCAGCCGAGCTGCGAGCTGTGGGTCAGCACGATCCAGGCGGCGGTCGGGATCCCCGCCTCGTTCAGCAGCCGGACGGCGTCACCCCCGGAATCCTCCGGAGCGACCCAGTCCGGAGTGGACGGACGCAGGGTGCCCCACTCCCCGGACACCGGGCGGTAGAACGCCGCGTGCCGCGCCACGACCGCCGTCCGGGACGGCGACCACGGCGTCGCCGCGCGAGCGCTGTGGTACGACAGCGCCACGGCCACCTCGTCGACACCGAGCGCCCGAACCCGCGAAACGAACCCGGATTCCAGGACGTCCCAGGGATAGGCGTATCCCGTCACCTTCACCGGCTCACCACCTCGCCGTGTTCGCTTCGAACCCGGGCACGTACTTCCGCATGTAGGTCCCGTCGTCCCGCTTGGTCAGTCCACATCGGACGTAATTCTCGTGCAGGCGGGCCAGCGCGTCCTCGTCGAGCGTGATCCCGAGGCCCGGGGTGGTGGGCACCGCGACGGCGCCGTCGGTGAACTCCAGCACGCCCGGCTCGATGACGTCCTCGACCTTCCACGGCCAGTGCGTGTCGCAGGCGTAGGTCAGGTGCGGCGTGGCCGCGGCGACCTGCACCATCGCGGCCAGGCTGATCCCGAGGTGGCTGTTGGAGTGCATCGACAGCCCGACGCCGAAGCTCTCGCACGTCACCGACAACGACTGCGTGGCCCGCAGCCCGCCCCAGAAGTGGTGGTCGGACAACAGGACGCCGATCGCCCGCGCCCGGAAGCCCGGCTCGACGTCGCCGAAGTTGACCACGCACATGTTGGTCGCCAGCGGCATGGACGCCTCGGCGGCCACCTGGGCCATGCCGTCGATGCCCGGTGTCGGGTCTTCGAGGTACTCCAGGACGCCGTCGAGCTCACGCGCGACCCGGATGCCCGTTTCGACCGTCCAGGCGCCGTTCGGGTCGATCCGCAGCGGGCTTCCGGGGAACGCCTCGGCCAGCGCGCGGATGCCGTCGACCTCCTGCGCGGGCTCGTAGACCCCGCCCTTGAGCTTGATCGAGCGGAAGCCGTATTCGTCGAACATCCGCTTCGCCGACCCGACCAACGCCTCGGGCGTGGTGATCTCGCCCCAGGAGTCTTCGCGGCCGTCGATGTGCTTGCCGTACTTGTAGAACAGGTAGGCGGAGAACTCCACGGCGTCGCGCGCCTTGCCGCCGAGCAGGTCGGTCACCGGACGGCCGAGGAAGTGGCCCTGCGCGTCCAGGCAGGCGACCTCGAACAGCGAGTACACGCTCGCGATGGTCTTGCGGATGGAGAAGCCGCCGATCAGGCCGTGCGCGTCGGTCAGCACGGTGTCCGACAGCGCCTCCGCGACCAGCCGCTGCAGGCCGGGCAGGTCGAAGACGTCGTGGCCGCGCAGCCGCGGCAGCACCTTGCGCACCTCGCCGAGGAAGGCGTCGTCGCCGTAGGACTCGCCGAGCCCGACGATCCCGTCCTCGCACTGGACCTGCACGACGCTGCGCAGCGCGAACGGCTCGTGCACGCCCATGACGTTGAGCAGCGGCGGGTCCGCGAACGCGACCGGGGTGAGCACCACGTCGAGGATCTGCATCAGCCGAGCCCCTTCAGCGTCACGAAGCCGTCCTCCACGACCTTCTCCAGCCGGCGGATCTGCTCCGGCGTCGGCTCGACCAGCGGCGGCCGGACCGGGCCGACCTTGTCGCCGCGCAGCCGGGCGGCCGCCTTCACCAGCGAGACGGCGAAGCCCGGCGTCTCGTCCCGCAACGCCACCAGCGGCAGGTAGAACCCGGTCAGCAGGGCGTCCATCACGCGGGTGTCGCCTTCGCCGAGGGCGCGGTGGAAGCGGTGCGCGATCTCCGGCGCGAAGCAGTGCACCGCCGAGGAGTACCGGGCGACACCGATCGCCGCGTACGCCTTGGCCGAAACCTCCGCGGTCGGCAACCCGTTGAAGAACAGGAAGTTCCGCGCCCGCTCGGTGTCCAGCGCCCGGATCGTGGTGACGATCCGGGTCATGCACTCGACGTCGCCGTAGCCGTCCTTCAAGCCCACGACCGACGGGATGTCGAGCAGCGCAGCCGCGGCCGGCGCGGTGAACACGCCGGTGCCGCGGTGGTAGACGATGACCGGCACGGAGGAGTCCCCGACGGCGTACCGCACGAAGTCGACCAGCCCCGACGAGGGTCCGGTGACCAGGTACGGCGGCAGCAGCAGGACGCCGTCCGCGCCGGCCGCCTGTGCCGCCGCGACGCCGGCCCGAGCCGACGCCGCGCCACCCCCGGCGCCCACCCAGACCGGGACGCGGCCGTCGGCCACCTCCCGGGCCCGGGTGAGCACCGAGGTGACCTCGGCGGGCGAGAGCGAGCTGAACTCGCCGGTGCCGCACGCGACGAACAGCGCACCGGCGCCCGCCGCGATGTGGCTCTCCACGTTCTCCGCGAGCGCGTCGAGGTTGACCTCGAGGTCCTCGGTGAACGGGGTGAGGGGGAACGCCAGCAGGCCGTCCAGCTCGATCTCGTTCTGTGCCATCAGTTTCCGCTCTCTCGTCCTTAACTCGGTTTGGCCGGGTGAGGCCTCTCGTCAGGCGGGCACGGTCGTGCCTTCCTGCTTCCGGTCGACTTCGTCGTCGGCGGTGTTCACGGTGTCGACGATCTCATCGGCGGCCGCACTGCGCTCGGGCGCGAGCAGGCCGAGGCCGACGTAGAGCGCGAGGGAAACCAGGATCGGTGTCGCGACGAGCACGGTCTGGTTCGCCTTGAAGACGTAGTAGACCAGCGCGTAGTCGATCAGGCCGCCCGCCCAGGAGATCAGCGCGGCACGCGGGCCGCACTTGCGGAACCACGGCAGCATGCCCAGCAGCAGCGGGATCGAGATCGGGCCCATCAGCGCGGCGACCCAGTTGACGACGATCTGCAGCACACCGCCGAGGTTCTGCGCCTGGGTGGCCACGAGCATGGTCAGCGCGACGAACACGACCGTGGTGATCCGGGCCGCCTTGAGGCCCTGGACGTCGGTCCACTGCCGGGTGCGGCGGAACATCGCCGGGATCATGTCGCGGGTGATCACCGCGGAGATCGCGTTGGCGTCGGAGGAAACCATCGCCATGGTGTGCGAGAAGATGCCGGCCAGCACCAGGCCGATCAGGCCCGGCGGCAGGAACGTCGTGGTCATGATCGCGTACGACTGCGTCGGGTCCTTGACGCCGGGGATCAGCAGCGGCGCCGCGAACATCGGGAACATCAGCACCAGGGGCCACAACAGGTACAGCGCCGAGGAAAGCCGCGCACCCCGCTTGGCCTCGTGGGTGTTCGGCGCGGCCATGTACCGCTGCGCCAGGTTCCACATGCCTCCGTTGTACTCCAGCGTCTTCACCAGCACGTAGACCAGCAGGAAGATGGTGGTGTACTTGGACGTCACCGGGTTGACGTGGCCCTCGGGCAGTTTGTCCCACATCGTCCAGAGCGCGGAGATCCCGCCCAGCTTGCCCAGCACCACGACGATCATCACGATCGCGGCGATCGCCTGGATGACGAACTGGCCGAAGTCGGTGAGCGCGTCGGCCCACAGGCCGCCGATGGTGCAGTAGACCAGAGTGACCGCGCCGGTGATGAGGATGCCGAGGTTGTAGTCCAGGCCGGCGAAGACGTGCAGCAGCGTCGCGACGGCGAACCACTTGGCCGCGATGTCGAAGATCTTCAGCAGGCTGCCGCTCCAGGCGAGCGCCTGCTGCGTCGGCACGTTGTAGCGCTTGGCCAGGTACTCCAGCGGCGAGGCGACGCCGAGCTTCGAGCGCAACCGGTTCCAGCGGGCGGCGAACAGCCAGCTGCCGATGCCCACGCCGATGCCGATGCTGGCGAAGCCCCAGAAGTACACGGTGACGCCGGAGGTGTAGGCCACGCCCGCGTACGCGACGAAGAGCACGGCGCTGTAGCCGGACATGTGGTGCGAGATGCCGGCCAGCCACCACGGCATCCGCCCGCCGGCGGTGAAGAAGTCCTTCACGTCGCTGATTCTCTTGTGCGACCACCAGCCGATCACGATCATCAGCGCGAAGTACGCGCAGATCATCGTCCAGTCGAGTGCGTGCACCGCAGGCTCCCTTCCGCGTCCACTTCGATGTGGTCGTGCTGTTCACATCTATGAACGGAGTCTGTTATAGTGATTATGTTCATCCATAAGAACGTTGTTCGGGACGCTAATATGGCCGGGGTCACAAGTCAACGGCCGGACGGAGGAGCACAAATGCCGCAGAAGGTGGACAACCCGGCGGAGAGCGCCCCGGCCGAGTCGTCGGGTGTGAAGTCCGCGCGCCGGGCCGTCGACCTCATCGAGACGTTCGCGGCGAACGACGTCTGGCTGTCCCTGTCGGACCTGCACGCGCGCACCGGCTTCCCGCGCTCGTCGCTGCACGGCCTGCTCCGGACCCTGCTGGAGGCCGGCTGGCTGGAGGCCGACGCGAACACCGCCCGCTACCGCCTCGGCGTCCGCGCGCTGATCTGCGGCACGGCGTACCTGGACCGTGACGCGGTGGTCCCGTTCGCCACCGAAGCCCTGGAGCGCATCCGGGAGAAGACCGGCTTCACCGCGCACTTCGCGCGCCGCAACGGCACCGAGGTCGTCTACCTGGAGACCCGGGAGTCGCAGCGCTCGACGCACCTCGTCTCCCGCGTCGGGCGCACGCTGCCCGCGCACGCGACGGCGCTGGGCAAGGCCTTGCTGGCCGAGCTGACGCACGACGAGATCGAGGCGCTGATGCCGGCCACGCTCACCGCGCTCACCCCGAACACCATCACCACCCTCGAAGGCCTGCACGCCGAGTGCGCCGCGACGCGCGAGCGCGGGTACGCCGCGGAAATCGAGGAAGGCACGCTCGGCGTCCGGTGCGTCGCCGCGGTGATCCCGTACCGCATCCCGGGCACCGACGCGATCAGCTGCTCGATGCCCATCGCCCAGGTGACCGACGACGACGCCCGCCGCGTCGGCGAGCTGCTCGCCGAGACCACCGCCGAGCTCGGGCAGCAGCTGCGCCGGGCCGGCATCCGTTGAACCACCACAGTCCGCCGCCATTTCTGGTTAGGAGAAGAATTCCATGACGGACCAGCGCGTGCTCATCACCGGGTCGGCGGGAGTCGTCGGCACCCTGATGCGCCCCCGCCTGCGGCGCGACGGCCGGGTGCTGCGCCTGCTCGACGTGGCCCCGCAGACGGCGTCCGACGCCTCCGAAGAGATCGTGACGGCCTCGGTGACCGACGCGGCGGCGATGGCGCAAGCGTGCGAAGGCGTCGACGCGCTGATCCACCTGGGCGGGCACAGCCGCGAGAACACGTGGGAAGCGACCCTCGACGTCAACATCAACGGAACGCAGACGGTCCTGGAGGCGGCGCGCGCCGCGGGGATCCGGCGGGTGATCCTGGCGTCGAGCAACCACGCGGTGGGCTTCCGCCGGACCGACTCCGACCTCCCCGCCGACTCCTCGCCGAGGCCGGACACGTACTACGGCGTCTCGAAGGCGGCGATCGAGGCACTGGGGAGCCTGTACCACTCCCGCTTCGGCATGGACGTGATCGTGATCCGCATCGGCTCCTGCTTCGAGACACCGCTGCCGCTGGGCCCGCGCGGCCTGACGACCTGGCTCTCCCCCGACGACGCCGCACGGCTGTTCGAGGCGTGCCTTTCGGCGCCCTCGCCGGGCTATCGGCTGATCTGGGGCGTCTCGGACAACACGCGCCGGATCTACTCGCTGGAGGAGGCGGAGGCGCTGGGCTACAAGTCGCTGGACGACGCTGAGGTGTACGCGGACCAGCTGGCTTCGAAGCCCGCTCCGACGGGCGCGGCGGCCGAGTACGTCGGCGGCCCGTTCTGCACCGCACCGCTGGGTGTGTTCAACCCGCTCTGACGGTTCCGGGAAGCCGCGAAGGTACTAGTACCTTCGCGGCTTCCCCGGGGGGACCGCGCTCGCCAAGGTGGCGCCATGATCTTGAAATCCCGCCGCGCCCGGAGGTGGACGATCGCCGTGGCGAGCGCGCTGGTCATCGCCCTCGGCGCCGCCATCGCGCTGTTCGAGGTGTCGAAGTCGCGTACCTTCCAGTTCTTCGGCACCCTGGTGAACCGCGTCGAGACCTCCGAAAAGCTGGTCGCCCTCACCTTCGACGACGGCCCCGACCCCGCCGGGGCGACAACGGTCCTCGACACCCTGAAGACCCACCAGGTGCCGGCGACTTTCTTCCTCATCGGCCGGGACATCGCCGCGCATCCCGACCTGGCGAAGGACATCGCCGCCGCCGGCCACGAGATCGGCAACCACAGCTTCAGCCACGAACGCATGATCGGCGTGACGCCGTCCTGGGTGGCCGACGAGGTCGAAGCCACCGACGCCCTCATCCGCACGACCGGCTACACCGGCGAAATCCTCTTCCGGCCGCCGAACGGCAAGAAGCTCTTCGCCCTCCCGCACTACCTGGCCGAACACGACCGCACGACGATCACCTGGGACGTCGAACCGGATTCGGCCGGCACGCCCGATGCCGCCACCATCGAAAAGACGACCGTCGACCAGGTGCGGCCCGGCTCGATCGTCCTGCTGCACCCGATGTACCCGACGCGCGAGCAGACCCGCCGGGCGATCGGGCCGATCGTCGACCGGCTCAAGCAGCGCGGCTTCCGGTTCGTGACCGTGTCGCAGCTGCTGGCAGCTCGACGCTGACCACCCACTCGCCGACGCGCGGCCCGAACGACACCGCTCCCCCGGCGGCCGCGGCCTGCTCCGCGAGCCCGGCCAGCCCGTAGCCGTCGCCTCCGGGTGACGTCCCGGTGAGCGTGTTCCGCGCGGTGATCGTCACCCGCTCACCGGCTTGGACGTCCAGCCGCAGCCGGACACCGGGGCCGTTGTGGCGCAAGGCGTTCACCGCCGTCTCGGCGACGAACCGCTCGGCCAGCTCCCGGACCGGGCGCGGCAGCTCGGGCAGCACCGGGTCGCGGTCGAGGACCAGGCCGGCGGTCCGGAGCCGGGCCAGCACCTCGGCCAGGTCCGGGGCGCGTTCGGCGTCGGCGCGCAGGTCGTCCAGCGTGCGCCGGACGAGCGTGAGCGCGCCCCGGCCGGCCGCCAGGAGCGTGTCGAGGCGTTCGCGGTCGGCGTCGGTCAGGTCGCCGACCGCGCGCAGCGTCTCGGCCTGCACGAGCATGACGGCTGTGGTCTGGGCGAGCGTGTCGTGCAGCCGCCGGGCCGCGCGTTCGGCCCGGTCGGCGAGCGCCCGACGGCGTTCGGCGCCCAGCAGCCAGGCCACCGCGGCGATCGTCACCGCCAGGACCGTGCCGTCGAGCAGGCCCTTCGCCGGGAACACGGCGGCGCCGACGACCAGCGCCGCCGACCCCGCCAGCCAGCGCTGCGGCGTGCTGTAGAGGGCGAGGAGCACCGGCACGTACATCGTGTTGCGCGGCTGGTCGAGCAGCAGGTGCCCGGCCGTCGCCAGGGTCACCACCACGAGCACGAGCGCCGGGGCCCGGCGGGACCACAGCAGCGGGACGAGCTGGGCGGCGCTGAGCCCGGCGGCGACCCATCCTTGCTGTGGCGTCCACGCCCCGCTGGCGAAGAACACCGCGGCGACGGCTGCCGTCGTGAGGAAAGACTGGCGCATGGGCCGACAGTAGAGTGCGGGCATGATCCGGGTGCAGGTCGTCGACGACCACGCGCTGGTGCGCGAGGGCATCGGGCTGATCCTGGGCGCGCGGCCGGACCTCGAGGTGGTCGCGCAGCACGCTTCCGGGCCGGAGCTGCTCGGTTCGTCCGTCGAGGCCGACGTCGTCCTGCTCGACCTGTACCTGCCCGGGATGGACGGCCTCGAGGTCCTGCGCCGGCTCGGCCCGGCGGCCCCGCGGGTGGTGATGCTGACGACGGTCGGCCGTCCCCGCGAAATCCGCGAAGCGCTCAGCCTTGGCGCGGCGGGCTTCGTGCTGAAGGACGCCTCGGGCGACGAGCTCGCGGCGGCCGTCCGGGCCGCCCACCAGGGCGTGACGGCACTGAGCCCGGCAGCGGCGGCGGCGTTGAGCGGTGGCGGCGTGCTGACCCCGCGGGAGCGTGACGTGCTCGAGCTGCTGGGCGAGGGTCTGTCCAATCGCGACATCGCGGCCCGGCTCCGGCTGGCCGAGCGGACGGTCAAGGTGCACGTCGGGAACGTCCTGGCGAAGCTCGGCGTGACCAGCCGCACCCAGGCGGCGCTGCTGGCCAGGGACCGCTGAGTGGACTGGCTGCCGTCCTGGTGCACGGACCACCTGGGTGCCGCGCCCGCCGAAGTGGTGTTCGAACGGCGGTCCCTGTCGGAGGTGACCGGCCTGCGGCTGGCCGACGGGCGGGCGGTCGTCGTCAAGGCGCGGCCGGACGAGGGCCGGGCCGAAGCGTGCGTCACCGCGCAGGCCCGCCTGGCGGAACGCGGGTTCCCGTGCCCGCGGCCGCTCACGCCGGTGATCGCCGTCGGCACGCTGGCCGTGCACGCCGAGGAGTTCCGGCCCGGCGGCACCCTGCTCCCCGGTGACAGCCCGGAGGTCGCCGTGCGGTACGCGGAGGTGTTCGCGCGGCTGATGGCCGAGCTGACCGGCGTCACGGTCCCCGCGCCCCTGCCGAACCCGCGGTGGGCGCGGTGGGACCACGCGGATCCCGACGGCGACCGCCCGGTGTGCGGAGAAGCCGTGCGGGTCCAGGCGGCCGAACGACTGCGCCGGGCGGGCGCTTGAGCGCCCCGACGGGCGACGATCTCCGTCCCGATCAGCGAGGCGGAGCACGGCTCGGCTGACTTGTACGGCCCGTGTACGCCGCCGGGTTAGCGTCGCGGGCCATGTCGAACCAGTGGAAACTGCTCTCGCTCGGCGTGTTCGCCGCCCTCGCGGCCGGCACAGTCACCACGGTCACCGCCACGGAGGCCGCTGCCGCGCCGAACACCTACTACGTCGACCAGGCCCTCGGCAACGACAACGCCGCCGGGACCCAGGCCGCGCCCTGGAAATCCCTCGCCAAGGTCGCCGCGACCGAGCTGAAGCCCGGCGAAACCGTGCTGCTGCGCCGCGGCCGGACCTGGACCGGCGGGCTCAGCGTCTTCGGCAAGGGGTCGGACACCGCGCCCGTCACCATCGGCGCCTACGGAGACGGCGCCCGGCCGATCGTCCAAGGCAACGAGGAAGCCTGCGTCAACCTGCCCGGCGACTACCTCGTCGTGCAGGACCTCCAGATCGGCGTCGCGGCCGATGCCGGGCGCTGCTCGTGGGCCGGGGTCGAGGTCGGCGGGGACCACGACAAGGTCCTCTCCAACTACATCACCGGCGCCGGCGCCGGCGTCTACATCGCCCCCAGCGCCGACGGCACCGAGGTCACCCAGAACGACCTCGTCGACAACAACCACATGACCGTCGTGACGCCGGGCGGCAACGACGATTCCGGCGCGTTCGCGATCCTGGTGCAGGGCAACGGTTCCGACATCGGCTGGAACCGGATCAGCGGGTCCATCGCGGTGAGCGACGACTTCGGCGGGCTCGACGGCGCCGCGGTCGAGATCTTCTACGGCTCGGACAACGTCATCCACCACAACATTTCCGAGGACAACGAGTCCTTCACCGAGCTCGGCACCGACGCGGAGGACCCGGACGGCGTCTCCCGCAACAACGTCTACGAGTACAACGCCGTCTTCGGCGCCAAGACACGCGGCGGGATCGTGACGCGCGGCGCCCAGGACGGCAACGGCCCGGTGACCGGCACGGTCTTCCGCAACAACTCCGTCCGCCTCGGCAACGCCGAATCCGAAGGGTTCGTCTGCTACGGCGGCTGCACCAACCAGACGCTCAAGCTGACCCAGAACGTCATCCAGGCCGCGATGAAGGTCGGGTACGCCGACACCGGCTGGACCGCGACCGACCACAACGTCTTCTACGGCGGGCAGCGGCAGTTCACCCCCGGCGCCACGGACAAGGTCGCCGACCCGAAGTTCACCTCCGCGACGAACCTGGTCCTCAAGACCGGCAGCCCGGCCATCGGGCTCGGCGTCAAGAAGTACGCGGACATCGACGTCGACGGCAACCCGGTCGGCACCCGGATCGACGCGGGCGCCTACCAGTTCACCCCCTGACGTACCGCGTCAGCATCGCGACCATCTCGTCCTCGAGCCGCCGGGCGTCGATCGGGTCCGGCTCGGCCAGCAGGTCGTGGACGGCCAGCTCGACCGTCGCGATGACCAGGCGGGCGGCCGTCGCGGTGTCGGCGACCCGGACCTCCGGGTGGTTCTCCAGCAGGGTGCGGGTGTGGCCGACCATGTCCTGCTTCACCCGGCCGATCCGCTCCAGCAGCTCGTTCGACCGCGGGGCCTGCTCCAGCAGCATGCGCAGCAGGTGGGGGTCGTCGCGGTGGGCTTCGACGGCGAGCCGGACGAAGACGCGGAAGATGTCCTCGATCGAATCGGGCAGCGAGCCGGTCAGGACCTTCGTCGCGGCCGCCGTGCCGCCGTCGAGGTGGCGGGTCAGCAGCTCGGCGAGGATCGCGTCCTTGTTCGGGAAGTACTGGTACAGCGAGCCGATCGAGATGCCGGCGCGCTCGGCGATGCGGTTGGTGGTGCCGGCGGCGTAGCCGAGGTCGGCGAAAACGTGAGCAGCCGCGGTCAGGATCCGCTGCCGGGTCAGCTCGGCACGCACCTGACGCGGCTGTTTACGTGGCTGGATGCGGCGCTGGTCCGACGGCACGGATCCCTCCGGGAAAGCGAGTAGTCAAGATCTGAATATTTGCTCATAATTGTGCCATGACCAGCACAAACATGCTGCACCGTGTCTCCGTGGCCGAGGTGCGGGCTCGGCTGGGCGAGCCGGAAGAGATGATCAAGGCCAAGATCGGCGACCGCATCGACACCCACGCCCGCCGCTTCATCGCGCACTCGCCGTTCCTGACACTGGCCACCGCCGACGCCGCGGGCCGCGCCGACTGCTCGCCCCGCGGCGACTACCCCGGCTTCGTCAAGGTCCTCGACGAGCGCACCCTGGCCCTGCCCGACCGGCCCGGCAACAAGATCGCCGACTCCTTCCGCAACATCGCCGAGAACGACGGCGTCGGCCTGCTGTTCTTCGTCCCCGGCATGCGGGAGACCCTGCGGGTCAACGGAAGCGCGTACGTCACCGACGAGCCGGACGTGCTCGCCCGGATGCGCACCGAGGCGAAGGCGCCGGAGCTGGCGATCGTCGTCGACGTCGAGGAGGTGTACTTCCACTGCGGCCGCGCGTTGATCCGGTCGCGCCTGTGGGACCCGGCGAGCCAGGCGCTGGCCGCGGAACTGCCGTCGGCGGGCGAGATCGCCGGAGAAAAGATGAACGTCGACCCGGCACTGCTCGACCAGCTCCTCGAAGCCGGCTACCGGAAGCTGTACTGACATGCAGAAAACGACCCTGGAGCGCGTCGAGCGCGTGACCGACGACGTCGTTTCGCTGGTCCTCCGCGGCGACGAAGGCCCGCTGGCGCCGTGGGAGCCGGGCGCGCACATCGACCTGGAGCTGCCGAACTGGCTGACGCGCCAGTACTCGCTCTGCGGCGATCCGGACGACCTGTCGGCCTACCGCATCGCGGTGCGCCACGACCCGCTGAGCCGCGGCGGCTCGGAGTACGTCCACCTGTTCCTGCAGCCCGGCCGGACGCTGTCGGTTTCGTTGCCCCGCAACCACTTCCCCCTGCTCCCGGCGGCGGAGTACCTGTTCGTGGCGGGCGGGATCGGGATCACGCCGATCGTGCCGATGCTGCGTTCCGCCGTCGCCTCCGGTGCCGCGGTGACGCTGGCCTACGCGGGCCGCCCGTTCGCCGCCGAACTCTCGTCCCGGTATGGCGAACGCGTGCGGCTGGGACGCCCGGATCTTGTGGCACTGGCCGGCGAGTTCCCCGGCGCGGAGGTGTACTGCTGCGGCCCGGCGTCCATGGTGGACGCGGCCGAGGCCGTGTTCCCGCGGGTGCACACCGAGCGGTTCGAGCCGACCCGGCGGACGTTCGCGCCGGACACCCCGTTCGAGGTGGTGTGCGCCCGCTCCGGGGACACGATCCAGGTCCCGGCGGACGAGTCGCTGCTGGACGCGCTGAACCACGCCGGGAAGCCGGTACCGTCCGCGTGCCGCGAGGGGGTCTGCGGCAGCTGCGAGGTCGGGGTCGTCGAGGGCGAACCCGAGCACCGCGACGACATCGGCGCGGCGGCGGGCCGGATGTACCCGTGCGTGTCGCGCGCGCTGTCCTCGCGGCTGGTGCTGGACGTCTGATGATCCCGAAGGTGCGCCGCCCCCGGACGCGGCGGATGATCACCCTGGAAGTGCGCGCGAACACCGCGCCCAGCCCGGCGTTCCGCACCATCACCCTCGGCGGTCCCGGGCTGGCCGAGTTCGAGCCGGCCGGCGACGACCAGGCCGTGCGGCTGTTCTTCCCCCGCGCGGGCCAGGACCGGCTGCGCATGCCCACCCTCGACAACGAGGGCTGGATGGCCGAACTGCTCGTGCTGCCGAAATCCCGCCGCCCGTGGGTCCGCAACTACACGATCCGGCGAGCGCGGCCCGGCGAGATCGACATCGAGTTCGCCCTGCACGACGGCGACGCCCCGGCCGCCGGCTGGGCCCGCCGGGCACGCCCGGGCGATCCGGCCGGCGTCTTCGACCTCGGCGTCAGCTACCTGCCGCCACCCGGGGTGCCCTGGCAGCTGCTGGCCGGGGACGAGAGCGCGCTGCCCGCGATCCTGGCGATCCTCGATCACGCCCGGGACGACCTGGTGGCCGAGGTGTTCCTGGAAGTCCCGTCACCGGCGGACGTCCGCGAGGTCGAAGCGCCGCCCGGGGTGCGCGTGCACTGGCTGCCGCGCCCGGGTCACGGGCGGCCGGGCACGCTGGCCCTGGCGGCGATCCGGGACGCCGTCCTGCCGTCCGGCCCCGCCTACGCGTGGGTCGCCGGGGAAGCCGCGCTGGCCACGGGCGTGCGCCGGCACCTGGTGCGTGACCGCGGCTGGCCGAAGGCGGACATCGCGTTCCTCGGCTACTGGCGCCACGGCCGCGCCGCACCCGGCTGACCCGCAACGTGATCGAGCACGGAACTCGCGTGATCAAGGCCGGAACTGGCGTGATTGGAGCCGGAACTCGCGAGTTCCGGTTCCAATCACGCGAGTTACGGGTCTGATCACGCCGGTTCCGGCGGTGATCACGCGAGTCATGAGGTGGCGGTGACGTGGGTGAGGGTTACCGGGGTCTTCGGGGGGCCGCTGCCGTCGCCGATGCCGGGTTTGGCCGGGTCGATTCCGGCGCGGGCGATCGTGTCGAGGGTTTCCAGGCCCGGGTCGTCGATGCTGCCGAAGACCGTGTACTCCGGCGGGATGGTGATGTCGCCGAAGACCAGGAAGAACTGGGAACCGCCGGAGTCCGGGGCGGCCGTCTTCGCCATCGCGAGGACGCCGCGGCCGTAGGTCAGCTCGGGGAACACCTCGTCGCGGATCGTGTAGCCCGGGCCGCCGGTGCCGTCGCCGACCGGGTCGCCGCACTGGAGCATCTGCAGGCCCGTCGTCACCGACAGCCGGTGGCACGACGTGCCGTCGTAGAAACCCTGCCGGGCCAGGCTGAGGAAGTTGACCACGGTGCACGGCGCCAGCGCCCGGTCCAGGGTGAGCCCGATGTCGCCCGCGCTGGTCGCCAGCCGGGCCTCGACCGTGCCGGACGACGGCGCCGGGCCGTCCGGCGGGAGCGCGACCTTCTTCGGCGCCGGCGCACCGGGGTCCGGGGTGAACGCGCAGGTCACCGGGTCGGCCAGCGGCTTCGGCCGCTTCGGCATCGGCGCCCGGCCGCCCGGCAGCTTCACCGGGGTGCTCGGCACGGGCGGCGTCGAGGTCACCACGGTCGCCGAGGCCGCGGGCCAGCGGCCCTGCACGACGTCCCCCTGCGCGTCCGGCTCGCGCAGGAACCCCGGATACCCCCAGGCCAGGAAGGCCAGCACCATCAGGATGACCACCGCGACCGACCCGGTGATCAGCACCATGGCCACCGGTGACGTCCGCTTCGGCGGCACCGGCGGCTGCCACGGCGGGTACTGGTACGGCGGTCTGCCGTCCGGCTCGCTCATCGTGCTCCCCTCGTCCGAGAGCACCATTCTGCCGTCAAAGCCACCGTTCCGGGCGGAAACGCCTGATCACGGCAGGCCCCAGGGCGCGCTCGGCCCGCCCGGCGCCACCGGCCGGACACCGAAGTCCGGCTTGTCCCCCTTCCGGTACACGAACGCGTCTTCGCCGCACCCGAGCTCGACCTGGACGTCCCCGTTCGCCAGCCGCCGCCAGCGCCGCGCCCGGCCCCGCGCGTCCGTCACCACGAGCTCGCCGTCGATGCCCGGCCGCAGCACGCACGGCGCCCCGGCCTCGCTGTGCACCTTCAGCCAGCGCGTCTTCCCGCCGGTGCGGGACGCGCTGAGCAGGAACGCGCCCTCGGTGCGGAAATCCCGCAGCGCGACGTCGCCCCAGGCCGCCGGCACCGCCGGGAACAGCCGGACCACCCCGCCCCAGCTCTGCACCAGCATGTCCTGCAGGGACTTCGCCGCCGAGAGCGGTGTCTCGATGACCGGCCCGGATTCCTTGTACATCGTGTTCGGCTGGATGTACCGCCGCTGCAGCTCGCCGAGGTAGAACGCGGCCTGGTCGCCGCGCAGCATCTGCGCCGAGATCGACGCCGCCCCGGTGAAGGTGTAGCCCTGCAGCGCGCCCTCGAAGCCGACCCAGTGGTTCAGCGACGTCTCGATGATCGCCCGGTGCTCCGGCTGCTCCCAGGTGACGTCGTAGAGCGGGTAGATCTGCAGCAGGTGCGAGTAGTGCCGGTGCGACTTCGCGAACGGCACGCCGGCGCCGATCATGTAGCCGTTGACGTCGGCCGGGTAGTCGACGAGGTTCGCCAGCACGTTCTGCCAGCGAGGGGCCAGCGGATCGCCGGGCGCGTGCTGCAGCAGCGTCTTGCAGCCCCAGCGGATCAGCGAGAGGTCGTAGTTGCAGTCCGGCGCGTTGACGCCGTACTCGGGCGAGAACGTCGGCGGCAGGTGCAGCTTGCCGTCCGCCCCCGGCGCGAGGAAGTGCAGGTAGTAGTTGATCGCCTTGCGCAGCAAGGGCACCAACGTGTCCCGGAGCAGCGCGCGATCGAGAGTGTGCCGGTAGGACAGCCACACGTTGTGCAGCGCCCAGGTCAGGTTGCCGACCTCCGGTGTCGGCGTGTCCTTGCCCGGGATCCCGACCGGGAACCCGCTGGTCGTGTTCGAGACGCCGTTGAGCAGCGTCATGTCGGTCGTCCGCGGGATGCCCGCCGAGTCGGCCTGGTAGGGGGAAGCGACCTGGCTGGTCAGGTTGGCCCGGTACTTGTCGAGTGCGTAGCTGACCGCGTCGAGCTCCAGGTGGTTGGAGCCGTGGATCAGCCAGTATTCGAGCTGGACGTTGAGGTTCCACCAGGTCGCCGGCCACGGCGTGTTCTCCAGCCACGGCCCGGACGTCGCCATCACCGGCGCCTCGCGCCGCGCGGCCGAGGCGACCTTGTACAGCTGGATCCAGTAGAAGCTCTGCAGCCGGGTGTCCGGAACGGACAGGAAGCTCCGCCGGTAGTAGTCGTGCCACCAGCGCCGGTGGTCCGGGGTCAGCGCGCCGAACTCCGCCGCCCGGCGGACCGTGCCCAGCGCCCGCGCCGCCGACGTCTTCCCGGGGTGCGACCAGGCCACCGACGTGTACAGCGTGCGCGCGCCGCCGCGGGTGACCTCCCGCCAGGCCGTCACGTGCTCACCGCCGGCCAGCAGCGGCTGGACGGCCAGCTGCGCGTCACCGCTGCTCGACAGCTGCACCGGCGGGTTCGCGGTGTACCCGGCCGGCGGCGGCTTGTTCCACACCGGGTCGGCGCGCGGGCTGACCGCGACCGCCGGATGGAACACCCACTTGAACGCCCGTTCCCCTTCGGACGGCCGGATTTCGACGGCCAGCAGCGACTGTCCGGTGTGGACGATCGCGCGCAGGCTCAGGCTGCCCGCCGCGGTGGTGATCGTGCCGGTCAGCTCGGCGTTCCACAGGTCCATCCGCCAGTCGATGGCGGTGATCGCGCCGACCGGCTCCAGCGTGAAGTAGCCGATGGGGAGCCGGGCCAGCCCGAAGAGCGAGCCGAACTCCGGGCGGTGGTCCTGCACCTGGCTGTGCTGGACGTTGAACCGGATCGCGTTCTGCCCCGGCTCGGCGTAGATGCCGGAGCCGAGGAAACCGTTGCCCAGGAACGGGCCCTCGTACCAGGTCTTCGGCAACCGCCGCCAGTACAGGTCCGCGGTGCCCAGGAACCCGGCCCAGCCGAAGTCGTCGCCGCCGGGCGCCGCTTCGGCGAACCCCGGGGTCAAGCCGGCGGCGGCGATCCCGGCGAGCGCACCGCCGAGCATCGTCCTGCGGGTGATGTCCATTCGACCTCCTCGTCGAAGAGCGGATTCAGCTCGGCAGGCCCCACGACGGCGCGGGACCGAGCGCGGGAACGTCTCGCGGTGCGAAGTCCGCCCGTCCGCCCCGCGGGGTGACGACGGCGGTGCCGCCGCGGTGCAGCCCGATCGCGACCCGGCCGGGCCCGGCCGGGCGCCACGGCAGCCGGCGGCCGTACTCGTCGCGGACGTCGATGTCCCCGGCGACACCGTGCTGGAGCACCAGCGGCTCACCGGCTTCGCTGTGCACGCGCACGAACTCGGTCCTGCCGTCGCGGCGGGAGGCGTCCACGAGGAACGCGCCTTCCGCGCGCAGCCCGGCGATCGAGGCGTCCCGCCAGGCCGCCGACACCGACGGGAAGATCTTGAGCACCCCGCCGGAGCCCTGCATCAGCATGTCCACAACGGACTGTGCGGCGGTGATCGGGCTCTCGATGGCGAAGTTGGAGCCCTCGCGGTACATCGTGTTCGCGGTCAGCTCGGTGTCGGCCACGACGTTGCGGTCGAGGAAGAACTTCAGGTACCGCAACGCTTCTTCGGGCGCGTCCATCACCGACTTCATCGACGACGCGGCCGCGTAGCTGTAACCGTGCCAGGCGGATTCGTCGGCGGCCCAGTGGTCGAAGGTGCGCGTCATGAGGTCGCGGTCGCCCGGGACGTCCCAGACCTTCTCCCGCAGCGGGTACAGCCACAGCAGGTGCGAGAAGTGCCGGTGCGAGGCGGCCAGCGGAACGCCGTCGCCGATCAGCACGCCGTTGGCGGGATCTTCGTGGTAGGACACGAGTTTCGCGCTGATTTCCCGCCAGATCGGCACCCGCGGTTCGTCGAGGCACAGGATCCGGGCGGAATCGACGAGCGTGCGGGCCGCCCACCGGATCAGCGACAGGTCGTAGGTGCAGTCGGGCGCGTCGGCGTACTCCGGCGACCGGGTCAGCGGCAGGTGCAGTGCCCCGTCCGGGGCGGTGAACAGGAAGTGGCGGTAGAAGTTCAGCGCCTTGGCCAGCGTCGGGTACAGGACATCGCGGAGCACGCGCTTGTCCATGTGGTGCCGGTAGGCCAGCCAGACGTTGTGCAGGCCCCACAAGAGGTTCCCGGTCTGGTCGGTCTTGGACGTCGTCCCGGGGACGCCCACCGAGCGGGTGCCGCCGGGCCGCAGCCGCCAGTCTCCCGGGTGGGAGAGGGCGTAGGTGTCACCGTCGCGGTACGCGGGCGGGACGGAGACCTCGAGGTTCGCGTGGTCACGCCGGAAGGTCTCGGTGACGGCGTCGAGTTCGGGGTGGTTGGTGCTGTTGACGATCGGGTAGGTGACCTGGACGTTGAGGTTCCACCAGACGGCGGTCCAGCTGTTGCCCACCTCGGGGAACCACGGCCCCCATTCGGACACGACCGGCCCGCCCGCGCGGGTCGCGGCCGCGATCTTGTACAGCTGGATCCAGTAGAACCGCTGCACCTGCTTGTCGGGCACCGACACGAAGCTGCGCCGGTGGTAGTCGTTCCACCAGCGGCGGTGGCGGGCGAGCAGGGCGTCCGGGTGGGCGGCAAGCGCTTTCCGGACGGCGGTGCGCGCGTCCGCGGTGTGCGTGGTGCCGGGAAAGCTGTAGGCGACGGTGGCCGCGAACAGCCGTCGCGTGCCGATCGCGCGTTCCTGCCAGGCCGTGGTGTACCCGCCGCCGGCGAGCATCGGCTGCGCGCAGTAGCCCTCGGCCCGCTCGGGCGCGGGGTTGGCGACGTACTCGGGCGGCTTGCGGACGGTCCGGGTGGTCGCGGATTCGAGCGGCTGGAACGTCCAGGCGGCTGCGGCTTCCCCGGCGCTCGGCGTCAGGGAGACGAGCAGCACGCCGAGGTCGTTGTGCACGACGGCGGAGAAGGCGACCGAGCCCTGGGTGGTGGTGATGGTGCCGCCGAGTTCGGCGTTGTAGAGGTCGAGCGTCCAGTCGACGGCGGTGATCGCGCCGGCCAGGGTGAGCGTGAGGTAGCCGATGGGCAGGCGTGACAGGCCGATGCCCGCCTCCCACTGGATCCGCTGGTCCTGCACCTGGGTGTGGCTGAGCATGAACTTGAGGGTTTCCGGCGTCTTCCCGGCGTAGACCTGGACGCCGAGGTAGCCGTTGGCGAGGAACGGGCCTTCCTGCCAGTTCTTCGGCAGCCGCCGCCAGCGCATCCGCGCATCGGCGGCGACGTCGGCGTGCGGGTTCCGGCCGGCGGCGAGCACAGGCGGGGCCGCGCGAGCCCACAAACCCCCGAAGGCCGCCGCCCCGGCGAGCACCGAGGCCGAGCGAAGCACCGTCCGCCGGGACACTGCGTCCATGAAGCATCCTCCGAATTCATACTACGTTTCGGCGAGATCACGCGGCGGCGTCCGGTCATACTTGCAGAGAGGGGCCCAAAAGACCAGAGGAGTTCACCCGGAAAGCGGCAGAGACATCCGACCTATCAGTCAGCAGTCTGCCGCGGCGCTCGTGAGTGGTAATTAGGGTTAGAACCCGAACTACCACTCACGAGCGCTACGGGCCGGGAAGCGGGGGCAGCGCCGGGGTGTTCAGCCAGCGGGTGAAGAACGCCTCCAGCGACCGCCCCGCGTGCGTCTCGGCCGCGGCGACGAAGAGATCCGTCGTGACCAGCCCGTGCCGGTGCTCCTCGGCCCACGACTTCAGCAGCGCGAAGAACGCGGGATCCCCGATCTCGGCCCGCAGCGCGTGCAGCGTCAACCCACCCCGCTTGTAGACGCGCTCGTCGAACATCCGGGCCACCCCGGGGTCGGCGATCCGCACGTCCGCGGGCTTGGCCTTGGTCCGCGCGTACCAGTCACGCGCCAGTGCCGCGGCCGAGGCGCCGCCTGACTCTTCCGACCACAGCCACTCGGCGTACGTCGCGAAGCCCTCGTTCAGCCAGATGTGCCGCCAGTCCGCCACCGTCAGGCTGTTGCCGAACCACTGGTGGGCCAGCTCGTGCAGCACCAGCCGCTCGTGGGTGCGGCGGCCGTCGACGTGGTTGGCGCCGAAGATCGCCATGCCCTGCGCTTCGATCGGGTCGTCGAGGTCGTCGTCGGTCACGACGATGACGTACTCGCCGAACGGGTACGGGCCGAACAGCCGCTGCAGGAACTCCATCATCCGGCCCTGCCGCCCGAAGTCCCGCTCGAACGCGCGCCGCAGCCGCGGCGGCACGGCGGCCCGCTGCGGCACCGCCGGGGTGACCGACTCGACGCCGCCGCGCCCGAAGCCGAGGCTCAGCAGGCGCGAGCCCACGCCGGTGGGCGATCCCCAGCCACGCCCGGTCAGCTCGATGTCGTCGTAACGGCCGATCTGGACACTCATCAGGTACGTCGCCGTCGGCTCCGGACGTTCGAAGACCCAGCGGGTCGTGCTCGCCGACGTCGAACGCTCGACCAGGGTGCCGGTCACCGCGACCAGGTACGGCGACGCCGTCGTCACGCTCACCCGGTACGCCGCCTTGTCCGACGGGTGGTCGTTGCACGGGAACCACGACGGCGCCCCGACCGGCTGGCTCGCCACCAGCGCGCCGTCGGTCAGCTCGTCCCAGCCGACGTCACCCCAGCGGCTGCGCACCGGGCGCGGGTTGCCGACGTAGTGCACCTCGACGGTGAACGCGGCGCCCGCGGGGATCGACTTCGCCGGCTTGACGTGCAGCTTCGCGCCGCGCTTGAGGTACTTCGCGGCCTTCCCGTCGACCAGTACGCGGTTGATCCGGAACTCGCCGAAGTCGAGGCTGACGCGGGAAAGCGCCTGCGTCGCCTCCGCGGTGATCACCGCCGACGCCGAGAGCCGGTTCGGCGCGACCTTGTAGTCGAGACTCAGGTCGTAGTGCCGGGTCCGGTAGCCGCCGTTGCCGTGTGCGGGCAGGTAGGGGTCGCCCGAGGTGTCCGCGCCGGGAGCGGGAGCCTTCGAAATCACCCGTGGCGAACCTTTCGTCGTGCGTGCTGGAACCAGGCTCGCACGGACGGGTGAGTCCGGCGCGCCCGGTCCTGCTTTTGTTACTTACCAGGCCACGCGGAGATCGGGTTGCCCAGCCAGCGGGTGTCGGCGGGCACCTCGTCGCCGCGGGTCACCAGCGAGCCCGGGCCGACCGTCGTGCGCGCGCCGATGCCCGCGCCCGGCAGCACGATGCCGTGCGGGCCGAGTGTCGCGCCCTCGCCGAGGGTCACCCGGGACATGCTCATGATCCGGTCGTGGAACAGGTGCGTCTGCACGACGCAGCCGCGGTTGATCGTCGCGCCGTCGCCCAGCGACACCAGGTCGGCCTCGGGCAGCCAGTACGTCTCCAGCCACACCCCGCGGCCGATCTTGACGCCCATCGTGCGCAGCCAGGCGGTCAGCAGCGGGGTGCCGCCGACCGAGCCGATCAGCCACGGCACCGCGAAGGCCTCGACGAAGGTGTCGGCCAGCTCGTTGCGCCAGACGAAGGAGCTCCACAGCGGGTGGTCGACCTCGCGGAACTTCCCGACCAGCAGCCACTTCATCACCGTCGCGGTCAGCGCCGCGACGATCCCGGCGGCCAGCAGGGCGGGCCCGGCCAGCAGCGCGGCGATGCCGAAGCCGAAGGCCGACGCCGTCCACAGCAGGCTGAACGCGACCACGACGGTCAGCGCGACGCCGCACATCACCGGGACGATCCGGCACAGCTCGACCAGCGCCCGCGCCGCCTTGAGGTGCAGCGCCGGGGTGTAGGTGCGGCTCGTGTCGGCCTCGCCGATCGCGCGGCGGACCGGCAGCGGCGGCATCCCGAGGTACGACGAGCCCTTCTTCGCCTTCAGCGGCGTCGAGGACAGCACGCCGACCAGGCCGCGCTTCGGCACCGAACGGCCGGGCGCGGTCATCCCCGAGTTGCCGAGGAAGGCCTGCTTGCCGATCCGGGCCGGGGCGACGTGCAGCCAGCCGTGGTTGAGCTCGTAGGTGGCGACCATGGTGTCGTCGGCGAGGAACGCGCCGCTGTCGACCTTGGTCATCTTCGGCAGCGCCAGCACGGTCGACGCCTCGACGTTGCGGCCGACCTTCGCGCCGAGCAGCCGCAGCCACACCGGCGTGAACAGGCTGGCGTACAGCGGGAACAGCCCTTCGCGGGCCATGCTCATCAGGCGTTCGGTCGCCCAGACCTGCCACGCGACGCGGCCGTGCACCGGGTGGTAGCCCTCGACCATGCCGATGCTCAGCGACCGGACGCCGACCAGCACCAGCAGCATGTACGCGCCGAAGTACGCCACGGTCGCCACCGGCACGAAGATCATCGCGCGGGTGAAGGCGTCCATCAGCGTCGGAGCGCCGGAGATCGCGTAGCCGAGCACCGCCACACCGGCCAGCGCCGCGATGCCGGGCAGGAAGCCGAGCGCCAACGAGGTCGCGCCGTAGACGGCGGCCCAGAAGTGCGAGCGCGGCGGGCGGCTCGACGGCCACTTCAGCGCGTCACGCTCGTCCTTGGCCACGCGGGCGGCGGGCGAACCGGCCCAGCGCTGCCCGGCCGGGACGGCACCGCGGACGGTCGAACCGGCGGCGATCTCCGCACCCTTGCCGATGCGGACACCCGGGAAGAGCGTGCTGCGCGCGCCGATGCGGGCCTCCGCGCCGACGCGGACCTTGCCGATGTGCACGATGTCGCCGTCGACCCAGTGGCCGGACAGGTCGACCTCGGGCTCGATCGCCGCGCCGCGGCCCAGCTTGAGGAAGCCGGTGACCGGCGGCGGCGAGTGCAGGTCGACGTCCTTGCCGATCCGCGCGCCGAGCGCCTTCGCGTACGTCGTCATCCAGGACGCGCCGGCCACGCTGTCCGCGCCGGAGAACTCGGCCAGCTTCTCGGCCGTCCACAGTCGCAAGTGGACGCTGCCACCGCGCGGGTAGGTGCCGGGGCGGACGCCGGAGAGCAGCACGCGCGCGCCACCGGCGGCGATGGCGATCCGGCCGGCCGGGCTGAACAGCACCACCCAGGCCAGGCCGAGCCAGGCCCAGCTCAGCGTCGGCGCCCAGGCGAACCCGAGCAGGGCCAGTACGTTCGACAGCGCGGCGGCGAGCGTCGCCCAGCGCAGCCCGACCAGTCCCATCAGCGGGACCATCAGCAGCGTCTGGATGACCCCGGCGCGGCGTTTGGTCGGCGCGATGTCCCGGCGTTCGGTGGCCTGGCCGCTCAGCGCGTCCAGCATCGCTGCCAGCGCGCCCAGCTTGGGGTGGGCGTAGATGTCGGCGACCGACACCTGCGGGTGCCGGGTGCGGATGCGGGCCACCACCTGGGCGGCGGTCAGGCTGCCGCCGCCGTGGGTGAAGAAGTCCGCCTTCGGGCTGTCGACCGACACGCCGAGGATTTCGGCCCAGCCTTCGGCGAGCCACGTCTCGGTCGGGGTCAGCCCGGAAGCCTCCACTGTGGACAGCGGCCACGGGAGGGCGGTGCGGTCGACCTTGCCGGAAGTGCGGGTCGGCAGGTCGTCGACGACGGCGAGCAGCGGGACCAGCGCGGCGGGCAGGTGCTCACGTAGCCGGGTGGCGGCCTGGTCGTGGTCGAAGTTGTCATCCGAAGGGACGACGTACCCGACGAGGACCTGGTTGCCCGCCTTGGTGCGGCGGATCGCGGCCGCCGCGCCCTGCACGCCCGGCAGGGCCTGCAGCGCGGCGTCGACCTCGCCCAGCTCGATGCGGCGGCCGCCGAGCTTGACCTGCTCGTCGAGCCGGCCGAGGAACAGCAGGCCTTCTTCTTCGGCGCGGACCATGTCGCCCGAGCGGTACGCGCGCTGCCAGCCCAGCGACGGCAGCGGCGCGAACTTTTCGGCGTCCTTGGCCGCGTCGAGGTAGCGGGCCAGGCCGACGCCGCCGATGACGAGCTCGCCGGTCTCGCCCATGGCGACCGGCTCACCCTCGTCGTTGACCACGGCGAGCTGCCAGCCGACGAGCGGCAGGCCGATGCGGACCGGGCCGTCGCCGGTCAGCTGCGCGGCGCAGGCGACGACGGTGGCCTCGGTCGGGCCGTAGGTGTTCCAGACTTCGCGGCCTTCGACGGCGACGCGCTCGGCCAGCTCCGGCGGGCAGGCTTCGCCGCCGAAGATGAGCAGGCGGACGTCTTCGAGCGCGTCGGCGGGCCACAGCGCGGCCAGCGTCGGCACGGTCGAGACGACGGTGATCCGCTGCGCGACCAGCCACGGGCCGAGGTCGACGCCGGTGCGGACCAGCGCGCGTGGCGCCGGGACCAGGCAGGCGCCGTGGCGCCAGGCCAGCCACATCTCTTCGCAGGAGGCGTCGAAGGCGACGCTCAGCCCGGCCAGGACGCGGTCACCGGGGCCGATCGGCTCGTCGGTGAGGAACAGCTCGGCCTCGGCGTCGACGAAGGCGGCGGCACTCGCGTGGGTGACCGCGACGCCCTTCGGCTTGCCGGTGGAGCCGGAGGTGAAGATGATCCAGGCGTCGTCGGCCGGGCCGGGGCGGCCTTCGCGGCCGCCGGGCGTCGAGTGGACGTTGATCTTGCCGTCGGTAGCGACCGCTGCGACCTGGGCCTCTTCGAACACCAGCTCGGCGCGCTCGTCCGGGTCGTCGGCGTCGACGGGCACGTACGCGGCACCGACGGACAGCGTGGCGAGGATGGCGATGTACAGCTCGGCGGTACCGGAGGAGATCCGGATGCCGACGCGGTCGCCGAGACCGACGCCGTAGCCGCGGAGGCGGCGGCCGTAGCCGTCGATCTCGTCGAGCAGCCGCCGGTAGGTCAGGGTGGTGGTGCCGTCGTCGATCGCGGCGGCGTTCGGGTGCCGCTCGGCGGTGGCGGCGAGGACGTCGAGGAGGGTGCGCTCACCGGCCCCGAGACCGGACCAGAACAGCGCCCGGTCGGCGACCGGCGCGAGGCTCACCTCGGCGGCGGGCCCGGTGGGTTCGATGGTGACGGTCATCGGCCACTCACCCCTGGCAGGACAAAACCATGGGCGCGCAAGCCCACCACTCACCTTTCGGGAGCCTCAACCGGGCTCGCTCTCCCAGTGAGGCGCCCGCAACGACCTTCCACTGTAACGCAAGGTGAAGGAAAGATATCTCCCGGATCACGCCGGAGTGTCGGACCTCACCTCGAACCGGACGAACCGCCGTGACGGAGGGGTCGACACGCGTGATTGAAAGGTCGACACGGCATCCGGCCGGACATCCGTCGTGTCGACCCTCTGATCACGCGTGTCGACCTCTCAATCACGCGTGTCGTCCGAAACGGGTCAGGAAATCACCGGGTTCGGGCGGCTTTTCCGCCGACCTTGGGCTTGGCCTTCTTTTCGCGGACGCGCACGTTCACCCGGACGGGGCTGCCGGTGAAGCCGAACTGCTCGCGGAACTTGCGCTCGATGAAGCGGCGGTAGCCCGCCTCGAGGAAGCCGGTGGTGAAGAGGACCAGCGTCGGCGGGCGGATGCCGGCCTGGGTCGCGAACAGGACCTTCGGCTGCTTGCCCGAGCGGACCGGCGGCGGGGTGGCCGCGATCAGGTCGGACAGCCACGCGTTGAGCTGGCCGGTCGGCACCCGCTGGTCCCACGACTTCAGCGCGGTCCGCAGCGCCGGCGCCAGCTTGCGCACCGAGCGGCCGGTCAGCGCCGAGATGTTGACCTTCTCCGCCCACGGCACGCGGACCAGGCCGCGGTCCAGCTCGCGGACCATCGCGTGCCGGCGGTCCTCGTCGACCAGGTCCCACTTGTTGAACGCCAGCACGCAGGCGCGGCCGGCCTCGACGACCATGGTCAGCACCCGCAGGTCCTGCTCCGAGAGCGGCTCGGCCGCGTCGAGCAGCACGATCGCGACCTCGGCCGCGTCGATCGCGGTCTTGGTGCGCAGCGAGGCGTAGTACTCGGCGCCCGCGGCGAAGTTGACGCGCTTGCGCAGACCCGCCGTGTCCACGAACCGCCAGGTCTCCCCGTCCAGCTCGACCAGCGAGTCGACCGGGTCGACGGTGGTGCCGGCCACCGAGTCGACGACCGAGCGCTCCTCGCCGGACAGCTTGTTCAGCAGGCTCGACTTGCCGACGTTCGGCTTGCCGACCAGCGCGACGCGCCGCGGCCCCGACGTCACGGCGCCGCCTTCGCGCGGCGACTCCGGCAGCGCCTTGAGGATGGCGTCGAGCAGGTCGCCGGAGCTCCGGCCGTGCAGCGCGCTGACCGGGTGCGGCTCGCCGAGGCCGAGCGACCACAGCGACGCGGTGTCCGCGAGCAGCCGGTCGTCGTCCACCTTGTTCGCGGCGAGCAGCACCGGCTTCTTGGACCGGCGCAGCACCTTGGAGACGGCTTCGTCGGTCGCGGTCGCGCCGACCGAGGCGTCGATGACCAGCAGCACCGCGTCCGCGGTCTGCATGGCCAGCTCGGCCTGGGCGGCGACGGAGGCCTGCAGCCCGGTCGCGTCCGGCTCCCAGCCGCCGGTATCGACCAGGGTGAACTTGCGCCCGCCCCAGTAGGCGTCGTAGGCGACGCGGTCGCGGGTCACGCCCGGCACGTCCTGCACGACGGCTTCACGCCGGCCGAGGATGCGGTTGACCAGCGTCGACTTGCCCACGTTGGGCCGGCCGACGACGGCGAGGACCGGCTGCGCGAGCGCGGCCTCCTCGGCCGCTTCCGCCGCCTCGATCTGCGCGTCGAGCGCGGCGAATTCGGTCTCGTCGGACCAGGTGCCGTCGACTTCGCCGACGCCGTCGTACTCTTCCATTGCTAACCTGATTTCCCTTATACCGCGCCGAATCCGTGTTCGGCACGCCAGTCGTCCAAAGTCTTCACGAGCGCCGCGAGCTCACCGCGCAGCTCTTCGGTGCCCTGGTCGAGCCCGGTTTTCCCGGGCCCCACCTTCGGCGAGAACGGCTCGCCCACGAGGATGTCCACCCGCGGCCGGAACCGTCGCCTGCCGTCGGCCGGCTTGAGCGTGCCCCGCGTCGCGACCGGGAGCACGGTCGCGCCGGAGGCCCGGACCAGCCAGGCCGCGCCGCGTTCGGCCGCGCCGACGTCCCCGGCACCGCGGGTGCCTTCGGGGAAGATCCCGACGACCCCGCCGTCTTTCAGGACGCCGACCGCGGTCATCAGCGGTTTGCGGTCGATCTCGCCGCGCTTGAGCGGGATCTGCCCGATCGCCAGCATGAACTTGCCGACGATCCCGCCGAACATCTCGGCCTTGACCAGGAACGCCGAACGCCGCGGAAGCATTCCGAAGATCAGCTGCGGCTCGATCATGGAGCTGTGGTTGGCGATCACGAGCAGCGGCCCGGTGGCGGGGACGCGCTCGCGGCCGTGCACCCGGATGCGGAAGGCCGAGCGCAGATAGTACCGGGCGAAGACCCGCCCGGCGTCGTGGAGCCTGCCGACGGATCCCTCGGGGAGTCCGTCAGCGGTCATCGCGCCACTTCTTCTTTGCACCCCGCGAGCAGGCCGCGGTGGCTGGCCAGCTCGCTCAACGCGACGATCACCTGGTCGATCGACAGCTCGGAGGTGTCGACGTGCACGGCGTCGTCGGCCGCGCGCAGCGGCGAGGCGGCACGGGTCGAGTCGAGGTGGTCGCGGCGCTCGACGCTCGCCAGGGCGTCGGCGACCGACGACTGGCGCCCGGCCGCGGTGTCCTGGGTGCTGCGGCGCGACGCGCGGACGTCGGCCGAGGCGGTCAGGAAGACCTTGAGCGGCGAGTCCGGCGTGACCACGGTGCCGATGTCCCGGCCTTCGACGACGATCCCGCCGCGGTGCGCCACGACGTCGTCGATGATCCGCCGCTGCCGCGCGACCAGCAGCTCACGCACGTGCGGCACAGCGGACACGGGCGAGACGGCCTTCGTGACCTCGGGCCCGCGGATGTCGGCGGCGACGTCCTCGCCGGCCAGGCGGATCTCGGGCCGGTCGGGGCTGGTGCCGATGCTGAACTCGGCGCGGTCGGCGACGGCGGCGACGGCGTTCGCATCGGCCGGGTCGACGCCCGCGCGCAGCACGGCGAGGGTGACCATCCGGTACATGGCACCGGTGTCGAGGTAGCCGGCCCCGAGGCGCTGGGCGAGCTTGCGGGCGACGGTGGTCTTCCCGGTCCCCGACGGGCCGTCCAGCGCGACCACACCACGTAGGGCTCCCGTCACCGGCACTCTCCTCGCGTTCTCGTCTCGGTCGGCTCGGTGTCCATTCTGCCGGTCGGGGTGACGAGGAGATCAGTCGGCCCGCGCGCCGAAGCGGGCAACGACCAAGGCGAGGCGCTCGTCACGGTGCTCGGGCGACAGCCGCCTGCCTCGATCCAGTGTCACCAGGCCGTGCAACGTGCTCCAGAACACTTCGGTCAGCGGGCCGGGGTCCTGCTTCCCCGCCACCGGCTCGATGACCGCCAGCAGCTCGGCGAAGTTCGCCTTCATCACCTCCGGGGTGTCGTCCTGGGCGAACGGGAGCTCCGAAGCCAGCGTGAACATCGCGTCGTACAACGCGGGCTTGGCCTGGGCGAAGTCGACGTAGGCGCGGACGACACCCGCCAGGCCGCCGCCCCGCGCCTTCGTCAGCACCACCGCCAGTTCGGCGAAGCCCTCCAGCGCCGCCGCCGCCATGATCGCGTCCTTGCCGCCCGGGAAGTGGCTGTACAGCACCGGCTGGCTGTACTCGATCAGCGCGGCGAGGCGCCGGGTGGTGACCGCCTCCCAGCCCTCCTCTTCGGCGAGCTCCCGGGCCGCGGTGACGATCCGCTGCGCTCGCTCGGTCCGGTCGCGCACACGCCGTTGTCGCTGGGTCATACGTCACAGGCTAGCACCGCTAGACAAACTAACGTCGCTAGATTAGCGTTGCTAGAAATCCTAGCGATGCTAGAAACCACTGGAGGAAACACCATGATCGTCACCGGCTACATCCTCGTCGTGCTCGTCTCGCTCGGGATCATCTACATCGGTCTCAACTACCTCTTCGCACCGGCGAAGACCGCCGCGGGCTTCGGCTTCAACGAGGCTCCCGAGAACGCCGACACTTTCTTGAACGTCAAGGGCGGCCGCGACATCGGCGCCGGCCTGGTCCCGCTGGCCCTGGCCATCTACGGCGACCCGCACGCGCTGGGCTGGGTCTTCCTCACCGCGGCCGTCTGGCCCCTCTTCGACATGCTGATCATCCTGCGGCACCGGGGGAAGAAGGCCATCGCCTTCGGCGTCCACGGCCTCACGAGCGCCGTGATGGTCGTCGCCGCGCTGCTCCTGCTGCTCGGCTGAAATCCCGCGAATCGGACACCTGGGTTACGGTGGTTGGGTGAACGTCGAAGTAACTCCCCTGCCCGGCATCGGGGTCCGCAAGGACTTCGCGACCCGTACCGGCCGCCGCATCGGCGTCGTCACCCAGCGGGACGGCCACATCGAGCTGATCGTGTCCAAATCGGACGATCCCGATGCCTGCGCCGCCTCGATCCCGCTCACCGCGGACGAGGCCGGCGCGCTGGCCAACCTGCTCGGCGCCCCGCAGCTGGTCGCGCAGCTCACCGAGGAGCACCGCGACCTGCCGGGGATCAGCACCCGGCAGCTGCCGATCCAGCCGTCCGGCCCGTTCGACGGCCGGACGCTCGGCGACACCGCCATGCGCACCCGCACCGGCGTCTCGGTGGTCGCGGTGGCGCGGGCCGGCCAGGTGCACCCGTCGCCGGCGCCGGACTTCACGTTCACCGGGGGCGACCTGCTGGTCGCGGTCGGGACGAGCGAAGGCCTCGAAGCCGCCGCCAAGATCCTCAAGTACGGCTGAGCGGCCGATGGACCACACCACGCTGTCCCTGATCGAACTGGGGGCGGTCTTCTTCGTGCTGGGCGTGCTCGGGCGCCTCGCCGGAAAGATCGGCCTCTCCCCCATCCCGCTCTACCTGCTCGGCGGCCTCTGCTTCGGGCAAGGCGGCCTGATCCCGCTGACCGACATCGGCGGCTTCACGCACCTGGCCGGCGAAATCGGCGTCGTGCTGCTGCTCCTCCTGCTCGGCCTGGAGTACTCCGCGGCCGAGCTCTTCACCGGGCTGCGCCGCTCGTGGACGGCGGGCCTGCTCGACATCGTCCTCAACGCGGCTCCCGGCGCGGCCGTCGCGCTGCTGCTGGGCTGGGGCCCGGTCGGCGCGATGGTGATGGCGGGCGTCACGTACATCTCGTCGTCCGGGATCGTCGCCAAGGTCCTCGGCGACCTGGGCCGGCTCGGCAACCGCGAGACGCCGGTGGTGCTGTCGATCCTCGTGTTCGAGGACCTCGCGATGGCGCTCTACCTGCCGATCCTCACCGCGGTCCTCGGCGGGGTGTCGCTGCTCGGCGGCCTGGAGGCGGTCGGCATCTCGCTGCTGGTGATCACCGTGGTGCTGGTGGTCGCGCTGAAGTTCGGCCGGTACGTCTCCGCGGCGGTGGACAGCCCGGACCGCGAGGTGTTCCTGCTCAAGGTGCTCGGCGCGGCCCTGCTGGTCGCCGGGTTCGCGTCGGCGATGCAGGTGTCGGCCGCGGTCGGGGCGTTCCTGCTCGGCATCGCGATCTCGGGCTCGACGGCGGAGAACGCGACGCGCATGCTCGAGCCGCTCCGCGACCTGTTCGCCGCGGTGTTCTTCGTGGTCTTCGGGCTCAACACGAACCCGGCGTCGATCCCGCCGGTGCTCGGCTGGGCGGTCGTGCTGGCGGTCGTCACGACGCTGACGAAGGTCGCCACCGGCTGGTGGGCGGCCCGCCGCCAGGGCATCGGCCGCCTCGGCCGGGCCCGGGCCGGCGCGGCCCTGGTCGCGCGCGGCGAGTTCTCGATCGTCATCGCCGGCCTGGCGGTGACGGCGGGCGCGGTCTCCGGTGAGCTGGCCGCCCTGGCGACGGCGTACGTCCTGCTGATGGCGATCCTCGGCCCGACGGCGGCCCGGGTGGTCGAGCCGATCGTCCGCGCCCTGCACCGGAAGACGGCCGCGAAGACCGCTCCGGTCGAGGCTAACTAGCGCAGGTCCACCCGGCCCGCCGACGGCACGTGCTCGCCGCCGGCGGGGGCCGGGTGGGTCGTCGCGGCCGGGACCGCGCCCGCCAGCGGGACCGAGGCCGACGAGCGGGCCAGGTCGAGGGTCACCCGGCCCGGCTGGGCCGGCCCGCGGATGAAGCTGCCGTCCGTGCCGCCGATGATCAACGCCAGCGCGTGCCCGCGCGGCACGAGGTGGTCCGTCGACGCCAGCCGGAACGTCATCGTGTACGCCGTGCCCGGGGTCAGCGGCCGTTCCTGGGAGAGGGAGGCGTAGTTCGCCAGGTCGGCCCAGCCGCGGCTGAGGATCGTGTAGTTCACCTTCTTCACGTCCGCGGACGTGATCCGGTAGCAGGCGTCGTCGCCGGACGTCGACGAGCCCCAGCAGTTCTCCGCCGTCCCCGTCTTGATGCCCTCGCCGCTGCCCGCGAAGTTGCGGATCGTCGCCGGGCCGAGGTCGACCAGCAGCGCCGAAAGCCGGGCCGACGACGTGCTCGGCGTGGCCGTCACGGTCACCGAGGTCGTGCCGGAGACCTGCACGTCCGCGGCCAGGGCCCCGGTCGAGTAGGTCAGCGCGGCGCTGCCCGGGTTGGTCACCCAGGTGTCCTCGCCCACGCTCGGGTTGTCGGTGAACGACGCCGTCCCGGACGACGCCGAAGTGCCGAGCGTGCCGGACGCGCCCGGCCGCAACGTCGTCGCCACCGCACCGGCCGCCGGGTACGCGCTCTGGTCCGCCCACTGGTCCGGCTGCCGCTCCACGCTGGCCTGCGGCCCGTTCTGGACGCCGTTGTCGATGCCGAGCAGGTAGTGGTCGAACCACCGGTGCAGCAGGTCGACCCAGTCCGCGCGGCGGTAGTCGAACGGGTCGACGTGCCCGGTCTGCGCCAGCCAGATCTTCTTCTCGACGTTCAGCGCGGCCCACCACTGTCCGAAGTGGATGGTCTTGACGTTCAGGTCGTTGACGCCGTGGGACAGCAGCACGCTCGCGCGCACGTTGCCCGCCCGCCGGACGTAGTCCCGGTCCGCCCACAGCGGCCCGTAGTCGCCGTTCGCGGTGGCGCCGGACGCCAGCGCCTGGTTCTGCGCCGAGCAGTTCTGCCCGCCGTTGCGCGCTTCGACCGTGCGCGCGAGCCCGTCCGGGTTGAAGCCGAAGGTCGCGCCGTCCGAGCGGTAGTAGTCGTACCAGGAGCTGATCGCCGAAATCGGGACGATGGTCTTCAGCCCGGCGACCCCGGTCGCGGCGACGCCGTTGGCGATCGTGCCGTCGTAGGACTTGCCGATCATGCCGACGTTCCCGGTGCTCCAGCTCGCGGCCACAGGGCTGCCGCCGGTCTTCGCGCTGTAGCCGGTCACGCGGCCGTTCAGCCAGTCGACGACCTTGCGCGCGGAGTCGACGTCCGAAGCGCCGCCGACGTCCGCGCAGCCGGCCGACCGGTTCGTCCCGGCCAGGTCGACCAGCACCACGGCGTAGCCGCGCGGCACGAAGTAGTTGTCGTAGAACAGCGGGAACTTCACCGGCTTCCCGGCGCTGTCGTAGGACTTCAGCTCGCTCTCGTTGCCGCGCCCGCAGCACGAGTAGTACGGGCTGGCGTCCATGATCACCGGAACGCGTGACGTCGCTTCACCCGGCCGGACGATGTCGGCGGCGACGCGGTCCGACCGGCCGTCACCGTCGCCGTCGCGGCCGATGTCGACCCAGACGGTCTCGCGGACCGCCTTCGCGTAGTCGTAGACCGGTTCGCTCCCCGCAGACGCCACAGACGCCGCGGCGGCCGGGGCCACCGTGCCGGACAGGAGCACCGCGAGAATCCCGCACACCACTCCGAGTCGCATACCGGTGACGCTAGCGACCCGGGGTCGGGAGCTGCTACGGCGGAAAGTCGGGCGTACGTTGGGATTCGTGACCGAGTCCCTGCCCGCGGTGAGCCGCACGGCCGTCGGCGTCGCCGCGTTGCGTGCCTACGAAAGCGGCCGCCCGGACCGCCTGTTCGAAGACCCGTACGCCGCCGCCTTCTACGAAGCCGGCCGCTCGGCGCTGCCCGAACGCGGCAGCACGCAGGCCGGGCTGGGCGCGTTGATGTACCCGCAGGTGGCGATCCGGACCCGGTTCTTCGACGACTACCTGCTCGGCGCCGGCTGCGCGCAGGTCGTGCTGCTCGCCGCCGGGCTCGACGCGCGGGCGTTCCGGCTGGCCTGGCCGCCGGGGATCCGGCTGTTCGAGCTCGACCTGCCGGACGTGCTGGCGTTCAAGGACGACGTGCTCGCCGCGCGGGGCGCGACACCGGCGTGCGAGCGGATCGTCGTGCGCGCCGACCTGCGGGAAGACTGGGCCACGGCACTGCGCGAAGCCGGGTTCGATCCCGCCCGGCCGACCGCGTGGCTGGCCGAGGGACTGTTGATCTACCTGTCGTACGACGAGGCCGCCCGGCTCCTGACGACGGTGGGCGAGCTGTCCGCCCCGGGCAGCCGGGTGTCGTTCGAGCACCGCCCGGGCGACGCACCGGACAGCCTGGTCTCCCGCGCCCGCGCGACCGAAGACGGCGAGCACGTCACCGCGTTGTGGCGCGGCGGCCTGCGGGACACCGCGCCGGAGTGGCTGGCCGCCCACGGCTGGGAGCCGTCGACGGTCACCCGCGCCGAGCTGGCCGCCGCCTACGGCCGCCCCTCGGCCGACGACGCGACCGCCGGCGGCTTCGTCACCGCCGAGTATCAGAGCTCGACGTTGCGGTAGAGCGCGCCGACCTCGGTCTTGGTCAGGCGCCGGATCGAGCCGACGCGCTGGTTGCCGAGCTGGACGTCGCCGACCGCCGTGCGGACCAGCTTCAGCACCGGGTGCCCGGTGTCCTTGAGCAAGCGGCGCACGATGTGCTTCTTGCCCTCGTGGATCACCAGCTCCACCAACGACTTGCCGGAGTGCATGTCCTTGACCCGGAACTGGTCGACCTTGACGATGCCGTCCGGCAGCTCCCAGCCGTTGCGCAGCTCCTTGCCGAGCCCGCGCGGCACCAGGCCGTCGACCTCGGCGAGGTAGGTCTTGAGCACCCGGTACGAGGGGTGCATCAGCCGGTGGCCGAGGTCGCCGTCGTTGGTGAGCAGCAGCAGGCCCTCGGTGTTCTCGTCGAGCCGTCCGACGTGCACGACGCCGGGGGTCTCCTCGTAGCGGCCGCGCAGGTAGTCGCCGACGCAGGGGCGGCCGCGGTCGTCCGACATCGTCGAGTGCACGCCCTTGGGCTTGTTCAGGGCGAGGTAGATGAGGTCGTCGCGCAGGTTCACCCGGGTGCCGTCGACGTGGATGATCGCCTCGTCGGGGTGCACGCGGCGGCCCAGCTCGGTGACGACCTCGCCGTCCACCTCGACCCGGCCGGCGACGATCAGGTCCTCCGCCGCGCGCCGGGAGGCGACCCCGGCCTGCGACAGCACCTTCTGCAGCCGGACGCCGTCGGGGTGTTCACTGGATGTCATCGATGGTGTCCACTTCGGGTAGCAGCGGAGCGATCGGGGGCAGGTCGTTCAGTGACGACAGCCCCAGTCGCTCCAGGAACAGCTCGGTCGTCACGTACAGCGTGCCGGTCGTCTCGGGATCGGTCCCCATCTCTTCGATGAGGCCGCGCGCGAGCAGCGTCCGGATCACGCCGTCCACGTTCACGCCGCGCACCGCGGCAACCCGCGCGCGGGTCACCGGCTGCCGGTACGCGATCACGGCGAGGCTCTCCAGCGCGGCCCTGGTCAGCTTCGACCGCTGGCCGTCCAGCAGGAGCTTCTCCACGAACGGGGCATAGACGTCCCTAGTGTAGAACCGCCACCCTTCGCCGACGCGCCGCAGGTCGATCCCGGAGTTCCGGTCGGTGAACTTCTGCGCCATGGTGCGCAGCGCGACGACGATCCGCGACTTGGGCTGGCCGAGGGTGTCGGCCAGCAGTTCTTCGCCGGCGGGCGAGTCGACGATGAGCAGCAGCGCTTCGAGCGCGGCTTCGAGGGTCTCGTCGGAGGTGACGTCCGGCATGGAGTCGGAGTCACCGGCGGCGACCAGGTCGGACTCGGGGTCGGCGGGGTCGGGCTCGGGCTCGGCAGGCGCTTCGGACTCGGTCGGCTCGGCACCAGCCTCGGCGGGCGCAGCCTCACCCGGCCCGGCAGCAGCCTCGGCAGGCGCTTCCGGCTCGGTCGGCTCGACAGCAGTCTCAGCGGGCGCAGGCTCGCCCGGCCCGGCGGCGGCCTCGGCAGGCGCTTCGGGCTCGGCGGGCGCGTCCTCGGCGGCCGCTTCTTCCACCGCGAGGGGCTCCACCGGCTCGCCGTCCTCGGTCACCGGCTCGCCCGACAGTGCCTCGTCCAGCGCCAGCTCCGCCGCGGCCTCCGCCGGCTCGGCCGGGGGCGGTTCGGGCGCCTCGACCTCGGCCGCCGGCGTTTCCTCGGCCGCCGGCGGCTCCTCGGCCGGCGCGTCGACCGGGATCTCCGGCGGTTCGGGCGGGGAAACCTGCTCGTCGTTCTCCGGGCTCACCCGTACTCCTCTTCGTCTCCGAACGCGCGGTCCAGCTCGGCCGCCGCGGAGGCTTCTTCCTTCGTGCCGCCCGTCCAGCGGACGTGCAGCTCGGCCAGTGCCTCGCTCTGCTCGAACTGCACCGTCGCCTCGCGGTAGAGCTCCAGCAGCGCCAGGAAGCGCGCCACGATCTCCACCGTGTGCTCGCAGTCGTCGACCAGCTCCCCGAACGTCGCCTGGCCGCGTTCGGCCAGCATCACCCGCAGGATCGCCGCGTGCTCGCGCACCGAAATGCGGCCCATGTGGATGTGGGCGATCGACACTGTCGGCGGCGGCTTCGGCCGGAACACCGCGACGGCGATGTCGGCGAACTTCTGCGGCGTCACGCCCAGCATCACCTCGGGCAGCAGCCCGACGAACCGCTCCTCCAGCGCCACCGACCGCGGGTAGCGCCGCAGCGCGTTCTGCTCCAGCTCGCCGAACAGCGCCGCCACCTGCTTGTACGCGCGGTACTGCAGGATCCGCGCGAACAGCAGGTCGCGGGCTTCGAGCAGCGCGAGATCGTCTTCGCTCTCCACCTCGGCCGACGGCAGCAGCCGCGCCGCCTTGAGGTCCAGCAGCGTCGCCGCGATGACCAGGAACTCCGTCGTCTCGTCGAGGTTCCAGTCGGTGCCCAGCGCCCGCGTGTACGCGATGAAGTCGTCGGTGACCCGGTGCAACGCCACTTCGGTGACGTCGAGCTGGTGCTGCGAGATCAGCTGCAGCAGCAGGTCGAACGGTCCTTCGAAGTTGGCCAGCCGCACCTTGAACTTCGACGTGCTCAGTTCTTCGGTGTTGACGCCTTCGGGGATCATCCCGCCGTGCACCGTCTGGTGCTCTTCGGGTACCTGGTCCTCCGGAGCCGGTGCCGGCTCGTCCATCAGCCCTCGGTTTCGCCGCCGTCTGAGCCGACCACCCGCAGCCGCTGCACCAGCACCGATTCCTCGCCGTTCTGGTCGAAGTCGGCCAGCAGCACCGCCACCGCCTCCCGGACCAGCCGGCCGCGGTCGACGACCAGGTCGTGCTTCGCACGCAGCGTCAACCGGGCCTGCTCCATGGCGACGAGCTCGTCGCCCGAGACGTACACGGTGATCTTCGCGTCGTGCTTGGTCCGGCCCGAGCCGTGCGGGGCCGCGCTGCGGGCGAGCTGGTCGGCCCGGCCGTTACCCGAAGGCTTCGGCTGAGGTTTCTCAACGGGCTCGGGGGGTGCCTGGGGAGGGAGATCGAGGGCGGGACTGGAGGTGATCCTGAAGAGTTCCGACGCTCCGGGCAGGGAAGCGCGCCTGCTCACCGAGCGATCACCTCGCGGGCCAGCTGGCGGTACGCCGCCGCGCCGGCCGACTTGGGCGCCCAGGTCGTGATCGGCTCACCCGCGACCGTCGTCTCGGGGAACCGCACGGTGCGGTTGATGACCGTGTCGAACACGGTCTCGCCGAATGCCTCCACCACGCGAGCCATGACCTCCTTCGAATGCAGGGTTCTCGGGTCGTACATGGTGGCGAGAATCCCGACTATGTCCAGTTTGGGGTTGAGGCGTTCCTGCACCTTCTCGATGGTGTCGATCAGGAGGGCGACGCCTCGCAGACTGAAGAACTCGCACTCCAGCGGGATGATCACGCCGTCCGCGGCGGTCAGCGCGTTCACCGTGAGCAAGCCGAGCGAGGGCTGGCAGTCGACAAGAACATAGTCGTAGTCGTTCATGACCGGACGCAGGACCCGTAACAACGTGTGCTCGCGCCCTACCTCAGCGACGAGCTGGACCTCCGCCGCGGACAGGTCGATGTTGCTCGGCAGCAGGTCAACGCCGTCGACGCGGGTTTTCATCAGCACGTCGGTGGCGCTGACCGACCGCTCCATGATGGCGTTGTAGACCGTCTGGTCCAGCTCGTGCGGCTGGATGCCGAGGCCGACGGCGAGCGCGCCCTGCGGGTCGAAGTCGACGAGCAGCACCTTCCGCCCGTACTCGGCGAGGGCGGCACCCAGGTTGATGGTCGACGTCGTCTTGCCGACGCCGCCCTTCTGGTTGCACATCGCCATGATCTTGGCCGGGCCGTGCTTGTCGAGCGGGGCCGGATCGGGGTGCTCGCGGATCGGGCGGCCGGTGGGCCCGATGCCCTCGAGCTTCACCTTCTTGCCGTTGCGCTCCTGCTGATCGTCGCCGTCGTGGTCGATCGGTGTCGCGATGGTGACCTGGCTGAGGTTCGCCGCCGCCGACCCGGCGGACTCGGCCGGTACGGCCGGCTGGTTCGGTGTCGACATGGCGCGAAAGCTCCTTGTTCGTCAGCGTCCGCCGCAGCCTATGCGCGGAGTCGGAGCCCCGGCAAAGCAACGCGCCGGACTCGACGGGGCAATGTCACTCGACCGTCGGTGCAGGCTACGAAGGCCCTTCACGCTCTATAGGGCTGTCTAGCCCAACGCTCGCGGGTGCGCCGTCGCGTACACCTCGCGCAAGGTATTGACCGTGACCAGCGTGTACACCTGGGTCGTCGTCACCGAGGCGTGGCCGAGGAGTTCTTGGACGACGCGGACATCGGCGCCGCCTTCGAGCAGGTGCGTGGCGAAGGAGTGGCGGAGCGTGTGCGGCGACACCGCGGCTTTGATACCCGCCCGTTCGGCGGTGTCCTTGAGGACCTGCCACGCGCTCTGCCGCGAGAGCCGGCTGCCGCGGGCGTTGAGGAACAGCGCCGCCGTCCCCCGCCCGTGCGCGGCCAGCGCCGGGCGGGCGCGGACGGTGTAGGCGTGCAGCGCGGCGAGCGCGGGACGGCCGATCGGCACCAGCCGCTGCTTGCCGCCCTTGCCGTCGAGCAGCACCGTGCGTTCGCCGGCATCGACGTCGTCGACGTCCAGGCCGACCGCCTCGGAGATCCGGGCCCCGGTGGAATAGAGCAGCTCGAGCAGCGCCCGGTCGCGCAGCGGGCGTTCGCCGTCCGGCGGCGGGGTCTCCAGCAGCCGCAGCACGTCGTCGACCGGCAGCGCCTTGGGCAGGCGCTTCGCCGGCGTCGGCGGCCGGACCTCCCGGGCCGGGTTGTGCTCGGTGAGGCCCTCGGCGTGCGCGAACTTGTGCAGGCCTCGCACGGCGACCAGGGCCCGCGCGGCGGACGACGCCGCGAGCGGCTTGTGCTCGTCGTCGCCCTCCCGCAGGGCGGCGCCGAAGGCCGTGACGTGCGCGGACGTGACGTCGGCGATCTTCGCGACGCCCAGGCCGTCCAGGTGCGCGGCGTACCGGCGCAGGTCGCGGGCGTAGCTGTCCAGGGTGTTGCGCGCGGTCCCGCGTTCGACGACCAGGTGGTCGAGGTACGCGGCGATCACGCCGTCCGTGCTGCCCGGGGCTGCCACGCCGTCACCTTAGGCCGCCCGGCGCTCGTGACCCGGCAGAAACCCCGCTCGGTTACGGTGGATCCATGGGGTCCGACGAACTCCGCATCGGCACGGCCGAGCGCGAGGAGGCAGCCAGGCTGCTGGCCGATCACTTCGGCATGGGCCGCATCAGCCCGGACGAGTACGAGTCCCGGGTGACCGACGCCTACGCGGCGATGACGCTGGGTGACCTGCGGCCGCTGTTCCGCGACCTGCCGCACCCGCACCCGGGCTTCTTCGGGCCGCCGGCGGGCCCCGCGCAGATGCCGACGCAGGTGTACGCGCCGCCCTCGGCGCCCGTGGCGATGCCGTACGGGCCGCCGCCGGTGGTGTACTCGCCCCGGTCGAGGACGGTGGCCGGGGTGCTGCAGATCGTGCTGCCCTTCGGCGTCGGCCGGTTCTACACCGGCCAGACCGGCCTGGGCGTCGCCCAGCTCTTCGCCACCTTCTGCACCGGAGTCGGCGTGTTCTGGCCGATCATCGACGGCATCATGCTGCTGGTCAACGGCGGGACGGACGCCGAAGGCCGCCCGCTGCGCCCCTGAGCCGGGGCGCAGCGGAGCGGTTCAGGCTTCTTTGCGCTTGGCGAACGCCGTCGGCCGGTCCTCCCACGGAGCGTCCGCCGGGCGGGCCGGCGCCGCGCCGGTGAGCACCGCGTGGGTGGCCAGCACGCCGGACACGGTGGCGCCGTTCAGCAGCTCGCCGGCCAGCGCCATCCGGACCGCCTCGGCGAGCGGGAACTTGCGGATCACCAGGTCCGCCTCCTCCTCGCCGAGCACCTCGCGATCCACATCGGACAGTCCACGGGCCAGGAAGACCCGGACGACCTCGTCGGTGAAGCCGGGCGACGCCGCGACGTCGACCAGGGTCACCCAGTCCGAAGCGGCCAGGCCGGCCTCTTCGACGAGCTCGCGCTTGGCCGTGCCGACCGGGTCCTCGCCGAGGTGGTCGATCAGGCCGGCGGGCAGCTCCCACAGCCGGTGCCCGATCGGGTGCCGGTACTGGTGGATGAGCGTGACCTGCTGCTCGTCGTCCAGCGCGACGATCGCCACCGCGCCGAGGTGCTCGATCACCTCGCGGACGGCAGTGCCGCCACCCGGCATCACGACGTCGTCGATGCGCAGGCCGACGACCCGTCCGATGTGGACGTCCCGGCTCGAGGCGACGCTGAACTCGTGCTCGCCCGGCGCGGTCACCGGGCCGCCACCGGGGCCTCGGGCAGCTCGACCGGCAGCCGCTCGGCGACCTTGCGGTCCACCACGGCCTTGACGAACGCGCTGAACAGCGGGTGCGGCCGGGTCGGGCGGCTCTTCAGCTCGGGGTGCGCCTGCGTGCCGACGAAGAACGGGTGCTTGTCGGCGGGCAGCTCGACGAACTCGACCAGGTGGTCGTCCGGCGAGGTGCCGGAGAACACGAGCCCCGCGTCCGAGAGCTGCTTGCGGTAGGCGTTGTTGACCTCGTAGCGGTGCCGGTGCCGCTCGGAGACCTCGGTGGTGCCGTACGCCTTCGCGACCTGCGAACCCGCCTTGAGCTTCGCCGGGTACGCGCCCAGGCGCATGGTGCCGCCCATGTCCCGCTCACCCGCGACGACGTCACGCTGGTCGGCCATGGTCGAGATCACCGGGTGCTTGGTGTTCTCGTCGAACTCCGACGAGCCGGCGTCGGTGATGCCGGCCAGGTGCCGGGCCGCCTCGATGACCATGCACTGCAGGCCGAGGCACAGGCCGAGCAGCGGGACGCCGCGGGTGCGGGCGTACTCGATCGCGCCGACCTTGCCCTCGATGCCGCGGATGCCGAACCCGCCCGGGATCAGCACACCGTCCACATCGGACAGCACGGACGCGGCGCCGGACGCGGTCTGCGCGTCGTCGGAGGCGACCCAGACGATCTCGACCTTGGCGCGGTGGGCGAACCCGCCCGCACGCAGGGCCTCGGTGACCGAGAGGTAGGCGTCCGGCAGGTCGATGTACTTGCCGACGACGGCGATCCGGACGATCTCGCTCGGGTTGTGCACCCGGTCGAGCAGGTCACCCCACACCGTCCAGTCGACGTCGCGGAACGGCAGGCCTAGGCGGCGGACGACGTAGGCGTCGAGGGCCTCGCCGTGCAGGACCTTCGGAATGTCGTAGATGGACCGCGCGTCCGGGCAGGCGATGACGGCCTCGGTGTCGACGTCGCACATCAGGCCGATCTTGCGCTTGAGGTCCTCCGGGATCTCCCGGTCGGCCCGGCAGACCAGCGCGTCCGGCTGGATACCGATGTTGCGCAGCGCGGCGACCGAGTGCTGGGTCGGCTTGGTCTTCAGCTCGCCCGACGGCGCCAGGTACGGCACCAGCGAGACGTGCAGGAAGAAGCAGTGGTCGCGGCCGACGTCGTGGCGGACCTGGCGGCAGGCCTCCAGGAACGGCAGGGACTCGATGTCGCCGACCGTGCCGCCGACCTCGGTGATCACGACGTCCGGCGACTGGCCGGTCTCGTCCGGCCCGGCGGCCGCGGTGATCCGGGCCTTGATCTCGTCGGTGATGTGCGGGATGACCTGCACGGTGTCGCCGAGGTACTCGCCGCGGCGTTCCTTGGCGATCACCTCGGAGTAGACCTGGCCGGTGGTGACGTTGGCCTTGCCGTCGAGGTCGCGGTCGAGGAACCGCTCGTAGTGGCCGATGTCGAGGTCGGTCTCGGCGCCGTCGTCGGTGACGAACACCTCACCGTGCTGGAACGGGTTCATCGTCCCGGGGTCGACGTTGAGGTAGGGGTCGAGCTTCTGCATCGTGACGCGAAGCCCGCGCGCGGTAAGGAGCTGACCGAGGCTGGAAGCCGTGAGTCCCTTACCCAGAGAGGAGGCGACGCCTCCGGTGACAAAGACGTACTTGGTTGCCCGTGACTGAAGTCCCACGGGCCGCCAGCATATCCCACTCCTGCGGATCCGCGCGCTGTGACTCGCCCGAGCCGCCGGATATGACCTGAGCCACCCACCCGGGTGACTAAGCCGCAGCCTTCACCGACCGCAGCCGCGGGCGGCCCGTGAGCGCCCGGCTCCCCGGCAACCGCCGCAGGACCTCCACGATCAGGATGGTCAGGACGATCGTCGCCACGTAGATGATCACGCTGAGCCACGGCGCGCCGAACCGCTCCGCGACGTGCGGGATCGCCGGCCCGAGCAGCGCCAGGGCGAGCGGGTGCACGAGGAAGATGCTGAACGACCGGTTCGCCGCCCACGAGACCACCCGGGCGCCGCGGCCGCCTTCGCGGCGGCGTGCCGCCCACCTGGTGGTGAACGCGTAGATCGCGGCGATGACGGTGAGGAACCACGGGATCAGGTACGGCTGGAACGGATCGCTGGCCACCTGGGGGAACGTTCCACTGTGGACAGTTCGGAAGTAGAACCACTCGGTGCCGGCCAGCACCGCCACCAGCGCGCCGCCGAGCAGCAGCCGGTGGCGCCCCACCCAGGCGTGCACCGTCTCGAAGTGCATGGCCACCACGGCACCGAACAGCGTGTAGAACTGGTACGGCAGGATCGTGCCGTACAGGTGGGTGATCGTCTCGTAGCTCACCCCGAACGGCTGATAAGTCATGAACAGCGTCACGCCGACCTGCACCAGCCCGCTGCCGAGCAGCAGCCACTTGTGCTTGCCCTCGGTCGCCCGCAGGAGCTTCACCAGCACCGGGAACAGCAGGTAGACCTGCATCGTCACGAGCAGGAAGTACAGGTGGTACCAGGCCCCGCCGGTGACGAGGTCCTTCAGCAGCAGGCGCATCGACGCCTCGAGCGAGCCCGGCTGCTGCTCGCCGGTCACCAGGCCGTACGCCCAGAAGAACATCGACCACGCGAGGTAGGGCGTGGCCACCAGCGGGAGCCGCCGTCGCCAGAAGTCGCCGGCGGTGAACTCGCGGCGGCGGTTCTGGAACACGAGCACGAACCCGGTGAGCGCGAAGAAGGCCTCGCGGGTGAAGTGCAGCGGCGTCTCGACGGCGTTGGCGCCGACGTCCTGCGCGAAGTTCGTCGCGCCCACCACGTGGATGAGGATGACGCAGGCGAACGTGATCAACCGGAACAGGTCGATCTGGTGGAGGTAGGGCGCTTTGCCGCCCGGTCTCGTGCTGCGGGCGGGGGCTTCGAGTGTGGCCTGGGCGGTCGTCATCGTGCCGCCGATCCGGCACCGTCGTCGGCGTGCTTCACGTTGTCAGACTTGCCACCCATTCTGTGAATTTCCCATGAAGCCGCTGGGAAGCGCCTGTTGGCGGGGCTTCTCGGGGGTGTCGGATATGCCACGTCCGCTCGGGATGCGCGGGTACGGTGATCATGTTAGTGCTCAGAGTGAGGGGCCACCACGTGGGCGTGCCGCCGCCGACGTGATGGCCCTTACGCGGGAAGCACTCAGAAGGCGGCGGCTCCGTTCGGGGTGCCGAGCCCGGTCGGGCCGTCGTAGCCGGTCACGGCGGTGCAGAGGTAGCTGCCGCCGCACGAGCCGTTGCTGCCGCCGCTCACATCGTTGAGCGACGATGTGTGCGAGTACACAGTGTTCGCCCCCGTGACACCGCTGACACCGCCCAGCGCGTAGACGCCGCCGACGACCGGCGCCGCGACGCTCGTGCCGCCGAACACCAGCCAGCCGGAGCGGCCTTGGTAGGCCGTGCTGTCGTAGACCGCGACGCCGGTGGCCGGGTCGGCGACGGCGCTGACGTCGGCGACCGTGCGCTTGGCGCACCCGCTGTCGGTCTGCCACGACGGCTTGGTGATGTACGCCGAGCAGCCGCTGCCCGCGCCGCTCCACGCCGTCTCGCTCCAGCCGCGGGTGTTCGACGCCTTCTTCAGGCTGGTGCCGCCGACCGCGGTGACGTACCGGGACGCGGCCGGGAACTCGACGCCGTAGCCGGAGTCGCCGGAGCTGACCGTGATCGCCACGCCGGGGTGGTTGAAGTACTGCCCTTCGGAGCTCGCCTCGCCGGAGAACTCGCCGCCGCCGTAGCTGTTGCTGACCACTTCGGCGCCGAGCCGGACGGCGGTGTTCACCGCGGTGCCGAGGTTGGCGAAGCTCGACGAGGTGCCCTCGACCAGCAGGATGTTGCACTTGGGGCAGATCGCCGAGGCCATGTCGAGGTCGAGCGAGATCTCCTGGGCCCAGCCGCCGTCCTTGCGCGGGTAGCCGGTGCCGCCGTTCTGGTCGGCCTTGGCGAAGCACGGCGTGGTGCTCGCGTCGACCGACGACGGCGTGCAGGACGCGAGCGCGGGGATGCCGTACTGGGCGCGGTACACGTTGACGTCGGCGAAGGCGGTCGGGGCGTCGTAGGCGTCCACGATGGCGATCGTGCGGCCGGCGCCCGCGCTGCCCGCGAGCGAGCCGAGGTTGTACGCCGAGAGCAGGTCGGCCGGGCCGAGCCCGGACGGCGTGGCGGCCGCGGCGAAGGCGGTGTCGGTGTTGATCCAGGCGTTGCAGGCCGCGAACCCGGCCGGCGCGACCGAGCAGACGCGCTGGGCGTGGGTGTGGCCTGCGGGCGCCGCCTCGGCGACGCCGGTGACGGTCAGGGCGAGGGTGAAGGCGGCGGCCAGTACTGGGGCACTACGCACGGTGAACCTCCCGGACGGCGGGGACCCCGGTCGGCGAGACCGGTGGCCGAAGACCGTAAGCGGCCGTTCGGCGGCGTGGCACGGCCCAAAGTCGGATCACCGTTGGTGCGAATGGCTGAAAAACCGGGCGCACATGCGCATTCCTCGCCAAACCGGACGGCACTCAGCCCGCGGGCCGCTCACCGGGTTCTTCACCGAAGAGCGAACGCAGCGTCACCTCGCGGTTCACCCGCACGTGCTCGACCGCGGAGTTCTTCGCCCGGTCGGCGTCCCCCGACGCGATCGCGTCGAAGAGCCGGCGGTGCTCGTCGAGCAGCTCGGCCCAGTGCTCGTTCTGGCTCGTGAGCCAGCGGAGCCTGCCCTCGAGGGGCTGGAGCATGGTGGAGAGCAGGGCATTGCCGGCGATGGTGACGATCTCGTCGTGGAAGCGCGAGTTCAGCACGGTGATCCGGGCGGCGTCGCCGCGGGCCGTGGCGCGGGCGGCGTCGGCGAGGGTGCGCTCGAGCCCCTTCAGCTCGGGCGCGCCCGCACGGGACGCCGCCAGCCCGGCGGCCAGCCCCTCCAAGGCCTCGCGGACGTCGAACAGCTCCTCGACGTCGACTCGCGCCAGCTGCCGGACGACGACCCGCCGCGGCGACTGGACGACGAGGAAGCCCTCGGCCTCCAGGCTGCGGATGGCCTCGCGCACCGGCACCCTGGACACGCCGAGGTCTTCGGCCAGCTCGCGCTCGACCAGCCTGTCGCCCGGGCGGAGCCGGCCGGTCAGGATCCGTTCGCGCAGCTCCTCGCGGACCCGCTGCCGGGTGGCCGCGAGGGGTTGCCGCTCGTTCACCGCGCCCCTCCTTCAACACCGCCGTAACCGGCCGTAACACGAGTTTATCGGCCGGAGGGTTGACTCCGGCAGAAGCCGGGGCGATATTTGGGATTCCAAAGTTTGGTATCCCAAATCGCCGTCCTTGCACGTCGATCGGAGGGCCTCATGACCGCCGCCCCGCTCACGGAATCCTCTCAAGAGACGACTCCGCCGCCCGATCCCCGCCTCTGGAACGAAGACCTCGCCCCCGCGAAGGAACGCCGGTGGAAGGTCTACGACATCTTCGCGCTGTGGATGTCCGACGTGCACAACCTCGGCAACTACACGTTCGCGGCCGGCCTGTTCGTGCTCGGCCTGTCGGCCTGGCAGGTGTTCACCGCCCTGCTGTTCGGGTTCATCATCATCTACGTCGGCATGAACCTGATGGGCCGGATCGGCCAGCGCACCGGTGTGCCGTTCCCGGTCGTCGCGCGGATCAGCTTCGGCACGTTCGGCGCCAACCTGCCCGCGCTGATCCGGGCGATCATCGCGATCTTCTGGTACGGCATCCAGACCTACCTCGCGAGCGTGGCCATCACGCTGCTCGTGCTCGCCATCGACCCGGGCCTGAAACCGTGGACCGAACACGGTTTCCTCGGCCTGCACGCGCTCGGCTGGATCTGCTTCGTCGCGCTGTGGGCGGTGCAGGCGCTGATCCTGACCCGCGGCATGGAGTCCGTGCGCAAGTTCCAGGACTGGTGCGGCCCGGCGATCTGGGTCGTGATGATCGCCCTCGCCGTCTGGATCCTCGCCGCCGGGCACTGGAACATCTCCTTCACCAGCAGCCCGAAGCAGCTGTCGACCGGCGAGCAGATCCGGCAGTGGTTCGGCGCGGCCGGGCTCATCCTGGCCACCTACGGCACGCTCATGCTCAACTTCTGCGACTTCTCCCGGTTCGCCCCGGACCAGAAGACCGTGAAGCGCGGCAACTTCTGGGGCCTGCCGATCAACTCGACGGCGTTCGCGCTGCTGTCGGTGATCGTCACCGCGGGCAGCATGCAGGTGTTCGGCGAGGCGATCACCGACCCCGCCGAGCTGCTGGCCAAGGTGCACAGCACGCCGGTGCTCATCGTCGGCGCGCTGACGTTCGCCATCGCCACCATGGGCGTCAACATCGTCGCGAACTTCGTCTCCCCCGCCTACGACCTGGCGAACATCTGGCCGAAGCGGATCACCTTCACCATCGGCGGGATGATCAGCGCCGTCGCGGCCCTGTGCGTGCTGCCGTGGAAGCTGTACTCCTCGCCGGCGGTGGTCAACTACTTCCTCGGCGGGCTCGGCGCGTTCCTCGGCCCGCTGTTCGGCATCATGATCGTCGACTACTACCTGATCCGGCGCGGAAAGGTCGACGTCGCCCAGCTGTTCGTCGACGGCGGGAGCTACCCGCGGGTGAATCCGCGCGCGCTGGTGACGTTCTTCCCGACCGCGGCGCTGTCCGCCGTCATCGCGCTGGTGCCGTTCTTCGCCCCGGCCGCGCCGTACTCGTGGTTCATCGGCACGGCGTCGTCCGCGGCGCTTTACTACGTGGTGTCGAGGAAACACCGATGAGGATCGTCGTCACCAACTGCAACACCACCGAGGCGATGACGAAGGACATCGAAGCCGGGGCCCGCGCGGCCGCGAGCCCCGGCACCGAGATCCTCGCCCGGACGCCTCGCTGGGGCCCCGAGTCCGCGGAGGGCTGGCTGGCACTGTGGACGCGGTAGCCCCAGCGGCGTCGGACCTGCGCACCGGGGACGCGGTGCAGCTCACGCTCGACCCCGACGGCATCGCGGTGGTCGGCT